>NZ_JBHXCQ010000010.1:0-174878 GCF_042726295.1 Oerskovia sp. NPDC060338
CGCCGATGGTACTGCCCTGGAGACGGGGTGGGAGAGTAGGTCGCCGCCGGACAACCATTCACCAAAGGCCCACCCCACACGGGGTGGGCCTTTGGTATTTCCATGAGCCCCGAACAACCGGCCCGCCAGGCCAGCACCACACCACCACCACACGGCCGGCCCACCAGAACCCAGCCCCGGAGCACCCCGTGCCCGGGGCACTTCCATGCCCTGACGACCACGGCGACCGTCCCGCGGGGCGGCGCGTTCGGGGGCGTCCGCCCCGCTAACCTGACGAGATGGGAGCGCGAGGTATCTACGTCGAGGTGCGCATCGCGGCTCCTCTCGATACGGTCTGGTCCCTCACGCAGGACCCCGAGCAGCACGTGCGTTGGGACGTGCGGTTCTCCCGGATCGTCCCGACCGAGCCGACCGGAACCGGGGCTACCCGGTTCACGTACACACGCCGCCTGCCGCTCCGCACGGTCGCCGGCGACGGCGTGAGCATCGGCGACACCAGCGGGCGGGAGGGCTCCCGCACCTCGGCCCTGCGGTTCGCGACGTCGGACCCCTTGTCACCGATTCGTTCCGGCCGTGGCTACTGGCGCTACGTGCCGGCCGGGGACGGCGTCTGCTTCGTCACGGGTTACGACTACGTCCCCGGCTGGGGGCGGCTCCTGGACCGTGTCGCACGACCCGCTCTGGGCTGGGCCACGGCGTGGAGCTTCGATCGCCTGCGCATCTGGGCAGAGCGCGGCGAGCCGCCCGAGCGCTGGCCGCTGCGCAGCGTCCTGTGGCTCTGGCGGCCCGAGCGACCGCGCGCAGGGCGCTGCCGCCGGGCTCCGGCTCGTGGCCGGCGCCGGGACGACCACCTGCGCGACGCACCAGCGACGCTCGTGTCCCTCCCCGCACCGAGGAGCGCACCATGACGTCGATCTTCCAGAAGGCCATGGGCCCCGACTTCGCGCGGCTGCACCCCATGCTGCAGCGCCGGTTCTCGGTCGGGCTCGACAGCGGCGAGGCGTGCACCGGTCGCGGCGTGATGTCCGAGGTCCGTCGTGGACCGTGGTGGACCGTACCCTTCCTCCAGCTCGGCCGGCTCCGCAACATCCTCGTGCCCGACACGGGCACAGACGTGCCGTTCACGATCGAGAACTACCCGTACCTGGACCCGCTCGGGCGGGAGACGGTGACGTTCGTCCGGGAGTACGAGATCCGGGGCAGGCGACGACGGTTCGACGCCACGATGGTCCTGGTGGGTGACCGGGTCGTCGACTACCTCGGCACCCACCAGCACCTGGCCGTCGACCTCGACCTCCGAGCGGACGAGCGCGGTGGCCTGGTGCTGACGTCCGACGCCCAACGGTTCTACGAGGGGCCGGTCGGGTTCCGGTTCCCCCTGCTGCTGAGCGGTCGCGCGCACCTCCACGAGTGGTATGACGAGGCCGACGCGGTGTTCCGGGTCGACCTCGAGGTCACCAACGAACGGCTCGGGTTCCTCTTCGGGTACCGGGGCTCGTTCACGTGCGGGTGGACCCCCGCGCGCGACGCGCCCGACCGTCTCAAGCCCCGTCGGCACGAGCAGCGGACCTGACGCCCGCCGCCCACGTGGTGCGACCGCCACGGTGCGCCGGACGCCCCCGTGACCGCCGTCGTCGGGCACTAGACTGACGACCATGTCCACCATCTCCCGTGATGAGGTCGCGCGCGTCGCCGTGCTGGCCCGCATCGACCTCCGGCCCGAGGAGCTCGACCGCCTCGCCGGCGAGCTCGACGTCATCGTCGATGCGATCGCCCAGGTGAGCGAGGTCGCCACTCCTGACGTCCCCGCCACGAGCCACCCGCTCCCTCTGACCAACGTCTTCCGAGACGACGTCCCCGTGCCGCCGCTGCCCGTCGAGGACGTCCTCGCCGCAGCACCGGCCAGCGAAGACGGACGCTTCAGCGTCCCGCAGATCCTCGGGGAGGAATGATGACGAACGACCTGACGCGGCTGAGTGCCGCGGACCTCGCCGCGCACCTGGTCTCCGGCGAGGTGAGCAGCGTCGAGGCGACGCAGGCGCACCTCGACCGCATCGGTGACGTCGACACCGCGGTCCACGCGTTCCTGCACGTGAGCACCGAGGACGCCCTCGCGACGGCTCGCGACATCGACTCGCGCCGCGCCGCGGGCGAGGACCTGCACCCCCTCGCGGGCGTGCCCATCGCGGTGAAGGACGTCGTCGTCACCAAGGGCCTGCCCACGACGGCCGGCTCCAAGATCCTCGAGGGCTGGATCCCTCCCTACGACGCGACGCTCGTCGAGCGCATCCGCGCCGCGGGCCTGCCGATCCTCGGCAAGACCAACATGGACGAGTTCGCCATGGGCTCCTCGACGGAGCACTCGGCGTACGGCAACACCCACAACCCGTGGGACCTCGACCGCATCCCCGGCGGCTCGGGCGGTGGCTCGGCCGCGGCCGTCGCCGCCTACGAGGCGCCCCTCGCGATCGGCACCGACACGGGCGGCTCGATCCGTCAGCCCGGCGCCGTGACCGGCACGGTCGGCGTCAAGCCCACCTACGGCGGCGTGTCCCGCTACGGCCTCATCGCCATGGCGTCCTCGCTCGACCAGGCAGGCCCCGTCACGCGGACCGTCCTCGACTCGGCGCTCCTGCACGAGCTCATCGGCGGCCACGACCCCCGCGACTCGACCTCGATCAACGAGGACCTGCCGCTGCTCGTCGACGCGGCCCGCCAGGGCGCGATCGGCGACCTGCGCGGCCTGCGCGTCGGCGTGGTCTCCGAGCTCTCGGGCGAGGGCTACCAGGAGGGCGTGAGCGCACGCTTCGCGGAGTCGCTCGACCTGCTGCGCTCGCTCGGCGCCGAGATCATCGAGGTCTCGTGCCCGCACTTCAAGTACGCGCTCGGCGCCTACTACCTGATCATGCCGAGCGAGGCGTCCAGCAACCTCGCCAAGTTCGACGGCATGCGCTTCGGCCTGCGCGTCGAGCCGGAGGACGGTCCCGTCACGGCCGAGCGCGTCATGTCCGCGACCCGCGGCCAGGGCTTCGGCGACGAGGTCAAGCGCCGCATCATCCTCGGCACGTACGCACTGTCGGCGGGCTACTACGACGCCTACTACGGCAGCGCGCAGAAGGTCCGCACGCTCATCCAGCGCGACTTCGACGCGGCGTTCGCCCAGGCCGACGTCCTGGTCTCCCCGACGGCCCCCACCACGGCGTTCAAGTTCGGCGAGAAGCTCGACGACCCGCTCGCGATGTACCTCAACGACGTCGCGACGATCCCCGCGAACCTCGCGGGCGTCCCGGGCATGTCGCTGCCGAACGGTCTCTCGGACGACGGCCTGCCCGTCGGCTTCCAGATCCTCGCGCCGGCCAAGGCCGACGACCGTCTGTACCGCGTGGGCGCCGCTCTCGAGGCCGCCCTGGAGAACACGTGGGGCGGGCCGCTGCTGGCCAAGGCCCCGGAGCTGGAGGTCGCGCGATGAGCGCACACGCAACCGTGGACCTGGTCGACTACGACGAGGCCGTCCGCCGCTACGACCCGGTCATCGGCATCGAGGTGCACGTCGAGCTCGGCACCAAGACCAAGATGTTCTGCGCTGCCGAGGTCGAGTTCGGCGGCGAGCCCAACACGCAGGTGACCCCGGTGAGCCTCGGGCTGCCCGGCGCGCTGCCCGTGGTCAACGGCAAGGCCGTCGAGTACGCGATCAAGATCGGGCTCGCGCTCAACTGCCAGATCGCCGAGTCCTGCCGCTTCGCCCGGAAGAACTACTTCTACCCGGACGTGCCCAAGAACTTCCAGACGTCGCAGTACGACGAGCCCATCGCGTTCGACGGCTACCTGGACGTCGAGCTCGAGGACGGCACGATCTTCCGCGTCGACATCGAGCGTGCGCACATGGAGGAGGACGCGGGCAAGAACACCCACGTCGGCGGGGCGACCGGGCGCATCCACGGTGCCGAGTACTCGCTCGTCGACTACAACCGTGCGGGCATCCCGCTCGTGGAGATCGTCACGCGCCCCATCACGGGTGCGGGGGAGCGCGCCCCGGAGGTCGCTCGTGCGTACGTCCAGACGCTGCGCGACATCTTCCGTGCGCTCGACGTGTCCGAGGCACGCATGGAGCGCGGCAACGTCCGCGCCGACGTGAACCTCTCCCTGCGCGCGACCCCCGAGTCGCCGCTCGGCACGCGGACCGAGACCAAGAACGTGAACTCGTTCCGCTCGATCGAGCGCGCGGTCCGCTACGAGGTCTCGCGTCAGGCCGCCGTCCTCGACGAGGGCGGCACGGTCATCCAGGAGACGCGTCACTGGCACGAGGACACCTCGGTCACGACGGCCGGTCGCGTGAAGTCCGACGCCGAGGACTACCGCTACTTCCCGGAGCCGGACCTGGTGCCCGTCGCACCGAGCCGTGACTGGGTCGAGCAGATCCGCGCCACGCTGCCCGAGCTCCCCGTCGCGCGCCGCAACCGCCTCCAGGGCGAGTGGGGCTACGCCGACGCCGAGATGCGGGACGTCGTCAACGCGGGCGCTCTCGACCTCATCGAGGCGACCGTCGCGGCCGGTGCGAGCCCCGCGGCCGCACGCAAGTGGTGGATGGGTGAGCTCGCCCGCTACGCCAAGACGAGCGACACCGAGATCGCCGAGATCGCGGTCACGCCCGCGCAGATCGCCCAGCTCCAGGCGCTCGTCGACTCGGGCCGGATCAACGACAAGCTGGCTCGTCAGGTCCTCGAGGGCGTCCTCGCGGGCGAGGGCGACCCGGAGGCCGTGGTGGTCGCACGCGGGCTCGAGGTCGTCTCGGACGACGGCGCGCTCCTCGAGGCGATCGACGCCGCCCTCGCGGCCCAGCCCGACGTCGTCGAGAAGGTTCGCTCGGGCAACATGGGGCCCATCGGTGCGATCATCGGAGCGGTCATGAAGGCCACCAAGGGCCAGGCCGACGCCGGGCGCGTCCGCGAGCTGGTCATCGAGCGGATCGGTTGATCCGTGCCCCGAAGCACCACGGAGGTGGTCGCGTGACACGCGGACCCGAGCTCTACGGCGAGATGATGCGGCTGCGACCCATCGAGGCTCGCGACGCCGAGCGCATGTGGGAGTCCGTGCAGGACCCGGAGTCCAACCGGCTCACGGGGACCACGGCCGAGTTCACGCGCGAGCAGATCGACGAGTGGGCGGCCACGATCAGCGACCGCGAGGGCCGCTACGACTGGGCCATCACCTCGCCGGCCAAGCGGGACGGTCAGCTCGTGAGCGACGAGATGTTCGGCGAGATCGTGCTCAACGACATCGACGAGCACGCGCTCTCGGCCAACCTTCGCCTGGCCCTGCTCCCCAACTACCGGGGGCGCGGCTACGGTCGCGAGGCGATCTTCGAGGTCCTGCGCTTCGCGTTCGACCACCCCGAGGGTCCGCACCTGCACCGCGTGAGCCTCGACGTGCTCAGCATCAACCCGCGGGCTCGCATGCTCTACGAGTCGCTGGGCTTCCGCGAGGAGGGCCGGCTCCGCGACGCGTTCCGGGACGGCGACGGCTGGGCCGACGCGATCGTCATGAGCATCCTCGAGGACGAGTTCCGCGCGGGGCTCTGAGCACGACCACCCCGCCGGGCTGGACACCAGGACGAGCGTGACCTCCGGGTCACGCTCGTCCTGTCGTGTCCGGGGCGGTCAGCGTCGCGCGCGCTCGAAGTCCTCGAGCGACACCTTGCGCTCGACCGCGTGGTCCACGATGCGCTCGGGATACCCGGGAGCACCACCGGGGAGCTTCCACGGCTCGTGCACGGCCTTGCCGGTGATGCCGCGCAGCTCGGGCACCCACTCGCGCACGTAGGCGCCGTCGGGGTCGAACTTCAGGCCCTGCGTGACCGGGTTGAAGATCCGGAAGTACGGCGCGGCGTCGCGCCCGGTCCCCGCGACCCACTGCCAGTTGAGCTGGTTCTGCGACACGTCGCCGTCGACCAGGTGGGCCATGAAGTGCTCGGCCCCGCGCTGCCAGCGCACGTGCAGGTCCTTGACGAGGAACGACGCGACGAGCATCCGGACGCGGTTGTGCATCCACCCGGTGCCGAGGAGCTGGCGCATCCCGGCGTCGACCATCGGGTAGCCTGTGCGGCCCTCGCGCCACGCGCCGAGCAGCGCGTCCTCGGTGGCTCCGCCGGCCCATGCGTCCTCGGGGACCACGGCCCGCAGCGAGCGCCGAGCAGCGCCAGGGTGGTGGAACAGGACGTCGGCGTGGAACTCGCGCCACGCGAGCTCCGAGCGGTAGGTCGCGGCGGCTTCCTCGGGCACCGCGCCCGAGCGGACGGCCGACGCGAGGTCCGCGAGCAGCGTCCGCGGGTGGATCTCGCCCCACTTGAGCGCGGGCGACAGGTACGAGGTCCCCGCGAGGTCGGGGCGGTCGCGGTCGGTCGGGTAGTCGGCCAGGCCGTCGGCCAGGAACGCGCGCCAGCGGTCGATCGCCGCCGCCTCGCCTGCGGCCGGCAGCCGTGCCCGGACGTCCGGTGCGTCCGGGAGACCGTCGGACGTGAGCATGGCCCACGCGACGTCGTCGGGCAGGGGAGCGGGAGCGCGCCAGCCGTGCTCGAGCCACGCCGTCCGGAACGGCGTGAAGACCTGGAAGGGCGTCCCACCGCGCGTGCGGACGCGCCCGGGCGCGACCGCGTAGGGCGAACCCGTCCGCTGCAACCGCGTGCCGCGCTGGGCGAGGAGCGCCTCGACCTCGTCGTCGCGGCGACGCCCGTAGGGCTCGTAGCTCGCGGCCACGTGCACGGACCGCGCGCCGACCTCGGCGCAGACCGCGGGCACGACCTCGCGCGGGTCGCCGTGGCGCACCACGAGCCGGCCGCCGGTCGAGGCGTCGAGCCCGTGCAGGCTGCGGGCCAGGTATGCCTGCCGCACGGGTCCGGCCGACGCCCAGAGCGCGGGGTCCAGGACGTAGAGCCCGACGACGTCGCTCCCCGTCGCGCGCGCCTCGCCCTCGGCCTCGCCCAGGGCCGGGTTGTCGGCCAGGCGCAGGTCGCGGCGGAACCACAGGACGGTCGGTGCGGGGGAGGGCATCCGCCCACGCTAGCCGGGGCCGGGCGCTGCGTGCACACGGGCCGCCACCAGTCGCCACGACCACCTGCCGGTGGCAGCATCGATCCATGAGCGGCAACGACGAGCGGCCCGTCCAGCCCGACCTCCCGGACCCCCGGCTCGAGGCCGAGGCAGCCCCTGCCGCCGGCCGGGTCCCGCGCGACCACGCGTTCTTCGGCCACCCGATCGGGCTGATGACCCTGTTCACCACCGAGCTGTGGGAACGGTTCAGCTACTACGGGATGCGCGCGATCCTGCTCTTCTACCTGACGGACTCGATCGCCGACGGGGGCCTGGCCCTCGACGAGGTCACGGGGCTCGCCCTGGTCTCGATCTACGGCACGGGCGTCTACCTGCTGTCGGTGGTCGGCGGCTGGCTCGCGGACCGGGTCATCGGCTCGCGGCGCTCGGTCCTGTACGGCGGGATCATCATCGCGGCGGGGCACGTCTCCCTGACGATCCCGGGGGCCGGCTTCTCGATGTTCGGCATCGCGCTCGTGGCGCTCGGCACGGGGCTGCTCAAGCCCAACGTGTCCTCGATGGTGGGCGAGCTGTACACGCGCGACGATCCGCGCCGCGACTCGGCCTTCTCGATCTTCTACATGGGCATCAACCTCGGCTCGCTCCTGTCGCCGATCATCGTCGGGTTCGTCAACCGGCAGTGGGGGTACCACGCGGGCTTCGCGGTCGCGGCGGTCGGCATGGCGATCGCCCTCGTGTTCTTCGTCGCGGGGCGCAAGTACCTGGGGGGCGCGGGGGACTCGGTGCCCAACCCGCTCACGCGCGAGGAGTACCCGAAGCTCGTCCGGATCGGGCTCTTCATCCTCGCGGGGCTCGTGGTCGCGGCGCTCATCGCCTGGGCCGTGTCGGGGGCGTTCGGCATCTCGACGTTCATCGACACGCTGTCCTACGTCGCGTTCGCGGCACCCATCGCCTACTTCCTGGTGATGTTCCGCTCGCCCAAGGTCACGGCCCCCGAGCGCTCGCGGCTCACGGCGTACATCCCGCTGTTCGTCGCGGCCATGCTGTTCTTCATGATCTTCGAGCAGGCGGCCACGACGCTGTCGAGCTTCGCGAAGAACCGCACCGAGCTCTCGTTCTTCGGGATCGCGATCGAGCCCGCGTTCTTCCAGTCCGTGAACCCGTTCTCGATCGTGGTCCTGGCACCGGTGTTCGCGTGGATCTGGGTCAAGACCAAGGACCGCCCGCCGACGGCCGTGAAGTTCGCGATGGGCCTGACGCTCGCGGCGCTCTCGTTCGTGTGGCTCTCGGCCGCGTCGGCGATCTTCGCGGACGAGAAGGCCCCGGCCTGGGTCCTGGTCTCGGTGTACGTCATCCAGACGCTCGGCGAGCTGTGCCTGTCCCCGGTGGGGCTGGCCGCGACGACGCTGCTCGCGCCCAAGGCGTTCCGCAGCCAGGCCATGGCGCTGTGGTTCCTGGCCCCCGCGGCGGGGCAGGCGATCACGGCCCAGATCGTCCAGGTCACGCAGGGGGCGTCGGACACCGCGTACTTCGGGGTCGTCGGCGCGATCACCATGGCGTTCGCGCTCGTCCTGTTCGCGCTCGCCCCGTGGGTCACGCGACACATCCGGCACGCGGACGCGCAGGAGGCGGCGGCACCCGCGCACTAGCGGGTGACAGTGCGGGACGGCTGCCCGGCGGGGACGTCCGGGTACTGACGGTGCCGCACGCCCGACGGCGCCACGCGCGCGGGTGCGTCGCTGCACCCGGGCGCGTGGCGCCGTCGGGCATGCCGGGCGACGGGTCGCCTCAGCGCATCCAGGCTGGCACGCCCACGCGCTCCGCGACCCCGCCCAGCCCCCACGTGCTGCCCGCACGGGTCAGGGCCACGACGACCACGACGAGCGCGGTCACGACGTGGTCCTCGACGACCGGGTTGGTGGAGCCCACGGCCACGGGCCACGTCGTGGCCCACAGCAGCGCCATAAGGAGCGTGCCCGAGACCGCGGCGACGCGCGTCCCGACGCCCAGGAGGAGCGCGAGGCCCGTCGCGCCCATGCCGAGCATGAACAGCCAGTCGGTCGCGGGGCCGGCCAGGGCGCCGAACGTGTCGGCGAACGGCCCCGAGAGCGAGGACAGGTAGCCCTGGGTCGGGGAACCCCCGCCGACCCACGCACGCTCGGCGGGGGTCGCGTAGCCCAGGCCGAAGGTCTTGTCGAGCACGGGCCACAGGAAGACGAGCGAGATCGCGATGCGCAGCACGGCCAGCGCTCGGCGTGCCGCGGGCAGCGTGACGACAGGGGGCGTGGTCGCGTGCGGTGCGGCCGTGGGGTCGGTCGAGATGGACGTGGAGCGGGGGTTCAGGGTCGGTGCAGCGGTGGCCTGGCTCATGGGTCTGGTCTCCCTGGTCGATGGGTCGTCCGCCGGACGGCGCGGGGCCGGGGTGCGGGACGAGGTGCTGCCTGCGGGGACCGCGGTCCCCTCGTGGTCGAGGGATCGGCCTCTGCGGGCCAGTGGCGGCGGGGTCCGAGCAGCCCTGTCAACTAACCACCGGGGTGAAGTCGCCTGCAACCTTTTGAGCAGATTGACGGGTTTTCCCGTATCGGTGGTGCTACGTAGGGGATCGCACATCCGGTCCCCGGTGGGAGCGCTGCCTCCCGGCGGGGACCACGAGCCGGACGCCCGACCTGCGGGGTCCGGGGCGGGCGTAGTGTGTCCGAGCGGTCACCTCCCAGGCCGCAGCACCACGTGAAGGAGCTGAACCGCCATGAGTCGCCCCCTGCGCTCTCGGACGTCCACCCACGGCCGCAACATGTCCGGTGCCCGCGCGCTCTGGCGCGCCACCGGCATGGGCTCCGAGGACTTCGGCAAGCCGATCATCGCGATCGCGAACTCGTACACGCAGTTCGTACCGGGCCACGTCCACCTCAAGGACATGGGCGACCTGGTCGCGTCCGCGATCCGCGAGGCCGGCGGCGTCTCCAAGGAGTTCAACACCATCGCGGTCGACGACGGCATCGCGATGGGCCACGCGGGCATGCTCTACTCGCTGCCCAGCCGCGACCTCATCGCGGACTCGGTCGAGTACATGGTCAACGCGCACTGCGCGGACGCCATCGTGTGCATCTCCAACTGCGACAAGATCACGCCCGGCATGCTCAACGCCGCGCTGCGCCTCAACATCCCCGTCATCTTCGTCTCCGGCGGCCCCATGGAGGCGGGCAAGGTCGTCGTCGCCGACGGTGTGGCCTCGACGCGCCTGAACCTCGTCAACGCGATCAACTACGCCGCGGACGACAACGTCAGCGACGAGGCGCTCGCGCAGGTCGAGGAGGCCGCGTGCCCCACGTGCGGCTCGTGCTCGGGCATGTTCACCGCGAACTCGATGAACTGCCTCACCGAGGCCCTGGGCCTGTCCCTGCCCGGCAACGGCTCGACGCTCGCGACCCACGCCGCGCGCAAGGAGCTCTTCCTCGAGGCAGGCCGCACGATCGTCGACCTCGCGCGTCGGTACTACGACGAGGAGGACGACTCGGCCGCGCCGCGCAACATCGCGACCAAGGCCGCGTTCGCCAACGCCATGACGCTCGACGTCGCGATGGGCGGCTCGACCAACACGGTCCTGCACATCCTCGCGGCCGCCCAGGAAGGCGAGATCGACTTCGACCTGACGGACATCGAGCGCATCAGCCGCCAGGTCCCGTGCCTGTCCAAGGTCGCGCCGAACCACCCCAACTTCCACATGGAGGACGTCCACCGCGCGGGCGGCATCCCCGCGCTCCTGGGCGAGCTCGACCGTGCCGGTCTCCTGGACCACGACGTGACGTCGGTGCACACCCCGACGCTGCGCGAGTGGCTCGACGACTGGGACGTGCGCGGAGGCAAGGCGACCGAGCAGGCTGTCGAGCTGTTCCACGCCGCGCCGGGCGGGGTCCGCACCACGCAGGCGTTCTCGACGTCGAACCGGTGGGAGTCCCTCGACGTCGACGCCGCGAACGGGTGCATCCGCGACCTCGAGAACGCCTACACGGTCGAGGGCGGCCTGGCCGTGCTGCGCGGCAACCTCGCCGAGGACGGCGCGGTGTTCAAGACCGCGGGCGTCGACCCGGACGTCTTCCACTTCGTCGGCAGGGCCCTGGTCTGCGAGTCGCAGGACGAGGCCGTCGAGAAGATCCTCACCAAGCAGGTCGAGCCCGGCCATGTGGTCGTCGTGCGCTACGAGGGCCCCGCAGGCGGGCCGGGTATGCAGGAGATGCTCTACCCCACGTCGTTCATCAAGGGACGCGGCCTCGGCAAGGTGACCGCACTCATCACCGACGGGCGCTTCTCGGGCGGGTCGAGCGGGATCTCGGTGGGTCACGTCTCGCCCGAGGCCGCCGCGGGTGGCGTGATCGGCCTGGTCGAGGACGGCGACGAGATCGAGATCGACGTCGATACGCGCCTCATCCGCCTCAACGTGCCCGACGAGGTGATCGCCGAGCGCCGCGCCAAGATGGAGGCCTCGGAGAGCCCCTGGCAGCCCGTCGACCGCGACCGCTACGTCTCGCCCGCGCTGCAGGCCTACGCCGCGATGGCGACGTCCGCCGACCGCGGTGCGGTGCGCGACGTGTCGCTGCTCAAGCGCCGCTGAACCGCGCACCGGCACGACGACGGGCCCGCCCCCGGCAGGGGGCGGGCCCGTCGTCGCGTGCGGAGCCTGGTGCGCGGCGGCGCGCGGTGAGCGGTGCGTGCGTCAGCACTGCTCCTCGGACTGCTCGGAGATGATCCACGTCGCACCCTCAGGGACCATGACGGCCGACCCGCAGGCGCCGCCCGCGTACGCGACGGACAGCACGGTCGCGTCGGGGCGCTCCTCGCGGACCGCGATCTCGACCTCCGCGACGTCGCCGACCGCGGCGTAGAGCTCGGCCGTGGTCGTGATCATCGACGAGCAGTCCGTGATGCCGGGCCACCCCTGCGCGGTCATCTCCGCGACCATCCGGTCGACGAGCGCGGGGGCCATGTAGCCGCAGGCCGTCTCGACCGCGGGCGCACGGCTCGCGGTGAGCCAGGCGCGAAAGCTCGCCTCGGGGGACTCGTCGGCGACGTCGGGCTCCGGCGTGGGCTCGGGGGCCACAGGAGTGGCGTCGACAGCGGCCTCGGTGGCCGCCGCGGTGCCCGTGCTCGACGGCGTGGCGGTGGGCGTCACCCGTGGCTCGGAGGTGCCCGAGCACGCGGCCGTGAGCAGGGCGAGCGCGACGACAGGAGCGAGCACCACGGCTCGCCGGGCTGACGGGAGCGAGGTGGTCCGGGAAGAGCGGACGGGCCGGAGCGAGGGGCGATATGTCGTGGTCATCGCGGCATCCTTCCCGACGAGGCGATGCCTCGGCGAGCCGCCACGCGCGCTGTGGCCGCACTTCACCCGTGAGGAGATACTCGGGTATGGCCAGCGACGACATCGACATCAAGCCCCGTTCCCGGACCGTGACCGACGGCATCGAGGCCACGGCCTCGCGCGGCATGCTCCGCGCCGTCGGGATGGGGGACGACGACTGGGTCAAGCCCCAGATCGGCATCGCGAGCTCGTGGAACGAGATCACGCCGTGCAACCTGTCGCTCGACCGGCTCGCGCAGGGCGCCAAGGAAGGCGTGCACGCGGGCGGGGGCTACCCGCTGCAGTTCGGCACCATCTCGGTGTCCGACGGCATCTCGATGGGGCACGAGGGCATGCACTTCTCGCTCGTGTCCCGCGACGTCATCGCGGACTCGGTCGAGACCGTCATGCAGGCCGAGCGGCTCGACGGGTCCGTGCTGCTCGCGGGCTGCGACAAGTCGCTGCCCGGCATGCTCATGGCCGCCGCGCGCCTCGACCTCGCGAGCGTGTTCCTCTACGCGGGCTCGATCATGCCCGGCTGGGTCAAGCTCGAGGACGGCACGGAGAAGGACGTCACGCTCATCGACGCGTTCGAGGCAGTGGGCGCGTGCTCGCGCGGGCTCATGAGCAAGGGCGACCTGGACCGCATCGAGCGGGCCATCTGCCCGGGCGAGGGCGCGTGCGGCGGCATGTACACCGCGAACACCATGGCGTCGGTCGCCGAGGCCATGGGCATGTCGCTGCCCGGTTCGGCCGCACCACCCTCGGCGGACCGCCGCCGCGACAACTTCGCGCACCGCTCGGGCGAGGCCGTCGTCGAGCTGCTGCGCCGCGGGATCACGGCGCGAGACATCATGACCAAGGAGGCGTTCGAGAACGCGATCGCCGTGGTCATGGCCTTCGGCGGCTCGACCAACGCGGTCCTGCACCTGCTGGCGATCGCGCACGAGGCCGAGGTCGAGCTGACGCTCGCGGACTTCGACCGCGTCGCCGCCAAGGTGCCCCACCTGGGCGACCTCAAGCCGTTCGGCCGGTACGTCATGAACGACGTCGACCGTATCGGTGGCGTTCCCGTGGTCATGAAGGCCCTGCTCGACGCGGGGCTGATCCACGGCGACGCGCTCACGGTCACGGGCCGGACGGTCGCCGAGAACCTCGCGGAGATCGACCCCCCGGACCCCGACGGCAAGATCCTGCGCGCGCTCGACAACCCGATCCACCACACGGGCGGCATCACCATCCTGGGCGGCTCGCTCGCGCCCGAGGGGGCCGTGGTCAAGTCCGCGGGCTTCGACTCGGACGTGTTCGAGGGCACGGCCCGCGTGTTCGAGCGCGAGCGCGCGGCGCTCGACGCCCTCGAGG
The DNA here is from genome assembly GCF_042726295.1 of Oerskovia sp. NPDC060338. NCBI lineage: Bacteria > Bacillati > Actinomycetota > Actinomycetes > Micrococcales > Cellulomonadaceae > Oerskovia > Oerskovia sp. NPDC060338. The sequence continues at coordinate 13,741 of NZ_JBHXCQ010000010.1, forward strand.
ACGGGACCATCACGGACGGCGACGTCGTCGTGATCCGCTACGAGGGCCCCAAGGGCGGACCGGGCATGCGCGAGATGCTCGCGATCACGGGAGCCATCAAGGGAGCGGGCCTCGGCAAGACCGTGCTGCTCCTGACGGACGGGCGCTTCTCGGGCGGGACGACCGGGCTGTGCGTGGGCCACGTCGCACCCGAGGCGGTCGACGCCGGACCGATCGCGTTCGTGCGCGACGGCGACCGGATCCGGCTCGACGTCGCGCGCAAGACGCTCGACCTGCTGGTCGAGGACGCCGAGATCGAGGCCCGCAAGGAGGGCTGGGCGCCGCTCGCCCCGAAGTTCACGCGCGGGGTCCTGGCCAAGTACGCCAAGCTCGTCCAGTCGGCCTCGCGCGGGGCGATCCTCGAGTAGGGGGCCTGGACGCGGTCGCGGCCGGGGCCGTTGAGAGCGCCCGGACGCGACCCGCCCACGTGCTCGGCACGCTCGTCGCGCGTGCTGGCGACGGACCCCCGCCTGCGGGATAGTTGGACAAGGAACGCTCCGTCGCAGCACCTCCCCGGTCCGACCGGCCAGGGCCCGCGACCCCGGCTCGCCACGACGTTCCGCAGGGTCCCCGTCCACCCGACACCGCACCGGAGCAGCAGCCATGAGCGACGAGATCACCGCCCGACAATTCCACGACAGCGACGGGGTGGAGGACTGGCGCGTGCTGCTCGGCACCGCGCAGACCAGGTTCAGGACGGGCTCGTTCACCGCGGGCGTCGAGCTGGTCGACGCGATCGGCGAGCTGGCCGAAGGCATGAACCACCATCCCGACGTCGACCTGCGCTACGCGACCGTGACCGTCCGGACGTCGTCCCACGACGTCGGCGGCCTGAGCAAGCGCGACCTGACGCTCGCCCGCCGCATCTCGTTGGCCGCCAAGGAGCTCGACCTCCCGGCCGAGACCGACGGCCTCCTCGAGGTCGAGATCGCGATCGACGCGCTGGACCGGCCCGCGGTACGCCCGTTCTGGCGGGCCGTCCTGGGCTACGTCGACGGGCCCGAGGAGGACGAGGGGCTGGGCCTGGGGGACCGCGCCGGCTACGGGCCCCCGGTCTGGTTCCAGCAGATGGACGCCCCGCGGCCCCAGCGCAACCGCATCCACCTCGACGTCACAGTCCCGCACGACCAGGTCGAGGCGCGCGTGACCGCAGCCATCGCCGCAGGAGGGCACCTGGTGTCGGACGACCGGGCGCCGGCGTTCTGGGTCCTCGCGGACGTCGAGGGCAACGAGGCGTGCCTGTGCACGTGGCGCGGGCGCGACTGAGCGGCCGTCCGGCGTGACGGTCGCGGCCCGACGGTCGTCGGGTCCGGCGTGCGTCAGGGCGCGCGCGACCTCGCGGCGCGGCCCGTTCGGGAGCGCCGCGGCGCGGAGAGGTCACGCGCGGGCCACGACCAGCGTCCGGTAGGACGGGATCAGGACCCCACGCTGAGCGCTGCGCGAGACGACCCGCAGGCTCTGCCCGTCCCCCCACAGCGTGCGCAGCAGCGCGCCGATCTCCGCACGCGCCAGGGCCGCGCCCAGGCACAGGTGCCGCCCGGCCCCGAACCACAGCTGGCGGCTCTCGCGCACGTAGGGGCGGTCGGCACGGAACCGGCCGGCGCCGATGTTCGCGCTCCACACGAGCATCATGATGCGCTCGCCCTCGGCGAGCCGGCGGCCCGCCACCTCGACGTCGGCCGCGACGCCCCGACCGATGACCGAGGCGGGGCTCGTGACCCGCAGCCCCTCGCGCACGGCGTTCTCGACCGCGTCGGGCTCGCCGGGACCGCGGACCTCACCCGCGGCCTCGCGCTCTGCGTCGACGCGCATCAGGTCCAGGAGCCGGTGCTGCTCGCCCGTGTCGACGAGCAGAGCGGTGGTCCGGGCCATCGCGGAGGCCGAGGTCTCCGTCCCCGCGACCATCAGCAGGCACGCGAGCCCCGTGGTCTCCTCGAGTCCGAGCCCCAGCTCGCGGCACCGGCCGAGAAGGGTGTCGCCGGGGGCGTCGCGCCACCCGGCGGGAACCCCTCGCGTGAGCTCGGCCACGATCTCGCGCGCCGCGGCGACCTGCCCGGGGGACAGGTGGGTCGAGCCCGCGCTGCCCAGGGCGATCGTCGCGAGGCGTTCGCCGGTCTCGAAGACCGTGAGCGCGTCGTCGTCGGCGGGCCAGGTCCCCGCGCCCGGAGCGCGGTCCGCCGGGGCCGGCACGCCCAGGAGCGAGATCATCATGCGGCCCACGAGCACGCGGGCAAGGCGCGCGACGTCGACCGTCGCCCCCTCGCGCAGCGCGGTCCGGGCGTCGGCGAGCGGACCCGACCACGCCCCGGCGACGAGCTCGGCCGAGCTGCCCTCGGTGAACAGCTCGCGCGAGCGTGAGCGGAGCTCGTGGTGCCCCGCGCCGTCGAACAGGTCGAGCACCCAGTCGCCGAGGATCTGCGCCCACAGGTGCCCGACCCCGCCCTCGCCCACGATCGTGAACGAGCGGTGGTCGCCCAGGACCGTGCGGGCGACGACCGGGTCGGCCGTGACCCAGCCGAGCCCGGGCACCTTGCGCAGGGGCGGACCGGGCAGCCGACGCGCGGCATGGCCGCCGAGCAGCACGGCGGCCATGCCGGGGCGTGCACGGCGCAGGAGGTCCACCTCGTGGCGGGTCGTGGGAAGCATGCCCGACAGTCTGGCCCATCCGGGCGGCACGCGGGATGGGGAGTTCTCACCCGTGGAAAACCCCCGACCGCGGCCGTTCCGTGGCTACGCTGTCGCGAGTGCCGATCCTCGCTGACCTCTCCGTGCGCCCCTCGGGCGCCCGCCACCCCGTCGTCTCGGCTCCTGTCCCGCCCGCTCCTGTCGCGGTTCTCGCAGGGGTGAGCGTCCACCTGCCCGAGCGCACGGTGCAGGTTGCGGACGCCGAGCGGGCGCTCGCCCGCTCGAGCCGACCGGGGGCGGTGCCTCGTCTGCCGATGGTCTCGCGCCTGACCGGTGTGCAGCAGGTCCACGTCCTGCCCGACGACTGGAACGCCTCGGACCTCGCGGTCGCCGCCTCGCTCACGCTGCTCGCGTCCCAGGGCCTGGGCGCGGCCGACGTCGACCTGCTGATCTTCGCCTCGGCGAGCCAGGACATGGTCGAGCCCGCCACGAGCCACATCGTCGCCGCCAAGCTGGGCGTCCGGGCCCCGGTCATGGACGTCAAGAACGCGTGCAACTCGGTCCTCAACGCGCTCGAGGTCGCGGAGGCCCTCGTCGCGACGGGACGGTACGCGACGGTCCTGGTCGCGTGCGGCGAGGCGCCCTCGCGCGCGGTCCGGTGGGACGTCCCGGACCGGGCGACGTACCTGCTGTCCGCGCCGGGCTACACGATGTCCGACGCCGGAGCGGCCGTCCTGGTCCAGCGCGCAACGGGGCACGGCGAGGGGTCGGGGCCCGCGCACGGGACCTGCGCGTGCTCGGACAGGCCGCGCGGCATCCTCGCGAGCGCGTTCGGCGCCGAGTCGAGCCACTGGGACGTCGGCATGCTCCCCGGTGGCGGCACGGCGTTCCCGCGCGACCTCGACCGCACGTACTTCGAGATCGACGGGTCGCGCCTGCGTGACGCCTTCCTCGCGCTGGGTCCCGGCGTGATCCTCGACGCGCTGGTGCGTGCGGGCCTCACGTGGGACGACGTGGCCCTCGTGGCCGTGCACCAGGTCGCGGTCGCCTACCTGGCCGACGTCCACGAGGCCCTCGGGCTGCCCGAGGACCGCACGATCGTCACGGTCGCCGAGCACGGCAACGTCGCCTCCGCGACGCTGCCGCTCCAGCTCGTGACCGCGCTCGAGAGCGGCCGTGTGGGTCCGGGCGACGTGGTGCTCCTGGTCGGTCTCGCCGGCGGGATCAGCATCGGCGCCATGGCGGTGCGGCTGTGAGCGCGCCCGCGCCCGGCGGGGGCGAGGCGCGCCACGAGGCGCGCCCGGTCCGGCTCGCGGTCGTCGTCCCGGCCCTGGACGAGGCGCACGAGCACGGGATCCTCACGACCCTGCGTGCACTGCGGGCCCAGGAGGACCGGGACTTCGACCTGGTCGTGGTGGACAACGGCTCGACCGACGGCACCCCGGACCTCGTCCAGGCGACCATCGCCGACTGGGCCGAACCGCGCTGGCGCCTCGTGACCGAGGAGCAGAAGGGCACGGGCGCCGCGGCGGACACGGGCATGCGAGCCGCGATCGCCGGGGGCGCGACCCACCTAGCGCGCACCGACGCGGACTGCGTCCCCCCGCCGGACTGGACGGTCCGCGTGAAGGCGGCGTTCGCCGTCGGGCACGACCTGGTGGCCGGACGCATCGTGGCGCGCACCGACGACCTGCCGGTCTCCCGCGTGCGTCAGGCCGTCCTGTCGGGGGCCGTGAGCCTCGCGAGCACGTTCGGGAAGTTCCGTCCGGGCAACCAGGACCCGTCCTACCTCGGCCCGTACGTCATGGCGCCCGGGTGCAACATGGCGATCACCGCGGACCTCTACGAGCGCGCGGGCGGCTTTCCCCGCACCGCGATCGAGGACCTCCACGAGGACCGTGCCCTGGTCAACGAGGTGCGCCGCCTCACGTCGTCCTACGGGGCGCACCCCGAGGTCGTGGTGCGGGCCTCGACGCGCCGAGCGCACGCCTGGGGGCTCGTGCGGACCCTGGGTTGGTACGCCGACCACCGCTACAAGCCCGAGGTCGTGGACATCCGATGACGACGTCGTCGACGGTGAGGAGGGGCGGCCCGGCCACGGTGGAGGACGCCGCGGCCCGCGCCGCCCACCGCTGGGAGGAGCGCGTCCAGCGCGGGGCGCACCCGCTCGTCTACCCGGCGTTCCGGGCGCTTGCCCGGCGCGGACCGGTCGTGCGCGTCCCGGGGCTCGGGATCGTCGTCAACGACGCCGTGACCGCCCGCGAGGTGCTGCTCGACACCGAGCACTTCTCCAAGGTCGGCCCGGGGGCACCCTCGGACCTGTGGACCCCCGTGCTGGGTCCGTCGGTCCTGCTCAACATGGAGGGCGAGGACCACGCGACGCTGCGCCGGGCCCTCGCGGGGCTCTTCACGCCGCGCTCGGTCGCGCAGCTCACGGCGACCGAGGCCGGGGCCTCGCTGGGGACGCTCGCGCCGCGACTGCTCGCGGGCGAGACCGTGGACCTCGTGGGCGAGGTCGGGGCGCTCGCGGGCACCGTGATCTGCCGCATGACCGGGCTGCCGCCCACGGACGCCGCGGTGCGCGACGCGATGGTCGCTGCGCAGTCCGTCGTCGGGATGGTGCGCCTGCACCGCCGCAGCCTCACCCCGACCCAGGTCCGTCACGCCCGGGAGGTCCTGGACCGCCTGAGCGAGCCGGCCCGCACGGCGTACCGCGACGGCGACCCGTCGACGGTCCCCGGGCGCATGCGCGGTCTGGGCCTGAGCGAGCGCGAGGCGCTGGGTGCGGTCGGGGCGTTCGTCATGACGGGCACCGAGACCATCCAGTCGTTCACGCCGCGCCTGGTCGCGCTCGCGACCGACACGGGCTGGACGGACCGCCTGCTGCGGGCCGAGCCGGGCGACCCGCTGCGCGGGCGGGTCGTCGAGGAGGCGCTGCGCGTCACGGTCCCGACGCCCGCGATGCTGCGATCGGTCCGCTCGGCGCACCACGTGGGCCCCGTGCCGGTGCGCGCGGGGGAGCGGGTCGTGATCGCGACCGTGACGTGCTGCCGGGCGGGCGGCCCGTTCGCACCTGACCGTGACGCGGACCCGGTCCTGCGCAACCTCTGGTTCGGCGCGGGCCCGCACTTCTGCCTGGGCATGCCGCTCGCCATGGCCCAGGTGGGAGCGGTCCTGGACGCGCTGCGCCCGCTCGCGGCGGCGGGGCGCACGCTCGCGGTCACCGACCGCGAGGTCGCGCGGGGAGTCCTCATCCCGTCCTACCGGCGCCTCGAGATCGCGGCGCGCCCGGTGGGCGGAGAGCAGTCGGCAGTACAGGAAGCAGGGGAAGAGACATGAACGGCCCGACGACGGAGCACCTGATCGAGACCATCGGCGTCCACGCGCGGGGAGGGCTCGGCGACGCGGTGGCGCTGCGCTGGTGGTCGAGACCCATCCACCGGGTGCGTGCAGACCGCGCCCCGCACGACCACGTGCGCGAGGAGCTGACCTACCGGGAGCTGATGCGCCGGGTCGAGGCCACGGCCGACGCCCTGCACCGTGAAGGGCTGCGCGCGGGGGACCGCGTGCTGTTCTCGGTCCGGCCCCGACCCGAGGGGATCGTCCTGGCGCTCGCGGTCGTGCGGCTCGGCGGCGTCATCGTGTTCGTCGACCCCGGCTCGACCCCCGAGCTCTTCGGGGCGCGCGTGACCGCGGCGGACCCCCGCTGGGCCATGACCGAGGCGTTGCTCTACGCGGTCTCGCGCGGGCCGCTGCGGCACGTGGCCAGGTCGCGCGGCCTCCTGCTGCCGGACTACGCGAGCCTGCCCCTGCGCCACGTCCGCTCGGGCAGGTGGCTGCCCGGGGTCCCGGGCCGCTCGCTGTCGGCGCGCTCGCTCGCGACGGGGCGTCACGGCGGCGGGCGCCGCCGGTTCGTCGCGGGGGCAACGCCCGTCTCGGACCTGCCGCTGGATGCCGAGGCGCTCGTGGTCTTCACGTCCGGCACCACCTCCGACCCCAAGGCTGTGGTCCACTCGGTGGGCTCGCTGGGTTCGGGGTGCGCGCTGCTGGCCGGGGCGTTCTCCCTGGAACCGGGCGGGGTCGTGCACACCGACCAGATGCTGCTCGGGATCCCGGCTCTCCTCGCGGGCGGAACGTGGTCCATCCCTCCGGGCACCCCGGGGCAGGACGTCGTGACGTTCGCCCGGCACGCGGCCGGCGAGGCCGGGACGTACCTCGTGCCCGCCGACCTCACGCTCCTGCTCGACGCGGTCGAGTCGGGACGAGCCCCTGCGCGCGGCCCGCAGGTCGCGCTCGTCGGCGGCGCCCCGGTGACGCGCCCCCTGCTCGACCGTGCGCGCCGCCTCCTGCCGGGCACACGCTGGATCGGGGTCTACGGGACGACCGAGATCCTTCCGATCGCGGTCGTCGAGGCCGACGACAAGCTCGCGCACGCGGGCGACGGCGACCTGGTCGGGCCCCTGCTGCCGGGGATCGAGGCGGTCGTCGACACGAGCGCCGTGGAACCCGACGAGGGGCTCGGGCAGGGCTCGACCGCCGGGAGGGGCTCGACCGCCGCGCCGGACGCCCCCGCGACGGCACCCCACCCTCTCGTGGGCGAGCTGGTCCTGCGTGGTCCCTCCCTCATGAAGGGCTACCTGTCGCACCTCGACGGCGGGCAGCCGCCCGTGACCGAGCACCGCACGGGCGACCTCGCCTACCTCGACGAGCAGGGACGGATCGTGCTCGTCGGGCGCACGCGCGACATGATCATCCGCGGCACCGTGAACATCTATCCCGGCCTGTTCGAGCCGCGCCTGGCCGCGCTGCCCGGGGTCGGCGAGGCCTCGCTCGTGGGAGTCCTCCAGGACGACGGCGACGAGAAGGTCGTGCTCGTCGTGACGTCGCGCCACGCGAGCGGCCCATGGACAGGGGACCACCCGGGCACAGTGGACCTCCGAGGCGACGGCCAGGGCGACGGGGTCGAGCGCCACGGTGCCGGTGACAGTGACGACGCAGCAGTCCGCGACACCCGGGGAGCGCACGCTCCCCGCACGTCCTCGGCAGCCCCGGCACCGGTGACCCCCGCGACGGGAGCAACCCTCGCACCCGCGGTGAGCGCCGCCGTCGGGCAGGGGAGGGCGCCCGTCCTGACGAGCGACCACCCGCTCGTCCGCAGCGTGCGCTCGGCGCTGCCGGCCGTGCTCGACCACGGCGCGCTGCCCGACCTCGTGCTGCACGCCGACCACCTGCCGCTCGCAGGTCGTAGCCGCAAGCCCGACCGCGCGGCCCTGTCCCGTGCGGCCGCGCATCACCTCGCAGGCGCGGAGCCCAGGGCGAGCACTGGCACGGGTACGGGCACCACGTGAGCCTGCGCATCGGGGTCACGGGGGCCTCGGGGTTCGTCGGGGGAGCGGTCGCCCGACGCGCCGTGGCCGACGGGCACCGCGTGTGGACCTTCTCGCGACGCGACGCGCGCGTCGACGGGGCCGAGCACCGGACGTGGGACCTCGCCGCCGGGCCGCTCGCCGACCCGCCCGCGCTCGACGTCGTCGTGCACGCGGGGGCCGCGGTCTCCGACTGGGCAGCCCCCGACGTCGCCTGGGCGACCAACGTCGAGGGCACGCGTGCCGTGCGCGAGACGTTCCCCGCAGCCCGGTGCGTGCACGTGTCCTCGGGCAGCGTCTACGACCCCTACACCCCCACGGTCCGCGGGAAGGAGCGCGAGGCCCCCGTCGACCGCTACCTCAACGCGTACGGGCGCACCAAGGCGGCAGCCGAGCGCGTGCTCGTGGCCGACGCCCGGACCCCCGGTCGGGGCCCCGTCGTGATCCTGCGCCCGCACGCCGTCTACGGCCCCGGCGACACCACGCTGCTGCCGCGGATCGAGGCGGCGGTCCGCGGGCGACGGCTGGTCCTGGTCGGGGACGGGACCGCGGCCCAGTCGCTGACGCACGTCGACAACCTGGTCGACGCGGTGCTCGCGGCCTCGACGGTGGACCTGCCGGGCGGTGAGGCGCTCGTCGTCAACGTCGCCGACGCCGAGCCCGTGGTCCTGGGCGAGGTCCTGGTCGAGCTCCTGCACCGCAGGGGGCACGACGGCGTCACGCTCACCGGCATCCCGGCCCGCCCCGGGTGGGTGCTCGCCGCGTGCGCCGAGGCCCTCTCGCGCTGGACGCGGCGGACCGAGCCGCCGCGGCTCACGCGGTACGCGGTCAGCCATCTCGCGGTCGAGCGGACCTACGACCTGACGGTGCTGCGCGAGGTCCTGGGGGTCGAGCCGCGGGCCACGTCGCTCGTGGGGGCCGAGGCGTGGTGAGGCCCCGGGAGTCACGGCCGGCTCCTGACGTGCAGGACGGGCGGCAGCACACGCGGCGTCACGGCCCACGCACGAGAAAGACCCTGGCGCGCGAGGCGGACCCCTCAGGGTCCTGCCTCGTGCGCCAGGGTCTTCTTCGCTGCGACCGCGATGGGCCGGTGGGCCGGTAGGGCAGCCAGGTCCGGCAGGGCTCTCAGAGCGCGGCGAGCGCCTGACGCACGGCCTGCGAGAGCGCCTTGCCGTCGACGCGGCCGATGCCGCTCGCGGCGGCCGTCGCGGTCTTCATGACGTTGCCCATGTCCTTCATGGACGAGGCGCCGGTCGAGGCGATCGCGTCGGCCACGAGCGCGTCGAGCTGGGCGGGCGTGAGGCTCGCGGGCAGGTACTTCTCGATGAAGTCGGCCTCCGCGGTCTCGTTCTCGGCGCGCTCGGGCGCGTCGGCGTCGAGGTAGATCTGCGCGCTCTCGCGTCGCTTCTTGACCTCGGCGGCCAGGACGGTCTGGACCTCGGCGTCGCTGAGCTCGTGCGCCGCGGAGCCGGACTTCTCCGCGGTGCGGACGGCGCCGATGACCTGGCGGAGGGTGTTCTTGGCGAAGTCGTCGCGGGCCTTCATGGCGGTGGTGAGGTCGGCGGTCAGCCGCTCGATCGTGGTGGTCATGGGTCAATGGTGCCTGGTGCGGGGCCTCAGGTCCTACGCCATTGCGCTTCTCGCCCACCGCCCGGGGTGGGAAGCGCCCTTCCCGGCGCGTCCCGGCGCGCACCCGACCAGGAGCGGTGAGAGGCTCGACGACGTGAGCGCATCGACCGAACCGACCACCACCCCTCCTGCCCGCCCGGTCGGCGGCTGGTCCGCCGGGGAGCCGCCCTGGTGGACGAGCGCGGTGGTCTACCAGGTCTACCCGCGGTCCTTCCAGGACTCGGACGGTGACGGGATCGGTGACCTGCCCGGGATCGAGCGGCGGCTCGACCACCTCGTGGCCCTGGGCGTCGACGTCGTGTGGCTCTCGCCCGTGTACCGCTCGCCCCAGGACGACAACGGCTACGACATCAGCGACTACCAGGACATCGACCCGATGTTCGGGACGCTCGAGGACTTCGACCGGCTGCTGGCCGCGGCGCACGACCGGGGCCTGCGGGTCGTCATGGACCTGGTGGTGAACCACTCCTCGGACGAGCACGCCTGGTTCCGCGAGTCGCGCTCCAGCCGAACCGACGCGCGGCGTGACTGGTACTGGTGGCGCCCGGCGCGCGAGGGCATGGAGCCCGGCACGCCCGGGGCCGAGCCCAACAACTGGCGCTCGTTCTTCGGCGGCCCCGCGTGGGAGTACGACGAGGCGACGGGCGAGTACTACCTGCACCTGTTCTCCCGCAAGCAGCCGGACCTCAACTGGGAGAACCCGGACGTCCGCCGCGCGGTCCACGACATGATGACGTGGTGGCTCGACCGCGGCGTCGACGGGTTCCGCATGGACGTCATCAACCTCATCTCGAAGGTCCCGGGGCTGCCCGACGGCGAGGTCCACTACGGCGCGTACGGAGACGGCAGCCCGTTCTACACGAGCGGCCCGCGCGTGCACGAGTTCCTCCAGGAGATGCACCGCGAGGTCTTCGCCGGGCGGCCCGAGAAGCTCCTGACGGTGGGCGAGACCCCGGGGGTCACGATCGAGGACGGCGTGCTCTTCACGGATCCCGAGCGCCGCGAGGTCGACATGGTGTTCCAGTTCGAGCACGTGGGCATCGACCACGGGTCGAGCAAGTGGGACGTCAAGCCTCTGCGCCTGACGGACCTCAAGGCGACGTTCGGGCGCTGGCAGGTGGGGCTCGCGGAGCGCGGCTGGAACTCGCTCTACTGGAACAACCACGACCAGCCACGCATCGTGTCGCGGTTCGGGGACGACGGCGAGCACCGCGTCGCCTCGGCCAAGGCGCTCGCGCTGCTGCTGCACCTGCACCGGGGGACCCCGTACGTCTACCAGGGCGAGGAGCTCGGGATGACGAACGCGGGCTTCACGTCGATCGACCAGTACCAGGACATCGAGTCCCTGGGGCACTTCCACGAGCTGGTCGACGCGGGCGTCGCGACCGAGGAGCAGATGCTCGTCGCGCTGCGCGCCATGAGCCGCGACAACGCCCGTACTCCCGTGCAGTGGGACGCGTCGGAGCACGCGGGCTTCACGACGGGCACGCCGTGGCTCGCGGTCAACCCGAACCACGTCACGATCAACGCGGAGGCCGAGCGCGCCGACGACGGCTCGGTCTTCCACTTCTACCGCCGCCTGGTCGCGCTGCGCCACGACGTCGCGGTCGTCGCGCTGGGTGACTTCCACATGCTGCTCCCGGAGCACGAGGCCGTGTACGCGTTCACGCGCACGCTCGACCTGCCCGCGCCCGCCGAGGGGCCCGACGGCGCAGCGGCCGCCGCGAGCACGGCGTCGCGCGACGAGCTGCTCGTCCTGGTCAACGTCGGCGGCGCCGAGCAGGAGGTCCCCCCGGAGGTCCTGGCCGGCTGGGAGGGCGCCGAGGTGCTGATCGGGACGCACGACGACGCGAGCGCGGGCCGAGCCGGCGCGCTGCGCCCCTGGGAAGGCGTGGTCCTGAGGAGGTCGTGAGCCCGTCCCGGGCCGCGGGGAGGCGACCCGTCGGACCCGGGCCGGCCACCGCCGTCGGGCCGGACGTCCCATTCCCTGAGACGTCCGGCTCGACGCATGACATCCCCGAGGCAAGGGCGTAGTGTGCACAACGTGCAGACGATCCTTCTCGTAGTACTTCCTGAGCGCGCCGGCTGAGGCCAAGCAACCAGGTCTCGTCAGCGCGCTCACCCCTCGAAGAGCCCTCACCGGGTACGAGGGGTTTTTTCATGTCACGACCACGACTGTCACGGCCCTCCCTCCGGGCACACCCCGCCCCGGAAGCGGCCACCGTCGCACCACACCGCGACCGCACAGCACGGAGAGCAGCACCAGCACCAAGAGCAGTACCAGCACCACCACGGTGAGCTCGATCCAGCCGGTGGCAGCCAGCCGCCACCGAGAAACAGGAGATACCGATGGTCCAGGGTCCCCACCCGGCACCGCCGACGCAGAGCGCCCCCGCGCCCGCCGGTGAGGCCGCGGCGCCGAAGCCAGCCCCGTCCCCCGCGAGCGTCGCAGCCCGCCCCGAGAGCCGAGCCCGCTCCGCGGCGCCGGGCGAACGTGCGGTGAGCTCCGTCGTCGGGCCCGAGGAGGTCACGGGCGCGCAGTCGATCGTCCGCTCGCTCGAGGAAGCCGGCGTGGACGTCGTCTTCGGCATCCCCGGCGGCGCGATCCTGCCCACGTACGACCCGCTCATGGACTCCAAGAAGCTCCGCCACATCCTCGTGCGCCACGAGCAGGGTGGCGGCCACGCGGCCTCGGGCTACGCCCACGCGACCGGTCGAGTCGGCGTGACCATGGCGACGTCCGGCCCCGGCGCGACGAACCTCGTCACGCCCATCGCCGACGCCAACATGGACTCGATCCCGCTCGTCGCGATCACGGGCCAGGTCGGCGCGTCCCTGATCGGGACCGACGCCTTCCAGGAAGCGGACATCGTCGGCATCACCCTGCCGATCACCAAGCACAACTTCCTCGTGACCGACCCGGACGAGATCCCGCGCGTCATCGCCGAGGCCTTCCACATCGCCCAGACCGGGCGTCCCGGGCCCGTCCTCGTCGACATCGCCAAGTCGGCCATGCAGGCCCGCACCACGTTCTCGTGGCCCCAGGAGCTCCAGCTGCCCGGGTACCACCCCGTGACCAAGCCGCACTCCAAGCAGATCCGCGAGGCCGCCCGCCTGCTCGCGACGGCCAGGCGCCCCGTGCTGTACGTGGGCGGTGGCGCGATCCGCGCCAACGCCTCGGCCGAGCTGCGCCGGCTCGTGGACCTGTCGGGCGCTCCCGTGGTGACCACGCTCATGGCCCGCGGCGCGCTGCCCGACTCGCACCCGCAGAACCTCGGCATGCCCGGCATGCACGGCACGGTCCCCGCGGTCGCGGCGCTCCAGAAGGCCGACCTCATCGTCGCCCTGGGCGCGCGCTTCGACGACCGGGTGACGGGCGTGCTGTCGAGCTTCGCCCCGCACGCCACGATCGTCCACGCGGACATCGACCCCGCGGAGATCGGCAAGAACCGTGAGGTCGACGTCCCGATCGTGGGCGACCTGCGCGAGGTGCTCTCGGACCTCGTGCCCGAGCTCGAGCGCGAGCACGGCGCCAAGGGCAAGCCGGACCTCGGCGCCTGGTGGCACCAGATCGACGACTGGCGCGAGACCTACCCGCTGGGCTACTCCGAGCCCGAGGACGGCCACCTCGCCCCGCAGCACGTCATCCAGCGCCTGGGTGAGATCTCCGGCCCCGACTCGATCTACGTCGCGGGCGTCGGCCAGCACCAGATGTGGGCCGCCCAGTTCATCCGCTACGAGCACCCCAAGACGTGGCTCAACTCGGGCGGGCTCGGCACCATGGGCTACTCGATCCCCGCCGCGATGGGCGCCAAGGTCGGCCAGCCCGACAAGACCGTCTGGGCGATCGACGGCGACGGCTGCTTCCAGATGACCAACCAGGAGCTCGCGACCTGCACGATCAACGAGATCCCCATCAAGGTCGCGCTGATCAACAACTCCTCGCTCGGCATGGTCCGCCAGTGGCAGACCCTGTTCTACGAGTCCCGCTACTCCAACACCGACCTCCACACGGGGCGCGGGACGCAGCGCGTTCCCGACTTCGTGAAGCTCGCCGACGCCTACGGCTGCGAGGGCATCCGGGTCGAGTCCAAGAGCGAGGTCGACGCCGCCATCAAGCGCGCCATGGAGATCGACGACCGTCCCGTCGTCGTCGACTTCAACGTCTCGCGCGACGCGATGGTGTGGCCCATGGTCGCCTCGGGCGTCAGCAACGACAACATCCAGTACGCACGCGGCATCTCGCCCGCGTGGGACCGCGAAGACTGAGTCCGGGGAGAGCCGCAACCATGTCCCGTCACACCCTCTCCGTGCTCGTGGAGAACAAGCCCGGCGTGCTCACGCGCGTCGCGGGCCTGTTCGCCCGGCGCGCGTTCAACATCCACTCGCTCGCCGTGGGCCCCACGGAGCACGAGGAGATCTCGCGCATCACCGTGGTCGTCGACGTCGACCAGAACCCGCTCGAGCAGGTCACCAAGCAGCTCAACAAGCTCGTCAACGTGATCAAGATCGTCGAGCTCGACCAGGCCTCGTCGGTCCAGCGCGAGCTGCTGCTCGTCAAGGTCCGCGCCGACGGCGCCAACCGCACGGGCGTCCTCGAGGTCGTCGAGCTGTTCCGCGCCAAGGTCGTCGACGTCGTCCCCGACGCCGTGACGATCGAGGCCACCGGCACGCCCGAGAAGCTCGCGGCCCTCCTCGGTGCGCTCGAGCCCTACGGCGTCCGTGAGATCGTCAAGTCCGGCACCGTGGCCGTCGGCCGTGGCGCCCGCTCCATCACCGACCGGGCGCTCGACCGCGCCCACCGGTCCGCCTGACCCGTCCTCCCGGTGGACACCCCCACACTGCCCACCGCCGTCGAACTATCGTGTTCGGCATCACCTCAAGAACCCAAGGAGTAACACCGTGGCAGAGCTCTTCTACGACGACGACGCCGACCTCACGATCATCCAGCAGAAGAAGGTCGCGGTCGTCGGATACGGCAGCCAGGGGCACGCGCACGCGCTGAACCTCCGCGACTCGGGCGTCCAGGTCGTCATCGCACTCAAGGAAGGCTCCAAGTCGATCGCCAAGGCGACCGACGAGGGCTTCGAGGTCAAGACGGTCGCCGAGGCCGCCCAGTGGGCCGACCTCATCATGATCCTCGCGCCGGACCAGCACCAGCGCTCGATCTACAACGACGAGATCAAGCCGAACCTGGCCGCCGGCAAGACGCTCGCGTTCGCGCACGGCTTCAACATCCGCTTCGGCTACATCGAGGCCCCCGAGGGCGTCGACGTCATCCTCGTCGCCCCCAAGGCGCCGGGCCACACGGTGCGTCGCGAGTTCGTCGCGGGCCGCGGCATCCCCGACATCATCGCCGTCGAGAAGGACGCGTCGGGCCACGCGTGGGACACCGCGCTCTCGTACGCGAAGGCTATCGGCGGCACGCGTGCCGGCGTCATCAAGACGACGTTCACCGAGGAGACCGAGACCGACCTGTTCGGTGAGCAGGCCGTCCTGTGCGGTGGCGTGTCGCAGCTCGTCCAGTACGGCTTCGAGACCCTCACCGAGGCCGGCTACCAGCCGGAGATCGCCTACTTCGAGGTCCTGCACGAGCTCAAGCTCATCGTCGACCTCATGTGGGAGGGCGGCATCGCCAAGCAGCGCTGGTCCGTCTCCGACACGGCCGAGTACGGCGACTACGTCTCGGGCCCCCGCGTGATCGACCCGCGGGTCAAGGAGAACATGAAGGCCGTCCTCGGGGACATCCAGAACGGCGCGTTCGCGAAGCGCTTCATCGACGACCAGGACGCGGGCGCACCCGAGTTCAAGGAGCTCCGCGCCAAGGGCGAGGCGCACCCGATCGAGGCCACGGGCCGCGAGCTGCGCGGGATGTTCGCGTGGGCGAAGTCGGGCGACGACGACTACGCCGAGGGTTCGGTCGGTCGCTGACCTCCGCTCCGCTCCGGCGAACCTTCTGAGGAGGGTGACCCGTGCTGCGCGATCTTCCATCCGGCCTGGCGGCCTCCCGCCAGACCCGACCACGATCGCGCAGCACGGGTCACCCTCCTTCTGCGTCGTCGGGAGTCCGGATCGCACGGCCCGACGGCGGTGCCTCCTCGGTCGCTCGGGTCGCGCCTCGGTACCTGTGCGTGCGCACGGTCGCGCCTGCGGTGACGATGACGGGTGCTGGCGCCCGGGGCGACGGGGTAGGTCCGCCAGGGCGACAGGTGCTCGCGCCGGGGGCCGTGCCGGTTCGCCGAGGGGGACGTGCTCCTCCGACGAGACGGTCGACCGGGTGGATTCTGAGCGACATCCACCGGTGAAAGTGCGACAAGACGGGCAGTCCGGCGCTCCGTGGTCCACCATGGACGCATGAGCGACGACATCGACCGCAGGGCAGACGGCACGAGCGCCGGTTCGAGCGAGGACCCGCGAGCCGCAGAGCTCCTGGAGTTCTGGGAGACCGCGCGCGTGCGTGCGGGGGAGGGCAAGGTCGGAGTGGTGACCGGGTTCGGTGTCTCCGCGACCGTCCCGCCCCCGGCCTGGTCGTTCGGCGACAACCCCGAGCTCGCCGACGGGCTGCTCCACGCGGTGCTCTCGGGCGAGAAGACCGCGACGTCGTCCTCGCACTGGGAGTACGACGACGAGACCCCGGTGCCGGCCGTCGGCGAGCTGTCCATCATCCTGGACGGCGACGGCCACCCGCGTGCGCTGATCCGCACCACGTCCGTCGAGATCCTGCCCTTCGACCAGGTCGACGCCGACTTCGCGGCGGCCGAGGGCGAGGACGACCGGACGCTCGAGGCATGGCGTGCCGGGCACCGCGACTACTTCACGAGGGTCCTGGTCGGCCACGAGTTCCGCGACGACATGCCCGTGGTCTGCGAGCGCTTCGAGCTGCGGTTCCCGCGCAAGCGATGACTCCAGCGGAGCTGCAGACGGCCTCGGGCATGTTCGCCGACCGGCTGCGTGTCCTGGTCGTCGCGGCGCACCCCGACGAACCCGACGAGTACGCAGGAGGCATCGCCGCACGGCTCGCCCTGGCCGGTCACGGCGTGAAGTTCCTGTCGCTGACGAACGGCGACGCCGGGCACTGGTCGACGCCCCGCAAGGCTCTCGCGCGCCGGCGTGCGGCCGAGGCGTTCGCCGCGGCGCGCGAGCTCGGCGTGCAGGAGTACGAGATCCTCGACGAGCACGACGGCGAGCTCGTGCCGGGCATCGCGCTCCGTCGTGAGGTGGTCGCCAGGATCCGCCGCTGGCAGGCGGACCTGGTCGTCACGTTCCACGACGAGTGCCCCGGCCATCTCGACAACCGCGCGGCCGGACGCCTCGTGCGCGAGGCGGTCTCCGTCGTCGGGCTCGCGAACGTCGTGCCCCGCGTCCCAGCCCTGGCGATCCCGCCCGTGTGCCTGCTCATGCCCGACCACGACGCGCTCGCCCACCACCGGCACGACGTGGTGGTCGACGTGAGCAGCACGATCGAGGCCAAGCTGCGGGCCTGCCTGGCCCACGCCTCGCAGTTCCTGGAGTTCGCGCCCTGGCAGCGCGGGCTGCTCGACCAGGTCCCGCCCGCGAGCGACCCCGCGGGGCAGCGGGCGTTCGTGCTCGAGCACTGGGAGCCGTACCTGTACACCCAGCCCGAGATGCGCGCGGCGGTCGCCGCGGCAGGCCTCGACCCCGTCGGGGAGTACGCCGAGTCGTTCCAGCTCGCCGACTACGGGCGGGCGACCACGGCGGCCGAGGTGCGCGCCCTGCTGGGGTGAGCGGAGATCGCGGCGAGCGGACGGCGCATGGTGCGCTCCGCCGTCGGGCAGGAGGGCCACGACCGCCAGAGGGTGGGTGGTGGTCGCCGTCCCAGGCCGCGACCACCACCCGTCGGGGCAGGTGAGAGGAGCTACCCCGAGTGCGAGGGCGCGCGGGCGGCGGTCGTCGTGCTGGGGCGCGCCGCCGGGGAGGAGACGGGCGGAGCGCCGTGGTCCGCGAGGTGCAGCGAGACCCGGTCGAGCAGCAGGGAGCGGACGTCGGCCGCGACGACGGCCTCGGCCCCGCGCAGCACGGGGGCGACCGGCACCAGGGTCGGCGCGATGGGCGCCACGCCCTGCTCGGTGTCGATGAGGTGGCTGCGGGTCGCGTCCGCGAGCCGCTGCCCGCCCGCGATGCACGTGGGGCCGCCGAGCACCAGAAGGTGCGGCTCGACGACCGCGACGACCGGCTGCACCACGGCAGCGACACGACGACCGAAGTCCTCGACGAGCGCCACCACCGCGGGGCTGTCGGGGTCGGCAGCCATGGCCGCGAGGATCTCGTCGTAGGTTTCGCCCGGGACGCCGTGGCGGCCAGCGAGCTCTTCGAAGCGGCGCCCGCCCACGAGGTCCTGCAGGTTCATCGAGTGGTCGTCGTACTCGCGGACCGTCACGGGGACCGGCAGGTAGCCGAGCTCGCCCGCGGCCCCCGTCGCGCCGTGGTGGAGCGACCCGTCGATCAGCGTGCCGAGGCCGATGCCTCCGCCGAGCCAGAGCAGCGAGAAGCTCTTCTCGGTGCGACGGCCCGCGTCGCGCTCGGCGATCGTGGCGAGGTTGACGTCGTTCTCGATCCGGACCGGGACGCCGAGATCCTCCTCGAGGAGCGAGCGGACGGCGAGCAGGGGCCACCCCGGCAGGTCACCCACGAGCCAGAGGTCCCCGCTGACCGGGTCGGCCGCAGCCTGGACCCCGGCGACGATCGTCCCGACCCGCTCGACGGGCACGCCCGCGTCCGCGCAGGCAGCGTCCCACGCGGCGCGGACGTCGCGGATCGCGGTGCGCTCCGCGGACGTGGGGACCTCGGCCGCGCCGAGGACGTTCCCGCGGGCGTCGACCACGCTCGCCTGCACTCCTGTCGGGAGGACGTCGAGAGCCAGGCCCACGACGACGTCGGTGCGCGCGGCGTACATGACGGCCTGCGGACCGCGCGCCCCCTGGACCGCTCCGGTCGCCTCGATCAGCCCGGCGGTCTCGAGGCGAGCGACGATCTGGGAGGATGTAGGGCGGGAGACGCCGGTGAGGTCGCCGATCTGGGACCGTGTCATGGGGCCGGTGTCGAGCAGGAGCTCGAGCGCTGCGCGGTCGTTGATCGTGCGGAGCAGTCCCGGTGTTCCTGGGATGTGCGTGCGGGACACGTCGTTGCGGCCTCTCTGCCAGCGTCTTAGGAAAGTTTCCTAAGAGTTCCCTACTCTGGCGATTTGTGCAAGTTGAGATGCAGGCGCGGCCATCGGTGGCCCGGATCGGCCGCTTGTACACCATCGCCGAGGCGCGCTGCGATCGTTGGCGGCGAAGAGAGCGCATCCCGGCGCACCGCATGGCGAAGGGCCGCGGAAACTCGCGGATCGCGCCGTCGGGAGCGTTCGAGGGGTGAGATGGGCGTCCCGAGGACTGGCGCCCGGGCGTAGCGTTCGTCGCATGACGCGCAACATCGAACTGGCAGTGGTGGCCGGAGACGGCATCGGCATCGAGGTCGTCGAGCAGGGCCTCGCGGTCCTCGAGGCGGCTCTCACGGGCTCCGACGTCAAGGTCTCCACGACCCCCTTCGACCTGGGTGCGCGCCGCTGGCACGCGACCGGCGAGACCCTCACGGACGAGGACCTCGCGGCCATCCGCACCCACGACGCGATCCTCCTGGGCGCGATCGGCGACCCCACGGTCCCGTCGGGCGTCCTCGAGCGCGGCCTGCTGCTCAAGCTGCGCTTCGCGCTGGACCACTACGTCAACCTCCGCCCGGGCAAGCTGTACCCCGGCGTGAAGTCCCCGCTGGCGGACCCGGGCGAGATCGACTTCGTCGTCGTCCGCGAGGGCACCGAAGGGCCGTACGTCGGCAACGGCGGCGCGCTGCGCGTCGGCACGCCGCACGAGATCGCGACCGAGGTCTCCGTGAACACCGCGTTCGGCGTCGAGCGTGTCGTGCGCGACGCGTTCGCCCGCGCCCAGGCGCGCCCCCGCAAGCACCTGACGCTCGTGCACAAGCACAACGTCCTGGTCCACGCCGGCCACCTGTGGCGCCGCACGGTCGAGGCCGTCAACGCCGAGTTCCCGGACGTCACCACGGACTACCTGCACGTGGACGCAGCCACGATCTTCCTCACGACGAACCCGTCGCGATTCGACGTCATCGTCACCGACAACCTGTTCGGCGACATCCTGACGGACCAGGCCGCCGCGATCACGGGCGGCATCGGCCTCGCAGCCTCGGCCAACATCAACCCGGACCGCACGGCCCCCTCCATGTTCGAGCCGGTGCACGGCTCGGCCCCCGACATCGCGGGCCAGGGCAAGGCGGACCCCACCGCCACGGTCCTGTCCGTCGCGATGCTGCTCGACCACCTCGGCCTGACCGAGCAGTCGCAGCGCGTCGAGGCCGCGGTCGCCGCGGACCTCGCCGAGCGGGGGAGCCGAGTACGGTCGACGGCCGAGGTGGGGCGCGAGCTCGCTGCCCGCGTCGCCGGCTGATCGGTCCCCGATTCGCCGTCGCGCCGCCGTTCGTCCCCCCGCGCGGGGGTCGGACGGCGGCGCGCACCCTCTGCCGTCCTCACCGCTCCCACGTCCTCTTCGAAGACCCGGGAGTTCTCGCCCGCCCTGCGGGCGCCACGAGGCGCTCCGTCATGGAAAACTAGGCGACGAACCCACCCGGGTCGCCAGGTGAAAGGCCCATGACATGACTTCCCCCCTCACAGCGCAGCCCGCTTCCTCGGCCGAGGACCTCGTCGCGCTCTTCGACATCCGCCCCTCGGACACCCCCACCTCTCCCGAGGCGAGGGCCGCAGCGATCGCCGCCCCCAAGTTCGGCACCGTGTTCTCGGACCACATGGCCCGGATCAGCTGGAACGCGACCGACGGCTGGATCGACCGCCGCATCGAGAAGTACGGTCCGCTCCAGCTCGACCCGGCCACCGCGGTCCTGCACTACGCCCAGGAGATCTTCGAAGGTCTCAAGGCGTACCGCCACCAGGACGGGTCCGTGTGGACCTTCCGTCCTGAGGCCAACGCAGCCCGCTTCGCCCGCTCGGCCCACCGTCTCGCGCTCCCCGCGCTCTCGGTCGACGACTTCATCGGCTCGATCACGGCGCTCGTGCGCACCGACATCGAGTGGGTCCCGGACGGCGAGGAGGCGAGCCTCTACCTGCGTCCGTTCATGTACGCCTCGGAGTCGTTCCTGGGTGTGCGCGCCTCGCTCGAGGCCGAGTACCTCGTGATCGCCTCGCCCGTGGGCCCGTACTTCTCGGGAGGCGTCAAGCCCGTCTCGATCTGGGTCGACCGCGAGTACAGCCGCGCCGGCGCGGGAGGCACGGGAGACGCCAAGTGCGGCGGCAACTACGCCTCGAGCCTCCTGCCGCAGACGCTCGCGCAGGAGAAGGGCTTCGAGCAGGTCTGCTTCCTCGACTCGTCGACGAACACCTTCCTCGAGGAGCTCGGCGGCATGAACGTGTTCGTCGTCAAGGCGGACGGCTCGGTCGAGACCCCCGAGCTCACGGGCTCGATCCTCGAGGGCGTGACGCGCTCGTCGATCATCCAGCTCCTCACGGACCGCGGGCACGACGTGAACGAGCGTCGCATCCCGCTCGAGGAGCTCCTGGCCGACATGCGCTCGGGCGCCGTGACTGAGGTCTTCGCGTGCGGGACCGCGGCGGTCGTCACGCCGATCGGTCGTCTGGGCGGGTCGAACTTCGACCACACGATCGCCGACGGCGGCGCGGGTGAGCTCACGCTCGCGATCCGCGGCGAGCTCACCGACATCCAGAACGGCCGTGCGGCCGACCGGCACGGCTGGATGACGCGCCTGGCCTGACGGACCGCCGCTGACCTGCCACCGGGTGCGGAGCAGCCGTCACCGATCGACGCGATCGGTGACGGGTGCTCCGCACCCGGCGTCTCTCCAGGTCTCAGACCGCCCGGCGCACGATCGTCCGGCCGGCGACCCCCGCGAGCAGCGACCAGACCGCGACCCCGATCAGCAGGTTCACGAGCCCGGACAGCGCGGCCGACGTGGTGTCCGACGTCCAGGCGAACGGCAGGGCCGTGATGACGACGGTCACGAGCGCCATGATCCAACCGAAGAACGCTCGCGGCCTCGGCGTCGTGAGGATCAGCAGGTGCAGCAGGCCCGCCGCGAGGAGGGCCAGGATCGCCCCGTCGATCGCGAACGCGGCCTGGTGCGAGCCGGTCGTGAAGATGTCCGGCGGTGGGACGAGCGTGAACGAGAAGATGCGCTCGAGGATGATGACCGCCACGAGGCCGATGAGCGCCGCGACGAGCGCAGTGGCGGCGGCGCCGGCCCAGAAGCGGCCCACCTCGACCGCGAGACGCGGGTCCGCGGGGTTGACGGGCTCGTGCGGTGCGGGGAAGTCGGCCCGCGGGTCGGGCGGGACGACGGGCGGGATCGCAGGAGGCACTCCCTGGGGGAATCCGGGGGAGCCGGGCTGCGGGACGTTGCCGCGGGGCGGGAAGTTCGGGTCGCTCATGGTGCGTCTCCTGTCGTTGCAGGCTGCCGTTCCGGGCGCTCACTGGTCGGGGTGCTCAGTCCGTGGACACCGTCCCATCCTCGTGGCTGCTGTGGCAGCATGTGTCCTGTGACACACCTCGTCTCCCACCTCATTATCGAGTAGCGCGCCCGGCCACCACACCGGACGCGCAAACCTCCCGCACCCTCGGGGGGTTTTTTTGTTGCCTGACACCACCCCCGTCGGGCTTCGAAGCGCCGGGCACGAGCTTCACGAGAGCGACAGCCCGGCGCGTGGGAACGACGAGCACCCGGTGGCGCGCAGAAGCGTCCCGCCCTGATCCACCTAGAGTGGTCTCGCCCAGGCGGCACCGCTGGACCCCGAGATTCTCCCCAGAGAGCGGCACGATGACTTCCCAGGTGAACCCCGTAGCTCCTGCCACAGCGAGCGCACCCTCGACGTTCCACGTCTACGACACGACCCTGCGCGACGGCGCGCAGCAGGAGGGCATGAACCTCTCCGTCTCCGACAAGCTCGCGATCGCGCCCTTGCTCGACGAGCTGGGCGTGGGGTTCATCGAGGGTGGGTGGCCCGGGGCCATCCCCAAGGACACCGACTTCTTCTCGCGCGCGGCCAAGGAGCTCACGCTCAAGAACGCCGTGCTGGCCGCGTTCGGCGCCACGCGCAAGGCAGGGATCCGGGCCGCGGACGACCAGCAGGTCCTCGCCCTCGTCGCGTCTCAGGCGCCCGTCGTGACGCTCGTCGCGAAGTCCGACATCCGCCACGCCGAGCGCGCGCTACGGACCACCGGTGCCGAGAACCTCGCCATGATCACCGACACGGTCGCCTTCCTCGTGGCCGAGGGGCGTCGCGTGGTCCTGGACGCCGAGCACTTCTTCGACGGCTACCGGTTCGACCCGGCCTACTCGCGCGCCGCGGTCGAGGCCGCGTTCGCCGCGGGAGCCGAGGTCGTGGCGCTGTGCGACACCAACGGCGGCATGCTGCCCGAGTGGGTCGGCGAGATCGTCACGGACCTGCGCGACACCGTCGGGATCCCGGACGGCCTCCTCGCCCAGGCCGGCGACCCCCTCCTCGGCATGCACGCGCACAACGACTCGGGCTGCGCGGTCGCGAACTCGCTCGCGGCCGTCGCCGCAGGGGCCGCGCACGTCCAGGGGACCGTCAACGGCTACGGCGAGCGCACCGGGAACGCGGACCTCATCACGGTCGTCGCGAACCTCGAGCTCAAGCACGGGCGCACGCTGCTCGTCGACGGCGGCCTGCAGGAGACCACGCGCATCGCGCACGCGATCAGCGAGATCACCAACATCTCCCCGTACGCGCGCCAGCCGTACGTCGGGGCGAGCGCGTTCGCGCACAAGGCCGGGCTGCACGCCTCGGCGATCAAGGTCGACCCGGACCTCTACCAGCACATCGAGCCCACGCTCGTGGGCAACGACATGCGCATGCTCATCTCGGACATGGCAGGCCGCGCGTCGATCGAGCTCAAGGGCCGCGAGATGGGCTTCGACCTGTCGGACCAGGCCGACGTGCTCTCGCGCGTGACGCACCGCGTCAAGGAGGCCGAGGCCCGCGGGTACACCTACGACGCGGCGGACGCCTCGTTCGAGCTGCTGCTGCGGGAGGAGATCGCGGGCGAGCGGCCGCAGTACTTCCGGGTCGAGAGCTGGCGCACGATCGTCGAGCGGGCCGGGGGACGTGGCACCGAGGCGACGGCCGAGGCGACCGTCAAGCTGCACGCCGGAGGCAAGCGCATCGTCAAGACGGGCGAGGGCAACGGGCCCGTGAACGCGCTCGACCACGCGCTGCGGCTCGCGCTGCGGCGCGTCTACCCGGAGATCGAGGCGTTCGAGCTGATCGACTTCAAGGTCCGCATCCTCGACACCGAGCAGGGCACGGATGCCATCACGCGCGTCCTCATCGAGATGACCGACGGGGCGACGTCCTGGTCGACGGTCGGCGTCGGGCCGAACCTCATCGAGGCGGCCTGGGAGGCGCTGACGGACTCCGCGATCTACGGGCTCATCCACGCGGGCGTCCTGCCGCGCTGATCTCCGGCAGGTCCCGGCGTCCGCTCGGCCCGGCCCCTGCGACGCAGGAGCGGGCGTGGCCTCCCGGTCACGCCCGTTCCCGCGCCCGCGTCAGCGGCGGGTGGCGGCCTCGAGCAGCTCGACGACGTGCACGTAGTCCTCGCCCGTCGCCCGGCTCAGGCCCATCTCGCACGTCCGGTTGCTCGACGCGTACGCCTCCGCGCGGCCGTGCTCGTGTGCGTGGGCAGCGACCTCGGCGGCCTCGGCGCGCGTCGCCGCGGCCGTGAGCTCGGGATGGAGCATCCCGCGGTCGCCCGCGAAGCCGCAGCACCCCGCGTCGAGGGGGAGCACGACGTCGTCGGCCACCGCGCGCGCGACCGCCTCGAGGTCGCCGACGACCCCCAGGTGGATCGACGAGCAGGTCGGGTGCAGGACGAGCGAGGCCAACGTGCTGCCCGCGGTCCGCGGGTCGCGACCGGCCGCCTCGAGCGCGGGCAGCACGTCGTGGCGCACGAACGTCACGGCGTCCAGCACGCGCAGCCGTTCGAACCGGTCGCGCGCCTCGCCCACGAGGTGCGAGCCGACCCGCTCGAGGCCGTGCGTGCAGCTCGACGCGTCCGAGACGACGGGCAGGCGGCCGCCGTCGGTCGCCGCCCAGAGCGCGTCGAAGGTCCGCTCGGCCATCGCCGTGGCGCCGTCGGTCAGCCCTTTGGAGACCCAGGGCGTGCCGCAGCACAGGCCTTCGACGCCCTCGGGGATCGCGACCGAGATCCCGGCGCGCTCGCACAGCGCGAGGAACGCGGGTCCGACGCCGCCCGGGCTGGGCGAGGCGTCGGCGGGCGAGAAGAGCGAGCCCATGCACGACTGGAAGAAGACGACGCTCGCCGCGCCGTGCGCCGGGCGGTCACCGGGGGAGACCCGTCGCGGTCCGGGCCCCGGGAGGTCGGGCCCCACGAGCGGCACGACGTCGTCGCCCAGCACCGCGCGCCCCACCTTCGACGCGGCAGTGACCAGGGGCGTGGGCACCAGGTCGACCACGCCGAGCGCGCCGCGCAGGCCCGTGACCGCGCCGCCCCAGTGGTCGGCCGCCACGCGCCCGGCGCGCTGGACCACGGCCCCGTGGCGCTGCGCGCGACGGACCTTCATGACCTTGCCCGTGTCGATCCCGACGGGGCACGCGGTCACGCACAGCGAGTCGACCGCGCACGTGTCGACCGCGGAGTACTCGTAGGCGCGCTCGAGCTCGCGGAGCTCGCCCGGGGCGGCCGTGACCATCTCGCGCAGCAGAGCGATGCGCTGCCGAGGAGTCGTCGTGACCGTCCGTGACGGGCACGCGGGCTCGCAGTACCCGCACTCGACGCACCGGTCGACGACGTCCGCGAGGTCTCCCGCTGCGGCCGTCCCGACGGGCGGCACGAGCTTGAGGTGCTGCAGGTGCGCCTCGTCGTCGTCGGTGAGGAGCACGCCGGGGTTGAGGATGCCCTCGGGGTCGCACAGTGCCTTGACCTCGCGCATCACGGCGTGCAGGTCGTCGCCGAACTGCCGCCGGACGAACGGCGCCATGATGCGGCCCGTGCCGTGCTCGGCCTTGAGCGAGCCGCCACGGCCGAGCACCAGGCCCACCATGTCCTCGGTGAAGGCCGCGAAGCGGTCGAGCTCGCCGTCGTCGGACAGGCGCGGGGTGATCATGAAGTGCAGGTTGCCGTCCTTGGCGTGCCCGAACGTCACGGCGTCGTCGTAGCCGTGCTGCGCGAAGAGCCCGCCCAGGTCGCGGACCGTCGCGGTGAGGTCGGGGACCGGCACGACCAGGTCCTCGAGCAGGGCCGTGCTGCCCGGGGCGCGGGCTCCCGCGACCGCGGTGTACAGGCCCTTGCGGACGCGCCACAGCCGCCCACGGGCCGCGGGGTCACGCGTGAGCTCGGCGGGCGTCGCGAGGTCGAGCGAGCCGACGACGGCGCGCGCTGCCTCCTCGAACGGCTCGAGCCCCTCGGCGCTCGTGGCCTGGTACTCGACGAGCAGGGCCGTCTGGGTCGTCGCGGCCGCGAAGACCCGCATCGACGCGTCGGCGAGCGGGTCGGCCGCCGCGACGCGCAACGACGCCGCGTCAAGCAGCTCGATGGCCCGCGCGCCCGAGCCCGTGATGGTCGCGAGCGCGTCGGTCGCCTGCTCGAGCGCGTCGAAGACCAGGAGCGTGGTCGAGGCCGCGGGGAGCAGCGGGACGGTCCGGAACGTCACGTCGGCCACGAAGGCCAGCGTCCCCTCGGACCCCACGACCAGGTGCTCGAGGATCTTGACGGGAGACTCGTGGTCCACGAACGCGTTGACCCCGTAGCCCATGGTGTTCTTCATCGAGTACTGGTGCGCGATGGTCGCGCGCATGGCCTCGCTCGCCCGCACCCGGTCGCGCAGCGCGGCCAGGCCGCGGTGGAGCGCGGGCTCGAGCGCGCGCAGGCGGTCGTCGGCGTCGGGTGCTCCCGTGTCGAGCACGGTGCCGCTCGGCAGGACGAGCGTCATCGACTCGATCGTGCGGTAGGCCGTGTCGACCGTGCCGCACGCCATGCCCGAGGAGTTGTTCGCGACGACGCCGCCGATCGTGCACGCGATCTCGCTCGCGGGGTCGGGGCCGAGCCGTCGCCCGTGGCGCAGGAGCCGCCCGTTGACCGAGCGCAGCGTCACGCCCGGCTGGCAGCGCACGCGCGCGCCGTCGTCGAGCACCTCGACGCGCGTGAAGCGCGTGCGGGTGTCGACGAGCAGCCCTGCGCCCGACGCCTGGCCCGACAGGCTCGTCCCGCCCGAGCGGAACGTGACCGGGAGCCCGCGGCGACGGGCCTCGGCGAAGGCGGCGACGACGTCGGGCACGTCCTGCGCGCGCGCGACCGCCTCGGGGCGCAGCAGGTAGTGCGACGCGTCGTGGGCCTGGGCGACCCTCGTCAGCAGGTCCGTGCGGATCTCGAGAGCCCGCGTCGTGGCGGCGGAGACGGTCGTCATGCTCGTGCCTTGCGCTCTCCGTCCAGCCGGTGGGGCTGGACCGCGTCGTAGGTGGCCTTGAGGTTGGCGCTCGTCTGGTCGTACAGGCGCTGCGCGACCCGGACGAACAGGAAGTCGACGACTGCGAGCTGCGCGATGCGGCTCGACAGCGCGCCTGAGCGGAACTGGGTCTCGCGTGCCGTGGTGCCGAGCACGACGTCGGCCTCCTGCGCGAGGGGCGACTCGGGGAAGTTGGTGATCGCCACGCTCGTCGCCCCGCGCCGGTGCGCGATGCCGAGCGCGTGGTTGGTCTCGACCGTCTGCCCGCTGTGCGAGATCCCGATCGCGACCGCGCCCGGGCCGAGCAGCGCGGCCGACTGGAGCTGGAGGTGCGGGTCGGGCGACGCGAAGCACACGAGCCCGATGCGCTGGAGCTTCTGTGCGAGGTCCTGCCCCGTGAGCCCGCTCGACCCGACGCCGAACACGTCGATCCGCGGCGCGGCCGCGACGGCCGCGGCGACCTGCTCGAGTGCCGCGAGGTCGAGCATGCGCGCGGTCTCCTCGATGGTCCGCGCCTCGTGGAACGCGATCTTCGCGACGACGTCCTCGGCCGTGTCCGTCTCGTTGATCTCGCCGTGCGCGACGTTCGAGCGCTCCATCTCCATCTCGCGGCGCGAGGTGGCCTGCGCGAGGTCGATCCGGAACTCGGGGTAGCCCGCGTAGCCGATCGCCCGGCAGAACCGCACGACGGTCGCCTGCGAGGCGCCGGCGCGCGCGGCGAGCTCGTTGATCGTCGACCCGACGACGGCGGTCGGGTCCGCGAGCACCGCCTCGGCGATCCGGGCCTCGGCGGGGCGGAGCGTCGGCAGGGCCTGTCGGATGCGGACGAGTCCGTCACCTGTCATGTCGGATCTCCTGTGATCGGGGTGGGTGTGGACGGTGCGGGAACAGGGGGTTCGTCGCCGAGGCTCAGCCAGGGTGCACGGGCGACGAGGGGAGCGGCAGGCGTGGGAGCGTCGGTGGTGCTGCTCGTGGCGCCCTGGGTAAGCAGCCGGGCTAGGTGGAGCGCGCCGTCGAGCGGGGTGCCCGCGGAGGGGACGAGCTCGGCGTCGGGACGCAGGGCCGCGAACCGGCGCGCGAGGGCGCCCGTCAGGGACGGGCCGGCCGCGAGGACCCCGCCCGTGGCCGCGGCGAGGGGTGGCAGGCCGGGAGCGAGCGCGGCGGCGAGCGTCTCGGCCAGGTGCCTGCCTGCCTCGGTGAGGATCTGGACGCTCGCGGGGTCGCCCGCGGCAGCAGCCGCGGCGACGTCGGGCGTGAAGGACCCGAGGACCTGGGCGCGGTCGGCGCGCGTGTAGAGCTGGGCGGGCCAGGTCGGCACGGGGCCGAACCGCGCCTGGGCCGTGGCGAGAAGGGGACGCGAACCACCGGTCGCCCGCCCGTCGTGGGCCGCGAGGGCTGCCCGCAGCCCGTGCGCACCGATCCACGAGGCCGACCCGAGATCACCCAGGAGGTGCCCCCAGCCGTCGGTGCGTCGCCAGACGTCGCGGAGGTCGGTGCCCAGCGCGATCGCTCCTGTGCCGACCGCGACGACGGCTCCCGCTCGCCCGCCCAGGGCGCCCAGGTGGGCCGTGAGGGCGTCGGCCGCGACCGCGGTCCGGCCCGTCGCGAGGGACGAGCGGAGCGCGGCGTGGACCGTGGCGGGGTCCGGGACGAGCGTGGCGAGGCCCGTCGCGCCGACCGCGGCCGCGGCGACGACCGGGGGTGCGCCGTGGGGCCCGGTCCTGGCCGCGACGAACGACGCGCACAGGTCGCGCACCACGTCGGCGACGTCGCTGCCGTCGGTTCCGATCGCGACGCTGCGCCCCGTGAGCTCGGTGCGGTGCCGTGCCTCGTCAGGGGTGACGGCGGGGTGGTCGGCGTCCGGCCGGTCGGCGGAGGGCGCGGGGACGGCGGGCAGGGGGACGGCGACGAGCCGGCTCCCGCTGCCGCCCACGTCGATCGCGACGAGCCAGCGGGGCGGCGTCGGGAAGGGTGGGGGCTCGGGAGAGGTGAGGGCGTCCGTAGCGCTCTCCGTGCGGGCGAGGTCGACGTCCGGCGTCCAGGTCACGCCTCATTCTGGCATGAAATTTCAGAACAACACTAGACCGCGGAGAAAACTTCCACGCGTGTCGTCCGGCCGGAGGTGTGCGGCGGGGAGGGCGTCGGGGTGCCGTGCTGCTTGGAGGTTACTCCTCCTTGTGGTTCACGTCACGGGTGCTCGGCGGTCGCGGGCGCCCGCGAGGGGACGGGGCGCGTGCCGCGCGACGTACCGTGGTCACCATGAGAGGCGAGTACAAGGTTCCCGGTGGCAAGCTCGTGGCGGTCGACGTCGAGACGGACGACGGGAGGCTGTCGCGCGTCGCGCTGAGCGGAGACTTCTTCCTCGAGCCCGACGACGCCCTCGAGGACATCAACGCGGCCCTGACGGGGCTGCCCGAGACCTCGACCGTGGCCGACCTGGCCCGGGCCGTCGAGTCCGTCCTGACCGACGACATCACCATGGTCGGGTTCTCTCCCGAGGCCGTGGCGATCGCCGTGCGCCGCGCGCTCGGCCACGCGACCGGCTGGGACGACCACGTCTTCGAGATCATCCACGAGGGGCCCGAGCAGCCCGCGATGCACCTCGCGCTCGACCAGGTGCTGACCGAGGAGCTCGACGCCGGGCGCCGCGGCCCCACGCTGCGCATCTGGGAGTGGGGGGCGCCGGCCGTCATCATCGGCTCGTTCCAGTCGCTCCGGAACGAGGTCGACCCCGCAGGAGCCGACAAGCACGGCATCACCGTGGTCCGCCGCATCTCGGGCGGCGGGGCCATGTTCGTCGAGCCGGGCAACACGATCACCTACTCGCTCACCGTCCCCGCCTCGCTCGTCGAGGGCCTGAGCTTCGAGCGCTCCTACGCGTTCCTCGACGACTGGGTGCTGGGGGCGCTCGCCGACGTCGGCGTCGAGGCGACCTACAAGCCGCTCAACGACATCGCGTCGCCGGCCGGGAAGATCGCCGGCGCCGCGCAGAAGCGACTGCGCGGGGGAGCGGTGCTGCACCACGTGACCATGGCCTACGACATCGACGCCGACAAGATGCTCGAGGTCCTGCGCATCGGCCGCGAGAAGATGAGCGACAAGGGCACCAAGAGCGCCAACAAGCGCGTCGACCCCCTGCGCTCGCAGACCGGCATGGCGCGCGAGGACGTCATCGAGGCGTTCAAGGCGCACTTCCGCTCGCGCTACCGCACGGTCGAGGGTGGCGTCACGCCCGACGAGCGCGCCCAGGCCGAGGAGCTCGTGCGCACCAAGTTCGGCACCCCGGAGTGGACCGCGCGCGTCCCGTGACGCGATAGGGGTGGGCCCGCCCCGGCGCATGCCCGGGCGTGCTCGCGGGGGGCCGGGAGCCGCCGTGTGCCGGGCAGGTTAAGAACGTGTCACAACTTCGCGACCGGCTTCCCTCTGCCCGTCGATGGCGGTAATCTTCACGGACACCCAACCTGATGTAAGTTTATTTCAGAGTCGAAGGGGCCCGAGGATCCGGTGCCCCACGAACGATCAGGTCCGCAGGGACGAACGGCTGGCCGCGACGCGGCAGCCGACCAGAAAGGAAGTCACGGCATGCAGCGACGCAGCACGGTGGCCGTCACGGGCACACTCCTCCTGGCGCTCGGCCTCACCGCGTGTGGCGGCGGGGACAGCAGCAGCGGCGAGAGCACGGGGGACGCAGCCGCCGCCGACCACTCCGGCGAGACCCTCACGGTCTGGATCATGGAGGGCACCAACCCCGACGGGGACGCCTTCTTCGACGAGGTCACCACCGCCTTCAAGGAAGAGACGGGCGCCGACCTCCAGATCGAGTTCCAGCCGTGGGCCAGCGCTCACGACAAGTTCACGACCTCCATCGCGGGCAACACCACGCCGGACGTCGCCGAGCTCGGCACCACGTGGACCGGCGAGTTCGCGGAGGTCGGCGCACTGTCCGACCTCTCGGACAAGATCAAGGCATCGGGCCTCGAGGAGGACCTGGTCCCCGGGCTCGTCGAGTCCGCGACGCTCGACGGGGCCCAGTACGGCATGCCCTGGTACGCGGGCGTGCGCTCGATCGTCTACCGCAAGGACCTCTTCGAGGCGGCCGGCATCGAGGTGCCGACGACCTGGGCAGAGCTGCAGACCGCAGCAGAGACGCTCAAGGCCGCGAACCCCGGCCTGATCCCCTTCCCGATCGCCGGCGACAGCCAGTACGGCGCCATGCCCTTCATCTGGGGTGCGGGCGGCGACCTGGCCGTCAAGGACGGTGACACCTGGACGTCCGAGATCAACTCGCCGGACTCCGTGAAGGGCCTCGAGTTCTACACCGGTCTCGCGACCGAGGCGGGGCTGTCCACTGCGGCGGCCACGACGTGGAAGGAGACCGACCTCCTCTCCAACTTCGAGCAGGGCAACGTCGGCATGATGATCTCCGGCAGCTGGACCCCGGGCAAGATCCTCACGGACGTCCCGGACATGGCCGACAAGATCGGCGCGTTCCCCATCCCGGGCGAGACCGACGGGCTGTCGGACTCGTTCCTCGGCGGGTCGCACCTGGGCGTGTTCGCGGCCAGCGAGAAGCAGGACCTCGCGTGGGAGTTCGTCGAGATGATGACCACGGGCAAGTTCGCCGAGGCGTGGGGCAACCAGTCCGGCTACTTCCCGGGTCAGACCTCGCTCCTCGAGAAGGTCATCGAGGAGAACGACCCGCTCGTCGCGCCGTTCGCCCAGCAGATGGTCGAGGCCGGCGCCTCGGTCCCGGTGACGCCGCTCTACGGCCAGATCCAGGGCAAGAAGACGGTCGAGACCATGCTGCAGTCGATCCTCTCGGGCAGCGCCACGGTGCAGGAGGCCGCCGACACCGCGGCCGCCGACATGAACGAGACCTTCGGGTCCTGACGAGCCCATGGCAGATCTGCACTCGGTTCCCGGCGCGTCGGCCGACCAGCTGACGCGCCGGGCCCCGGCCCCGGCCCCCTCGTCCACCCCGCGCCGCCGCTCCGGCATGCGCGGCCTGCTCGGGCACAAGTCCCCGCTGCGCCCCTGGCTGCTCCTGGCCCCTGCGCTCGCCGTCCTCGGCGTGCTGCTCCTGTGGCCCCTGGTCCGCGTCGTGATGATCTCTCTGCAGGACTACGGCCTGCGCCAGATCGCGTCGGGAGAGTCGAACTACATCGGCTTCGAC
Organism: Oerskovia sp. NPDC060338; assembly: GCF_042726295.1. Lineage (NCBI taxonomy): Bacteria > Bacillati > Actinomycetota > Actinomycetes > Micrococcales > Cellulomonadaceae > Oerskovia > Oerskovia sp. NPDC060338. The sequence continues at coordinate 46,102 of NZ_JBHXCQ010000010.1, forward strand.
AACTACGCCGCGATCTTCGGCGACTCGTTCCTGTGGACCGTCGTCCTGCCCAACACGATCGGCTTCGCCGTCGCGTGCGTGGTGCTGACGGTCGTCCTGGGCACGGCCGTCGCGCTGTTCCTCAACAACCTCGGGACGTTCTGGCGCACGATCTGCTCGACCGCGATCATGGTCGCCTGGGCCGTGCCCGCGATCACCGGTACCTACGTGTGGATCTGGATCTTCGACCCGCTCAACGGCCTGGTCTCGTCGGTGCTCGACTCGGTCGGGCTGATCGACCCCGCGACCACCAACTGGTTCACCGAGCGCCTGAGCTTCTACGCGATCGCGACGCTCAACGTCGTGCACCACGGCTTCCCGTTCGTCGCGATCACGGTCCTCGCGGGCCTGCTGACGATCCCCAAGGAGCTGCACGAGGCCGCCATGATGGACGGAGCCTCGCCCTGGCGCCGGTTCTGGGCCATCACCGCGCCCATCTTGCGCCCCGTCTTCGCGGTCGTCACGATCCTGTCGACCATCTGGGACTTCAAGGTCTTCACGCAGATCTACCTGATGCCGGGCGGAAACGGCGGCAACAAGGAGGTCTTCAACCTCGGCGTGTGGTCCTACATCCAGTCCTTCGCGCAGGGCAAGTACGGGATGGGCTCGGCGATCGCCGTGCTGCTCACCCTGATCCTGCTCGGGATCACCGTCGTGTACATGCGCACCCTGTTCAAGGAGGAGGAGCTGTGAGCGCCCTGACCGGTACCCCGTCCAGCGCCCCGCGCGCTGGAGACCGCACGGGGGGCGGAACGACCGACGACCGTGCCTCGCTCGCCCCGCGCCCCCCGCAGGTCCTGCGGGTCAAGGCGCGCAAGCGCCCCCTGCCCACCGCGGGCAAGGTCGTGGGCATCGTCGCGCTGCTCGTCTTCGCGCTGTTCCCGGCCTACTGGATGTTCTCCTCGGCGATCGACCCCGAGGCCGCGACCCGCGGGGCGCGGATCCTGCCCGCCGGCGTCACGTGGGACAACTTCGTGACCGTGATCGACGACGGCGGGTTCGGCCAGTACCTCCGGAACTCGATCGTCGTGGCGATCGGCGCCGTCGTGTTCTCCTCGGTGCTCGCGCTGCTCGCCGCGGTGGCCGTGAGCCGCTTCAGGTTCCGCTTCCGCAAGTCGATCCTCGTGCTCGTCCTCATGGTGCAGATGGTGCCCCTCGAGGCCCTCGTCATCCCGCTGTTCCTCCAGATGCGCACCCTCGGCATGCTCAACTCGCTCCTGGGCCTGACGATCGTCTACATCGCCTTCTCGCTGTCGTTCGCGATCTGGATGCTGCGCGGCTTCGTCGCGGCGGTCCCGGTCGAGCTCGAGGAGGCCGCGTACCTCGACGGCGCCTCGTGGGGTCGCATGTTCTGGAAGATCCTGCTGCCGCTCGTCGCCCCCGGCGTCGTCGCCACGAGCGTCTTCTCGTTCATCACGGCCTGGAACGAGTTCATCTTCGCCCTGACCTTCCTGCAGCAGTCGGCCAAGTACACCGTGCCGATCGGCCTGCAGAAGTTCTTCGGCGAGAACACGACCGACTGGGGCGCGGTCATGGCCGCCTCGACCCTCATCACGCTGCCCGTGATCGTCTTCTTCGTCCTCGTGCAGCGCAACCTGTCCTCCGGCCTGACCGCTGGGTCGGTGAAGGGATGACCACCGTGCACCACGACGCGCTGCGCGCCGTCAACGGCGTCCTGCTCCCCGGTTTCACGGGGACGGACGCCCCGGCCTGGCTGCTCTCGGCCTGCGAGGAGGGCCTCGCGGGCGTCATCTACTTCGCGTACAACACGCCCGACGTCGCCACGACCGCCAGGCTCTCGGCGAGCCTCCACGAGGTCTCGCCCGACCTGTTGATCGCGATCGACGAGGAGGGCGGGGACGTCAGCCGGCTCGAGGCCGCCACGGGGTCGAGCATCCCGGGGGCAGCTGCGCTCGGGACGATCGACGACGAGGACCTCACGGAGCGGGTCGGGCTCGCGCTCGGCCGCCTGCTCGCCGCGACGGGCGTGGACCTCGACCTCGCCCCCGTGCTCGACGTCAACTCCCGGACCGAGAACCCCGTGGTCGGTGTGCGCGCGTTCGGCGCGACGCCCGACCTGGTGTCCCGGCACGGGGCCGCGTTCGTGCAGGGCCTGCACCGGGCCGGGGTCGGGGCGTGCGGCAAGCACTTCCCGGGGCACGGCGCGACCGACGTGGACTCCCACCTGTCGCTGCCGGTGGTCGACGACCCGCTCGAGACGATCCGCGAGCGCGACCTGCCGCCGTTCGTCCGGGCCTTCGAGCCCGACGTGGGGATCGACTCGATCATGACCGCGCACCTGCTGGTCCCGGCGATCGGCCCGCGGCCGGTCTCGCTCGAGCCTGCTGCGGCGCTCGTGGCACGGGAGATGGGCTTCGAGGGGCCGATCATCACCGACGCCCTGGACATGGGCGCGGTCAAGGGCGCCGACGGGATCGGCGAGGTCGCCGTCCAGGCGATCGAGGGCGGGGCCGACCTGCTGTGCCTCGGCACCACGGTCGGGCGCGACGACGAGGAGCTGTTCCGCCAGGCGCAGAGCGCGCTCCTCGCGGCCGTCGAGCAGGGCCGGATCACGATCGAGCGCCTGCTCGGGTCCGCGGCCCGCACGGCGCGCACGGTGCGCCGGGTGCGCGAGCTCCAGGCCTCCGCGGGCGCGACGTGCGGCCCGACCGAGGCGACCGCTGCGCTCGAGGCGCTCGCCGCCGTCGGGCAGGAGGCCGCCGAGCGGGCCGTGCGCACGCACGGACCCCGCACGCACCTCGACCCCTCCGGCCCCGCACCCGAGGTGATCGACCTGCGCCAGCGGTTCGACCACGCCGCGGGGCGCACCGCCCAGCACGTCCAGAACGCGCTCCGGGCGACCTTCCCCGGCACCGACGTCCACGTCTTCTCCGACCCGGCCGGGTGGGAGGCGACGCTCGCCGCGGTCTCGGCGGTCCGGTCCGCAGGTGACCCCGTCCGCCCCCTCGTCGTGATCACGCGCGAACCCGTCCCGGGCAGCCGCGAGGCCGGCATGCTCGACGCCCTGCGCGGCGCGCGCCCCGGGCTCGTCGTGGTGCACACCGGGTTCCCCGACGCCGTGCCCGCCTGGTTCGGGGACGAGACCACCGTGGTCGTCGCGTGCGGCACCGGACGTGCCAACGCGCGCGCCGCCGTCGGGCAGCTGACCACCACCACCGCGGAGGTGACCCGATGATCGTCCTCGGCCTGTCCTCGGGCACGTCGGTCGACGCGATCGACGCGGCCGCCGCCGACTTCCACCTGGGCCCCGACGGGGTCCTGCGCATGCGCCCCCTGGGGCACACCGAGTACGAGTGGCCCGCGGCGCTGCGCGAACGCATCCTCAAGGCGCTGCCGCCGGCTCCCGTCGACATGGGCGAGGTCACGCAGCTCGACACGCTCATCGGGCAGGAGTTCGGCCGCGCCGGACGCCAGGCCATCGACGACGTGGCGGGCGGCGACGTCGACCTCGTCGCGTCGCACGGCCAGACGCTCTACCACTGGGTCGTGGGCGCCCGCGCGCACGGCAGCCTCCAGCTCGGCAACGCCGCCTGGATCGCCGAGCGCACCCGTCGCCCCGTCATCAACGACTTCCGGGTCGCGGACATCGCCGCGGGCGGGCAGGGGGCGCCGCTCGTGAGCGTGCTCGACGCGCTGTGGCTCGGGCGCGACCCGCAGTCCCCGGACGGTGCGCCGGCCGGGCTCAGTGCGGCGCTCAACATCGGCGGGATCGCGAACGTCACGCTCGTCGGCGAGGTCGAGGCGCCCGTGACCGGCTGGGACACCGGGCCTGGCAACTGCCTCATCGACCTCACGATGCGCCAGCTCACGGGAGAGCCCTTCGACCGCGACGGCTCCCTGGGCGCGACCGGGACCGTGGACCAGGCCGCACTGCGCGCTCTGCTCGACGACCCGTACTTCGCGGCCAAGGCCCCCAAGTCGACCGGTCGCGAGCTGTTCGACGCGACCTACGTGCCGCGCAAGCTCGCCGCGGTCCGCCCCGACCTCACGGGGGCCGACCTCGTCGCGACCCTCACCGAGCTCACCGCCGTGACCATCGCGGAGGGCCTGCTCTCGGTCGCTCAGGGCGCCCACCGTGACGGTGACCCCCAGCGCGAGGTGCGTCGCGTCGTCGTCTCGGGCGGCGGGGCGCACAACCCGACCCTGCTCGCCCGTCTGCGCGCCTACCTGCCCGAGGGGTGCGAGCTCCTCACGGCCGACCAGCTCGGCATGCCGATCGACGCCAAGGAGGCGTACCTGTTCGCGCTGCTCGGCTTCCTGTCGGCCCACGGGGTCGCCGGGACCGCCAAGGGCGAGCAGCGTCGACGCTCGACCGGGGCGCGCCGCGCGACCGTGCTCGGCTCGCTCACCCCGCCCACCCCGTTGATCTGGCCCGCGTTCACCGGGCCCATCCGCCGGCTCGTGCTGGCCAACACCCCGTTCGGGCTCGCCCCGATGCCGAAGGGAACGCACCGATGACCGACACCCGCCCCGCCACCCAGGGGGACCTCTCGGCCGGGCACGCCTCCGCCGCCGAGGACTGGCAGGAGGTGCTCCGGCTCGCGTCGCCGACCGAGGAGCGCAACCCGCGCACCACGGACATCGACCTGCTCCCCACGGCCGAGGTCGTGCGGCGCATCACCGACGAGGACGCGGGCGTCGCAGACGCCGTGCGTGCCGAGGCCGACCGCATCACCGCGGCCGTCGACCTCGCGGTGGCCGCGCTGCGCGGCGGTGGCAAGGTCCACTACTTCGGGTCGGGCACGTCGGGCCGCCTCGGCGTGCTCGACGCGGTCGAGCTGCTGCCCACCTACGGCGTGGGCGAGGAGTGGTTCGAGGCCCACCTCGCCGGGGGCGCGGGCGCCATGATGCTCGCGGTCGAGGGAGCCGAGGACGACGTCGAGCTCGGCCGCGCCGACGCCGACGAGGTCCGGGCCGGGGACCTGGTCGTGGGTCTCGCGGCGAGCGGGCGCACGCCCTACGTGGGTGGCGCGTTCGACGTCGCACGCGAGCGCGGCGCCGCGACCGTGCTCGTGAGCGCCAACCCGCAGGCACGCCTCGCGTCGCGCGTCGACGTCGCGATCCTGCTCGACACGGGCCCCGAGGTCGTCACGGGCTCGACCCGCATGAAGGCCGCCACGGCGCAGAAGCTCGTGCTCAACACGTTCTCGACCGCGACCATGATCCGGCTCGGCAAGACGTACTCGAACCTCATGATCGACGTCCGCCCGACCAACCAGAAGCTCCGCGCCCGGATCGTGCGCATGCTCGTCCAGGCCACGGGGCTCGAGACCGACGAGTGCGAGCAGACCCTGCACCGTGCCGGCGGCGAGATCCACGTCGCGCTCGTCATGCTGCTCGCGGGCGTCGGCGTCGACGAGGCGCGCGAGGCCCTGCGGGGAGCCGGGGCACCCGGCGTGCGCCGAGCGCTCGAGCTGCTGGGGGCCTAGGGCCCCGGGGCCTCGGGGCCGGGGCGGCCTGGGGCTGCCCGCGTCCCCCCGTGACCCCGGCCGTCACCTGTGCCGATCCCGGCGGTCGTCCTCGACCGCCGGGATCCGTCGTCCCTACCGGGGCTCGGTCGCGGGAACCGCAGCGGGCAGCGCCGCGGCGACCTGCGCCTGGAGCTCGGTGATGATCTTCTGGGCCCGTGCCGCACCGATCGCACCGGCCGCGATACCCGTGCTCACGAGCGAGACCCGCACGATCGAGCCCGAGTCGCCGAGCGCGAACGTGCTGACCTGGATCTTCAGGTGCTGGCTGGCCTTGCCCGCGAACGCACCGAAGGCCAGCGTGACCCACCGGGTGCCCCGCTCGCCGTCGGCGCTGTGCGTACCGGTCGGGGTGAGCCGGACGCCGGCCTCGGTGAGGGTCGCGTGGGCGATGTCGCGCGCCGCGTCCGGGTGGGCGGAGGTGTGGAGGTCGAGCGTGGAGGCCATGGTCTTCCGTTCGTCGTGGCCGAGCGCCCGGCCCCCAGGACAGGGCGGGCGCGTCCGAGGACGACGACGAGTATGGCGGCAACGGGTCGTGGTGAACAGCCCCGTCCGCCGACGGTCCTCGACGGTGGTGCCGGTGGACGGACGGCCAAGAGCGTGGGTCGGTCGTGCGGACCGGACGGCCGGGAGCGCGGGCTGTCCTGCAGCCCGTCAGCCGGCGGGCGCAGCGACGGCACGGGCCCCGAACACCGCGGTCCCCACGCGCACGATCGTCGCGCCCTCGGCGATCGCCGCCTCGAGGTCTCCGCTCATGCCCATCGACAGCTCGCGCGCCTCTCCCGTCCCCGGGGCGCCGCTCGCGAGCACCTCGTCACGTATCCGGCGCAGCCGCTCGAACCCGGCGCGCACCAGCGCGGTGTCGGGGGAGTTCGCCCCGATCGTCATGAACCCCGTGAGGCGAAGACCCTCCAGGGCGGCGACCTGACGGGAGAGGTGCGCGGCGCCGTCGGGCCCCACCCCCGCCTTGGACTCCTCGCCCGACACGTTGACCTGGACCATGACGTCGAGCGTGCGGCCCTCGCGCGCGCAACGGCTCGCGAGGGCCTCGGCGAGAGCGAGCGAGTCGACCGACTCGACGCCCGTGGCCGTGGCCAGGACCTGGTTGACCTTGTTGCGCTGCAGGTGCCCGATCATGTGGACCCGCACCGAGCCGTCCGCGACCAGGTCGGCGAGGTCGGGGGCCTTGGCGACGAGCTCCTGGACGCGGTTCTCGCCGATCAGCGTCGCGCCCGCGGCCACGACCGCGCGGACCGCCGCGGCGTCCTGCGTCTTGGTCGCGACGAGGAGCTGCACCTCGTCCGGGGCACGGCCCGCGGCGAGGGCTGCTGCGTCGATGCGCGCGCGCACCGCGGCGTAGCGGTCGGCGATGGTCGGGGTCGTGCCGAGTGGGGAGCTGCCAGGGGCGGAGTGGTGGGGGGACACGCGAGCAGTCTAGTTTTCGGCGGGCGCGCGCCGGGCCGGGGTGAGTCCTGCCCGACGGCGTCGCGCACCCCGGGAGGGCAGCGCACCGTGGGTGGGGCGAGCCGGGCGGCCGCGGGCTGCGCAGGTCCGGTGGCGCGGCCGACCCCTCCGCGTGGGCGGGCTGGGGGAGAATCGGGGCATGAACGCGATCCTGAACGTCATCTGGCTGATCTTCGCGGGCCTCTGGCTCGCGCTCGGTTACGTCCTGGCCGGCATCATCTGCTGCGTCCTCATCATCACCATCCCGTTCGGGATCGCGAGCTTCCGCATCGCCGGCTACGCGCTGTGGCCGTTCGGGCGCACGGTCGTCGACAAGCCGACGGCCGGCGCGTTCTCCACGATCGGCAACGTGATCTGGGTGATCTTCGCCGGGATCTGGCTCGCGATCGGGCACGTGATCACCTCGATCCCGCTGTTCGTCTCGATCATCGGCATCCCGATGGGCATCGCCAACCTCAAGATGATCCCCGTCTCCCTGCTGCCGCTCGGCAAGCAGATCGTGCCGACGAACGCGCGCTTCGGGGCCTGAGGGGTCACGATCGGGTGGGGCCGCTGACGTCGACTGCGACCTGACGTGACGACGACGGGAGAGCCATGCCGGGCGGGAGCGGCGGCCAGGGGGTGCGTCCGGGCCTGAGCCTGCGACGCACCTGGTGGCGCGTGCTCGACTACGCGAGCGTCCTCCGCTGGCAGGCCGCGGGCATCACGTCCCGGGTGGACCCCGACGACCTGCGCACCCCGGCCCACCCGGTCGGGCCGCCCGTCGTGCTCGTCCCGGGCGTGTACGAGTCGTGGCACTTCCTCCTGCCGCTCGCCACCCTGCTGCACGAGCACGGCGTGGCCGTCCACGTGCTCCCGGAGCTCGGCGACAACCGTCGGCCCGTCGCCGCCGGGGCAGCCGTCCTCGGTCGCTACGTCCGCGAGCACGACCTGCGCGACGTGGTCGTCGTCGCGCACAGCAAGGGCGGGCTCATCGGCAAGCTCGCCATGGTGCGCGACGACCCCGAGGACCGGATCGCGTCGATGATCGCGATCAACACGCCCTTCGCCGGGTCGGCCTACGCGCGCTGGTTCGTCGCGCCCGCGGTGCGCGCATTCATCCCGAACGACGCGACGATCGTGGCACTGTCCGCCGAGCGGGACGTGAACGAGCGCATCACCTCGGTGCACAGCCGGTGGGACCCGCACATCCCCGCGGGCAGCTTTCTCGAGGGGGCGCAGGACGTCGTGCTCGACACCCCGGGCCACTTCCGGCCGCTCGCCGACCCCCGGCTGCACGCGCTCCTGCTCGAGCGGATCGTCGGGGCGTAGGGCTCTCCGGGGGGTGGCAGGGGCGGCCCTGTCGTGGGCGTCGTGGGCGTCGCGTCGGGGCACCCGACGCGGACGTGCCGCGACCAGCGGGCGGCGTGTGCCGTCGTCGGGCCGCGAGGCCGCGCCATGGGCGGTCAGTCGCGCGGGAGCTGCAGGACGCGGGTCAGGCCGGGGGAGTCGGGGTCGTCGACGATCTTCACGCCGTCGAGCCAGGACCCGATCACGTGCGCGAGCTCACCGGGGTGGCTGAAGTTGATCGCGTGCGCCGCGCCCTCGATCAGCGCGATCGTGATGTGGTCGCCCGCCATGCGGCTCACCTCCCGCACCCGCGTCGGGGGCGGCATGAGCGGGTCCCTGCTCCCGATGACCGCGAGCGTCGGGACCGCCGACGCGACGATGCGCTCCAAGGACGGGAAGCGGGTCAGCTCGCTGAATAGGTGGAACGTGTTGATCGGCCCGAACCTCACGTAGTCCGGGACCGCCACGCGCGCCATCTTGCGGCTCTCGCGCGGACCGTCCGCCGCGAGCTGTCGGATGGCCCGCGCCAGACCCTGGTTGTGCACGCCCCCCGCCGGAGACACGAGCACGATGCGGTCGACCCGGTCGGGCGCGCTGTGCGCGACCTCGAGGCTGATGGGGCAGCCCATCGAGTTGCCGACCAGGACCACCTTCTCGAGCTCGAGGGAGTCGAGGATCCGGATCAGCGCGTTCGCCAGGGCAGGGATCCCGAGCGTGTAGTCCCACCGTTCGCTCCGGCCGTACCCCGGCAGGTCCGGGACGAGGTTCGTGGCCCGCGCGGCCAGTCGGCGGGCGGTCGGCATGAGGTAGGTGCCCGAGATCGCGAAGCCGTGCACGTGGACGATCGGCAGGGCGTCCGGGACGTCGGCGCTGCGCCGGTAGAACACCGGGTGCCCCGCGACGTCGACGGTTCCCTCGGTCCATCCCTCGGCGTTCACGACCATGAGACCGATCGTGGCACCGCGGCCCTGCGGGGTCCACCGGTGCGGGTCGGTTGCCGGGCGCGGCCGGGTGGGTTGCCGAGCACGAGGTTGCGGTCGCCCTGGCGCCCAGGACGACCGCAACCTCGTGCTCGGCGGGACGTGCCCCGTCGGGTCCCGTCGAGCCTCGCGGTCAGCGGGCCGTGAAGAAGGTCGGCTCGCCCCACCCGGTGGTCGCGGTCCAGAGCCCCGGGGCTCCGGCGGGCACCGCGACACACACGTTGCCCTCGGCGACACCACCTGCGTAGAGCTCGCCGACCTCGTCGAGGTCGCCCGGGATGACACCGCAGTAGTCCTCGTAGGTGACCGAGTCGTCGCCGACGAACTTCACCGTGATGTCGAGCCACGGAGTGCCTGAGGTCGCGCCCTGGTAGGTCGCCGTCACGGGGACGATCCAGAACTCGAGCCCGGCCTCGGGCGGAGAGTTGAACTGGTTCTCGGCGCTGATCTCCCCCCAGGCCTCGCGCGGGGTGCCGAGGACGAGGGACCAGTCCTCGTTGCTGACGGTCGTCCCGACAGGGAAGGGGTTGGCACGCGTCCCGCCCGCGGGGGCAGGGGGTGCTTCGGGGGTCGCCTCCGGGGCCGGCTCTGCGACGGGGGCCTCGACGGCGGGCTGATCCGCGGCGTTCTCGTCCGTGGTGGTGAGGTTGTCCGAGCTCAGCCCGCAGCCCGTCAGGCCGACGGCGAGCCCGAGGGCGACCACGGCGATCGTGAGGCGCCGGCGCGACCGACCGGTGACGGTCGCGTGAGACCCGGTGGTCGGGTCGACGGACAGAGGGGCGGTGTCGATGATCTTCATGGGATGTCCTTCGTGAGTGCCCGACGGCGGAGACGCCGTCGAGAGGGTGGGCTCGGCCAGGTGCAGCGCGTCAGAAGCGCGGCAGGTTCCAGAGGTGCTGGGTCGTGCGGCCGTCGATCGTCGTGGCGAGCGTGCGACGTCCGTCCGGACCGATCCGGGCGACGACGTCGGCCTGGTGGTGGTTGCGTTCGTCGAACGTGCGGAAGCGCTCGCCGGAGACGATCCGGCGGTGGATGCCGATGACGCTGGTCGTGGTCGTCGGGCCTGTGGTCGTGACCGAGTGGAGGACGGCGACCACGTGCTCGGCCGCTTCTCCGCCCGGGGACGTGCCGGCGGTGTCGGTGTCGCGTGGCAGGGTGCGGATCGCGCGGATGAACGGCATGAGCGTCAGAAGCGCGGGAGGTTGAGCAGGTTGTTCGTCTCGCGGCCGTCGGCGACCGTGGCGACGTAGCGGGTCCCGGAGGGGGACGTCCGGGCGACCACGTCCGCCTGGGTTCCCTGAGGGCTCAGCGAGCGGAAGGCGTGACCTGAGGTGATCCACGCGTGGACCTGGTCGCGCGTGGCACGGGAGAGCTGGCCGGTGGTCGTCGTGGACCAGCCCAGCTCGGTGATGTGCTGGCTCGAGGTGCCCGGGTGAGCGACGCGGACGGAGCGGAGGTAGTTCATGGCTGGTCCTCTCGGGGACGGTCGGCCGGCTCGTGCGGGACGGTCGGGGAGGCCGGCGGCGTCAGCGAGACGCAGCGCGGACACAGCCCGCGGCCGTCGAGGATGCGGTAGACGTGTCCGCAACGGCACCTGACGTGGCTCATGCGTGCCCTCCCTTCCCGGCTCGTGGCCGGAGCGGTGATCACGGAGGTGATCGACTGAGACGAGCCTGGTCGAGCCGACGAGGAAGAGCCATCGCCGAACTGATAACCCGGCTTATCGCGTCGCGCGGCAGAAGGGGAGTCGGGAAGGCGCTACTGTCCTTTCAGCGAGCTCGCCCGACGAGCTCGCTCACCTACCGGTCCTGATGAAGGGAGCTGCTGTGCCGTCGGTCCTCGACTCCCTCACGCTGTCCCTGCCGGACATCGCCGAGCTGGCGCACGTGCAGCGCCCCGTGGTCTCCATGTGGCGCCGGCGGTACGCGACGGCGGCCTCACCGTTCCCGGAGGCGGTCGCTACCCGTCGTGACCAGCAGCGGTTCCGGGCCTCCGAGGTGACGGCGTGGATCGAGCGCAGCGGACTCGGCCGGAACCCCTCGTTCGCGGCCGACGTCGCGATGAGGGCCGCGCTGGACGAGGTCCCCGGCCTCGACGCGGACGCGGCGCTCGACGGCCTCACGTCGCTGCTCTACGTCAAGGCGCAGACGGGTGAGTTCCTCGGTGCGCTCGGTCGTGCAGAGGTGCTCGACCTCGCCGACGAGGTGGACCCCGACGACCACCTGGCCTACTCGGAGATCGAGGCGCTGGGCGACCGGCTGGGCGACCTGTGCGAGCTGGCCGACACGGCGGCCGACGCCGCCTACACACCGGCGGGCGCACTGGAGGCCGTCCTGCTCGACCGGCACCGGGCCGGACGCAGGACGCTCACCGAGTCGGCAGCATCCGAGGGAGCCCTCGACGTCGTGGGCAGGATCGTCCTGGCGCTCACGTCCGGACGCGGGCCGCTCACGCTCGCCAACCCGCATGCCGACTGCGGCGACCTGCTGGTGGCAGCAGTCCGGGCAGGGAGCGACGCGAACGGTGACCACGACGCCCCGGCCTGCGCCGTGCCCGACGTGCGCACGGATCCCGCGACCCGGCTCGCGCGCAGGCGCCTGGGTGTCCTCGGCGTCCGTGTGCTGGACCTCGACGCCGACGACGCCGTGGGCCACGCCGTCTCGCCCGGCGCGACGATCGTGGCGCAGCTCCCTCCCGTCGGCAGCCCCCCGTGGTCCGACGACGACGTCCTGCGCGCGGTCGAGACCCTCGCCGTGCAGCGCGAGCCCGGCCGGTTCGCCGTCGTGCTGGGGCCCGCGGGCGCGCTCGTGGGAGCGGTCGACGGCGAGGCGGAGAAGCTCCGGTCCAGCCTGCTGCGCAACGACCAGGTGCGGAGCGTCGTCGAGCTCCCGGCGGGGCTCCTCCCCGGGCGTTCGCGCGAGCGCCTCGCGATCTGGGTCCTGGGCGACCCGCCCGCCGACGTCGGGCTCGCCGAGCAGTGGACGACCGTCTCGGACCTCGCGGGCGAGCGCGTCACCGGGGGAGCGCTCGACGAGGGCGTGATCGACGACCTCGTGACCGACGTCGTCGCCGCTCAAGGGACTCGCAGGGACGTCCAGGGGCACGCCTTCCGCTTCACGCGTTTCGCCTACACGTCCTCGCTCGTCGCCTCACGGAGCGACCTCTCGGTGGACTTCCGTCGGCTCCGGGTGGGCCGGCGGGACGACGGCGGCCGTGCGGCCGTGCGTGCGCACGAGCTCGCCACGGGGCTCGGGCTCGCAGGGGCCGAGTCCGTCGTCCCCGGCCCGGGGCGAGATCCGCGCCGCGAGACGCTCCGGTCGGTCGAGGCCCGCGGGGGTGTGCGCAGGATCTCCGGGAACCGGCTGGACCCGAGTGCCATCGGTGCGGTCGGCGAGGTGCCGGTCGTCGGTCCTGCCGAGCTGACCGGTGACGTGTTCCTCGGCGAGCGGCGCATGGACCGGCTCACGTTCTCCGCGCTCCCCGCCGCCCGGTACACCGAGCCTGGCGACGTGATCTTCTGCACCGCGCCCTACCCGGCCGCGGTGGTCGACCACGTCGGACTGTCCGTGGTGGAGTTCCCGGCGCAGGTGCTGCGCATCGACCGGGCGCGAGCCCCTGGCCTCCTCCCGCACGTCCTCGCCGAGGACATCTCGTCCCAGCGTGCGACCGCCAAGCGGTGGCGCACGTGGGAGGTGCGCGAGGTTCCCGAGGACCAGGTGAGCGCTCTCGAAGAGCTGCTCGCCGCCGTCGGGCAGCGCGAAACCCTGGTGCTCGACGAGGCCCGACGCCTCGCCGAGCTCCGCACGACCCTGACCCGGGGCGTCGCCGACGCCCTCATCCAGCTCCGAACGGTGGACAATGCCTGACGACGCCCCGACCCTGTTCGACGTCCCCACGACCCCGAAGAAAGCAGGACCAGTGCCTCCCCGCACCAAGGCAGCAGCCACGAGCAAGGCGGCTCCCTCAGCTCCTTCGTCAATGAAGGAGCTCAAGGACACGCTGTGGAAGGCCGCGGACAAGCTCCGCGGCTCCATGGACGCCTCGCAGTACAAGGACGTGATCCTGGGGCTCGTGTTCCTCAAGTACGTCTCGGACGCGTTCGAGGAGCGTCGCGGCGAGATCCTCGCGGAGCTGGCCGCCGACGGCCTGAGCGAGGAGCAGAGCCAGCAGTTCCTCGAGGACATCGACGAGTACACGAGCCGCGGCGTCTTCTGGATCCCCCTCCAGGCGCGCTGGGGCTATCTCGCGGAGAACGCGAAGGGCCGGCCGGCGGCCATGGGCGAGCCGTTCGCGCCGATCGGGCAGCTGATCGACGATGCCATGGACCACATCATGGGGTCGAACCCGTCGCTCGCGGCCACGCTGCCGCGCATCTTCAACCGTGACAACGTGGACCAGCGACGCCTGGGCGAGCTGCTCGACCTGTTCAACTCGACGCGCTTCACGGGCGAGGGCGCGTCCAAGGCGCGCGACCTGCTGGGCGAGGTGTACGAGTACTTCCTGGAGAAGTTCGCGCGTGCCGAGGGCAAGCGCGGCGGCGAGTTCTACACGCCCGCCGGCGTGGTGCAGGTCCTCGTGGAGGTCCTCGAGCCGTACAGCGGGCGCGTGTACGACCCGGCGTGCGGGTCGGGCGGCATGTTCGTGCAGGCCGAGAAGTTCATCGAGAAGCACGGCGGCAGCCCGCAGGAGATCTCGGTCTACGGCCAGGAGCTCAACGAGCGCACGTGGCGCCTCGCGAAGATGAACCTCGCGATCCACGGTCTCACGGGCAACCTGGGGCCCCGCTGGGGTGACACGTTCGCGCGCGACCAGCACGCGGACACCCAGATGGACTACGTCATGTCCAACCCGCCGTTCAACATCAAGGACTGGTCGCGCTCGGAGTCGGACCCGCGCTGGCGCTTCGGTGTTCCTCCCGTGGGCAATGCGAACTACGCGTGGATCCAGCACATCCTCTCCAAGCTGACGCCTACCGGGTCTGCGGCCGTGGTCATGGCCAACGGGTCCATGTCGTCCAACTCGGGCGGCGAGGGCGAGATCCGCGCGCAGATCGTCGAGGTCGACCTCGTGAGCTGCATGGTCGCGCTGCCGACCCAGCTCTTCCGCTCCACGGGCATCCCCGTGTGCGTCTGGTTCTTCGCCAAGGACAAGACGGCAGGCGCTCGCGGATCGGTCGACCGCACCGGGCAGGTGCTGTTCATCGACGCACGCAACCTCGGCTACATGGTCGAACGCGCCGAGCGTGCGCTGTCCGACGAGGACATCGCGAAGATCGCGGGGACCTACCACGCGTGGCGCGGCACGCCCTCGGCGGTTGCCGCGGGCCTGGAGTACGACGACGAGCTGGGCTTCGCCCGCTCCGTGAGCCTGGCCGAGATCAAGGACGCGGGATACGCGCTCACGCCCGGACGCTACGTCGGGGCCGCCGAGGTCGAGGACGACGGCGAGCCCATCGAGGACAAGATCGCGCGGCTGACGGGCGAGCTCTTCGAGCAGTTCGAGGAGTCGGCACGGCTCGAGGCCGTGGTGCGGGAGCAGCTGGGGAGGGTTCAGTGATCCCGGAGGGGTGGGAGTCTACGACTCTAGGGAAGATCGTTGCGGAATCCGGCGGGTCAATCCAGACTGGGCCGTTTGGTAGCCAGTTGCACGCTTCTGACTACGTCCTGCAGGGCATCCCATCTGTGATGCCTGCGAATATCGGTGAGAACTTCATCATCGAAGACGGCATCGCTCGTATCAGTGAGGACGATGCGCGTCGCCTCCAGCGCCATCGCATGGAGCCAGGGGACATTGTCTACTCGCGTCGTGGGGATGTCGAACGTCGGGCACTCATTCGCGAGGATAACGCGGGATGGCTCTGTGGAACGGGTTGTCTTCGTGTGCATTTCGGGTCGCACGGCGAGAATGATCCCGCATTTGTTTCCTATCAGCTCGGGACCGAGTGGACGCGTGAGTGGATCGTTCGACACGCCGTCGGGGCGACGATGCTTAACCTCAACACAGGGATCCTCTCGGCGGTCCCTTTGGAGCGACCGCCGCTTCATGAGCAACGGGCCATCGCCGAGGTGCTGGGGGCGCTCGACGACAAGATCGCGGCCAACTCCAAGCTTGCCTCCACGGCCGAGGACCTTGCGCGGACACTCGCTTTGGCCGTGCCCGTTACGGTCCCGCTCGGTGAGATCGTTGAGCACATCAAGACCACGGTGAACCCTGAAGGGCTTGCAGACGACAGGGTGGCCCACTTCAGCCTGCCGGCCTTCGATGCGGGGATCGAGCCCGAGATCGTCGGTCCGCAGGAGATTAAGAGCAACAAGTTCCTCGTTCGGGAACCGAGCGTCCTCGTGTCGAAGCTGAACCCGCGGTTTCCCCGCGTCTGGAATATCCCGACTATCTCGCCTTTGACTTCCCTGGCTTCGACGGAGTTCGTCACCCTTCGGCCGAGGTTCTCGTCGACGACGGTGCTCTGGGCGCTGACGTCGCAGCCTGCTTTCGGAGCGGCTCTTGAGGCGATGGTTGCCGGAACTTCTGGGAGCCATCAGCGCGTCAAGCCGGCTGAGATGCTGTCGACGCTCGTCCCAGACCCTCGGACCATGAGCGATGTGCTAGTTGGGCAGATCGGTGGACTCGGCTTGCGGGCGATCTCGAGCCGTGACGAGAACCGCACCCTCGCCGCCACTCGCGACATCCTGCTCCCGCAGCTCATGTCCGGCAAGCTCCGCGTCAAGGACGCCGAGCGCATCGTCTCCGAGGTCGCCTGACCGCGATCCGCGACGCCGCCGCGATCCTGTGTGATCGAGATGCGGCTAGCGGGGGTCGTCGCGCCTGATCAACCCCCCGTTGGCCGCATCTCGATCACCGCTCATTTCGACCGACCCTCCCAGAGGCGGCGATGTCGTCGTCGCCCGATCTCCCCTGCCCGCAGCACCCTTCACCCGACAGCAGGAAGTCATGAACCATCACGCCGGCGCACTGACGCGGCGCCCGAGGCGACTACCCCACCCGCCGAGCCCGGCCTCCGAACGGGACCGGCGCCGTCGGGCCGGAAGCGCTGGCTGCTGCTGGTCGGCGCCCTCCTGGTCGGCGCCCTCGGACTCCTCGGAGGACCCGCCGTGGCGGTCGCCCTGCTCTCGAGCCTCGTCTGGTTCGTGGTGAGCGCTGTCCTCTTCGGCCGACACCTCGACTACCGTCGCCCACGCCGGCCGCATCGCACGGTCGCGAAGCTGGGACACGTCCGGCGCGAGCCTCCGCGGCAGATCCCGCTGCTCTCGCGGGTGTGCGTGATCTGTGGCCGGCCGCTGACTAACGGCGAGAGCATGCGAGCCCGGGTCGGATCGACGTGCATCAAGCGCTACGGCCCGCGCTACGCCCACCAGGCGAACCCGGACCACGGCGTCTGGGTCGCCGAGATGATTCGTGCGCGGGCCGATCAAGCGGAACGCCAGGCTCGTCTCAACGTCGAGTTCGACCGCGCGACCGCCGCGTACCCGGGGCTCGTCGCGGCCTGGGAGGCCGAGAGAGCATCGGAGACCGGGCGCCTCCGACGGGATGCCCGCCGGCGAGCGGCCCCGATGCTCGTCTCGTCGATCGCGGCGTGCGTCGCCTCGGTCGTGGTCGCGGGATTCTTCGGATAGTTCACCCGGCCGACCCTGTCCGACGGTGACGGAGGTGACTAATATCGGGCCCGCTGAGCACAAGATGATCGAAGCGTAGAAGGAGCGGAACGCGGTGCGGAGAACAGCTGGGCTCGTCGTCTTGTCATTCCTGGGACTCCTGACGACGGGCTGCGCCGCCTACGCGCCGGGCGGAAGCGGGTCCCATGGAATCTGGGCCGACGACACTGACGACTTCGGAAACTACGAAGAGCCTGCGATCTACGTACCAGAAGAGGGTGTCCCGGAAGAGTACGACCTGGAATACCAGTGGGAACAGATGGTGCCCGAACAGCCGGCAGCCTGGTCGTGCTATCTCTCGATCACCTTCAACGAGGACTGGCACGACGACGTCGAGTGCAGCAACGGAATCGACTTCGACAGGCCGTACCTGCGTGAGTGGGACGGCTTCGTGACCGAGGACGAGCTCATGCAGTCCGCCCTGGAGTACGAGAACGCGCTCAACGGGGGCTGAACATGTCTGCGGTGAGCGCCTCCGACCGGACCTGCTACGTGCAGTAGTGCGGGCTCTCTCCGCAGACGACTCCCTGAGCGATATTCGCGAGGAACGCAACGAGGGCGACGACGCCGAGGATCATCGCGACGATCGCGCACAGGAGGAGGATCGCGCCCACCACGATCGCCACGATCGAACCCGTGCTCAGCTTCCGGGGGCTTGGAGACGGCGCGGTCTGGACGGCCTGTGAGTGCTGGGTCCACTGCTGCCCGTCGAACCAGCGCACCCGCTGCGGGTCGTTCGGGTCGGGGTACCAGCCGGGCTGGTGGGTCACGGTGTTCTCCTCGGCTGTGGTGGTGTCTTCCGTGTTCAGGTGCTCCGTGTCGACGGCCGGGATGCGGCTCGCCGGGCACCGCCGGCTGTCACCCGCAGACGCTGCCGACCATCGCGATCTATCTGATCATCCCCTGATCGCGGCCCTCGTCGCGTCACGGCACTGTGCCACAGGGACTGAGCACGGGGTCGACCCCCTGAGCCCCGTTCCACCGTGATCCCAGGAGAAATCAGGACTGACCAGCCCACCGCGCCCGTCCCGGACAGCGGCGAACCCGGTGCCGACGTTCCGCCGCCCCCGTCGCCAGCCGACGCCCAGACCTGGGCGGCGTCGACGAGAGAGGGCGAGGATGGACGGGGTCGTGACGGTGGAGGGGGCGGAGTGATGCCCCCGACCTCGAGTGAGGCGGATCGCAACTTCACGCCGCATCGAACAGTGATGGATGGCACGATAGGAGAAGTTAACGGCGTAAGCCGCAGAATATTGCCACCTGGAGGTCGCCATGGCCCACGCCTACTCGCCGCCCACCCTTGACGCTCTCGTGATCCTTGGCGCCCAGATCGCGACGGCTCGCCGTGGACGCCGATGGACAGCGGCCGAGCTCGCCGAGCGTGCCGGTATCTCCCTCACGACACTACGACGCGCGGAGCAGGGCGCCCCGTCAGTGGCTATCGGGGTGGTGTTCGAGCTCGCGACCCTGGTCGGCGTCCCGCTGTTCGGCCAGGACGCCTCAGGCCTGCGCGCCGCTCGCTCGCGCGCCATGGATCTCCTGGCCCTGCTCCCTCAGCGGGTGCGCGAGACCAGCAGGGAGATCGATGATGACTTCTGACCGCGAACACGTCTTCGTCTGGGTCTGGCTCCCTGGAAGGACGGATCCTGTCGTTGCGGGTCGGATCGACCGTGCGGGCACGACCTACCGCTTCACCTATGGCCGGTCATACCTGGAGCGTAGCGAAGCGATCAGCCTGTACACACCTGAGCTGCCGTTGCGACGGGGGGCCACGGAACCGCTCGCGGGACTCGACATCGCCGGGGTCCTGGCCGACGCCGGTCCTGACTCCTGGGGGCAGCGAGTCATCCTGGCCCGTCACCTCGGACACCTCGACCGTGACAGCGACACGGGCGATCTCGACCGCCTGACGTACTTCGTCGAGTCGGGGTCCGACCGCATCGGTGGACTCGACTTCCAGGAGTCGGCGACCACCTATGTCGCCCGGGACGTCGACCATCACGCCGACCTTGTCGAGCTGATGACGGCCGCGGACACCCTGCAGGCAGGCAACCCGCTGTCCCGGTCCCTGGCTGAGGCGCTCGTCCGGGGAACATCGATCGGAGGAGCGAGGCCCAAGGCCCTGATCGACGACGGTGAGCGCCGGCTCATCGCCAAGTTCTCCTCGGCGACGGACACCTACCCCGTGGTGAAGGGTGAAGCGGTCGCCATGAACCTCGCCGCCCGCGTCGGTCTGGACGTCCCCGACAGCGAGTGCGTGCGGGTGGCCGACAAGGACGTGCTGCTCGTCGAACGCTTCGACCGCCCCGCAGACGGCAGCCGTCGGCTCATGGTCTCGGCCCTGACGATGCTCGGGCTGACGGAGATGACCGGTCGGTACGCCACCTACCCCGACCTGGCTGATCTCGTCCGGTCCCGGTTCACCACACCTGCCGCGACGTTGCGTGAGCTGTTCTGCCGGATCGTGTTCAACGTTCTGATCGGGAACACGGACGACCACGCCCGCAATCACGCCGCGTTCTGGGACGGCCACGACCTGAGACTGACTCCTGCCTACGACCTGTGCCCGCAGGTCCGCAGCGGCGACGAGACGGCGCAGGCGATGGCGATCGGCCGCGATGGCCAGCGTGCTGCTCGTCTGGGGGTGTGTGTCGACGCCGCGGCGGAGTACTTGCTGGACCGGGGTGAAGCACAAGAGATCGTCGAGCATCAGCTCGCCGTCGTGAACGAACAGTGGCGCGATGCCGCTGACGAGGCGCGCCTGACGGTACTCGATCGCCAGAGCCTGTGGCACCGTCAGATCCTCAACCGATCGATCTTCTACGGGTCTCAGGACGCCTGAACCGTGAGGGGCCAGATGCCGCTGCCCCGATAACCCCCATATCACTTCACCCACCGCGCCCCGCCACGAGACCACCAAGAATGAGTCATGGCGCCGATAGGCTCCGACCAGCACTCCCGCACAAGCTGGCCGCGCCGCAGCGGCAGCACCCGACATCACGGAGGATCCATGAAGCTCACCGAGGACGCCTGGGAACACCTGGCCCTCGACGACCTGGGCGAGCTCTTCTGGACCGTGAAGCACGGCAAGGAGATCGCGCCCGGGGCGAGCGCCGTCGTCGGGCCGGACGGGCACCCCGTCCCCGAGCGTGAGTCGTGGGACGAGCTCCTCATCCCCACCCGCCTGCGCACCGCGCTGCGCGCTCTCAACCCGGACGTGCCGCGCGAGTACCTCGACCAGGCGCTCGCCGCGATCGTCGCCCCGACGTCGAACGACGCGATCGCCGAGAACAAGCGCGTCCACGACTTCCTGACCGACGGGTTCCGTGGCATCAGCTACATCGACGCCGAGGGCATCGAGCAGAACCCGACCATCCGCCTCGTGAGCAGCGAACCGTCGGAGAACGACTGGCTCGCGGCAAACCAGGTCACGGTCGTGCGCGGCGACGTCGAACGGCGCTTCGACGTGGTCCTGTACCTCAACGGGATGCCCGTCAGCGTGATCGAGCTCAAGAACGCGGGCACCAGGGCAGCCGACCTCGCCGCGGCCCACGCCCAGGTCGCGACCTACGTCCGTGAGCTGCCGCTGGCCTTCCGCTTTGTCGTACTGACCGTCGTCTCCGACGGCATCACCGCGCGCTACGGCACGCCCTTCACGCCGTTCAACCACTTCTCGCCGTGGAACGTCGACGACGACGGCCGCCCCGTCGGGCCGTCCGGCCGCCCGGACGGCGTGCAGGGGCCCGACGGCGACACGCCCACCGAGGACGAACCCGTCACCGCGCTGCGGCTCGCCCTCTACGGGTTGTTCGACCAGCTCCGCTTCCTCCAGCTGCTGCACGGATACGTCGCGTTCGACGAGGGGAGCGAAGGGCTCAGCAAGCGCGTCGCCAAGCCTCACCAGTACTTCGCGGTCTCCAAGGCGATCGAGAAGACCATCACCGCGGTCGCGTCCGACGGCAAGGCGGGCGTCGTCTGGCACACCCAGGGCTCGGGCAAGTCCATGGAGATGGAGCTCTACACCAACCAGGTCATGCGGCACCCTCGGCTGCGTAACCCCACGGTCGTCGTCGTGACCGACCGCACCGAGCTCGACGGCCAGCTCTACGAGACCTTCCGGCGCAGCCAGCTGCTGCCCGAGGAACCCCGTCAGATCCGCCGTCGCGAGGAGCTGCGGACCGAGCTCGCCGGCCGGGTGACCGGCGGCATCTACTTCACGACCCTGCAGAAGTTCGGGCTCTCGCCCGCCGAGAAGCAGGCAGGCACCAAGCACCCGCTGCTGTCCGACCGGCGCAACATCGTCGTCGTCGTCGACGAGGCCCACCGCAGCCACTACGACGACCTCGACGGCTACGCCTGGCACCTCAAGAGCGCCCTCCCGCACGCCACGCTCATCGCGTTCACCGGGACACCCATCAGCACCGCCGAACGTGACACGCGCGCGGTGTTCGGCGAGGACATCGACGTCTACGACCTCTCCCGCGCCGTGCACGACGGCGCCACGGTCCCCGTGTACTTCGACTCCCGTCTCGTGAAGGTCGACTTCGTCGACGGCGCCGACGAGTCCACGATCGACGCGGCCGCCGACGAGATGACCACGGGGCTCGACGACGCCGAGCGCCGCCGCATCGAGTCGAGCGTCGCGGTCGTCAACGCGATCTACGGTGCCCCGGCCCGCCTGGAGGCGCTCGCGGCCGACCTCGTCGCGCACTGGGAAGGGCGCCGGACCGCGATGTTCGAGTCGCTCGGCCGCGCCGGCCACGAACGCACCCCGGGCAAGGCGCTGGTCGTCGGCGCGACCCGCGAGATCTGTGCACGGCTCTACAGCGAGATCGTCACCCTGCGCCCCGACTGGCACTCCGACGACCTGGCCACCGGAAAGATCAAGGTCGTCTACTCGGGGACGCCGTCGGACCCCGCGCCCATCCGCGATCACGTGCGGCGCGACAGCGAGAACGCGGCCATCAAGCAGCGGCTCAAGGACCCCGACGACGAGCTCGAGATCGTGATCGTCAAGGACATGATGCTCACGGGCTTCGACTCCCCGCCCCTGCACACCCTCTACCTCGACCGTCCCATCAAGGGCGCGCTGCTCATGCAGACGCTCGCCCGCGTCAACCGGACGTTCCGCGGCAAGACCGCAGGCCTGCTGGTCGCCTACGCCCCCGTGGCGGAGAACCTCGCCGCCGCGCTGCGCGAGTACTCGCCCCAGGACCAGAAGACCCGACCCCTCGGGCGCCAGGTCGAGGAAGCCGTCGCGCTGGCCGAGCTGCTCGTGACCCAGGTGCGTGCGACGCTCTCCGGGTTCGACTGGCGCGCACGGCTCGCCGTGGACGACAAGCGCGCGTACGTCCTGGCCGTCCACGCGACCGTGAACCACCTGCGTGACCCGGGCACGGTCGGCAACCGGCCGCAGGACGTCGAGGACGGCAGCGACACGCTCGGCGCGACCTTCCGCCGTCAGGCGGGTCAGCTGCACAGGGCCTGGGCCCTTGCCGGGGGAGCGGACCACCTCACCGACATCGCCGACGACGTGCGGTTCTTCGAGGAGGTGCGCGTCTGGATGGGGAAGTTCGACGCCGAGGACCGCCAGGCGCGGGGCGAGGCGATCCCCGACGACGTCCAGCGCATGCTGAACCAGCTCGTCGCCGAGAGCGTCGACTCGGGCGAGGTGCTCGACATCTACCAGGCGGCCGGCATGGAGTCGCCGCGCATCGACGAGATCGACACGTCCTTCCTCGCGACGGCCACGCACGCCGAGAACCCGCACCTCGCGATCGAGGCGCTCCGCAAGGTGATCCAGGAGGAGTCGCGCGCCGCGACCCGCAACAACCTGGTGCGCCAGCGCGCGTTCTCCGACCGGCTCAACGAGCTCATGACGCGGTACACCAACTCCAACCTCACGTCCGCCGAGGTGATCGCAGCACTCATCGAGATGGCGCACGAGGTCTCGGCCGAAGGTGACCGCGGTGCCCGGTTCTCGCCGCCCCTCACGAGCGACGAGCTCGCGTTCTACGACGCGGTCCGGGCCAACGAGTCGGCCGTCGAGGTCCAGGGGGACGGGGTCCTCGCCGACATCGCCCGCGAGCTCCTCACGGTCCTGCGGCGCGACGTGCGCACCGACTGGACCGTGCGCGAGGACGTGCGCGCCAAGCTGCGCTCCTCGATCAAGCGGCTCCTCGTCAAGCACGGCTACCCGCCGGACAAGCAGCCCGGAGCGATCAAGCTCGTCATGGAACAGATGGAGTCGATGGCCCCGCGCTACGCGGAGCGCGAGGAGGGGGCGGCGTGATCGAGCTCGTGTCGGAGAAGGTCTGGGAGTCGCTGCGCACGGTGACGTGGCCCGGGCCGGTGCGTGCCGCGATCGCCTACGTGGGACGTGAGGCCCCGGAGCTGCTACCTCTGGGCGCGGGGGACACGCTGGTGTTCGACGGGTCCGACGAGTCGCTCGCCGGTGGCACCACGAACCCCGCTGCGCTCCAGGTGCTGTTCGACCGTGGCGTGGTCCTGGTGTCGGTCGCCCGGCTGCACGCCAAGGTGATCGTCGGCGGGTCCGAGGAGACCGGTGAGCGCAAGACCCTCGTCGGATCGGCCAACGCCTCCGAGCGCTCGCGCACGTCGCTGCGTGAGGCGGCGCTCCTGACCGACGACGTCGAGGTCGCCGCACAGGCGGACCTCCAGATCGATCGATGGTCGGGCGCCCGCGGTTCGGAGTGGGTCGATCAGGAGTGGATCGACCGGGCCCGGGGGATCTATCGCCCTCAGGCCGCTCGGAAGCCACGAGCGGTTCCTCGTGCACCGACGAGCGCTGGATTGTGGGTCGTCCCATGGATCGAGGACGAGACTCCTCCTTCGCCCCAGGTCGAGGCAGTGCTCGGACTGGTGGCTCAAGAGTTCGTCGAGCACTCGATCGAGAGATACCGCCTGGGGGAGGACGGGTACAAGGACGGCGTCCGTGTCGGCGACGAGTTTCTGCCGTTCACCTTGGCCGACGATCAGGAGGTTCCGACAGGGAACCGCAGGTCGTGGCCGGTCACGACCGTCGTTCGTCTCGTCCGCGACTCGACGGACGGCTCGACCGTAGCGATCTGTGTGACGCCACCTTCGCAGGCCTCGGTCACCTATGCGGCGGTGAGACGGGTCGCGGAGGGTCAAGGCCACGATCTCCGCGCGGAAGGACCGTTGCCCGCGAGCACCGCGGCCTCGGTCCGTGCCCTGTGGTTGCCCGAGGAGGAGTCATCGGACGCAGAAGGCGAAGCGAGTGGGTCGGGGCTGCGGTCCCGTCCGCTCGACTGCCCGCGGTGCGGCGCAGAGCTTCGCCTCATCTTCTGGGGAATGCCTCCCGGACCGGTCGATCCCGACGTCTACGTGATGGGCGGCTGCGCTCTACCTGCGGGACCGGTCGCCACCCACTCCTGCCCCGCGTGCGGGTGGGAAGGTCGTCGTCGGGACTGGGAACCGGAGCACGTGCGCCTGGTCGAGTCGCTCGATGACCTGTTCCGTCACCTCGGAGTCGATGACTTGGAGTCTCTCGCGGACAGGGTCACGGACGACCTCGACCACGACCCGGTCGGCCTCGACGTGCACGAGGACTCCGACGGCAGCGTGATCGGGGTCGAGGCGATCCTCGGTGGTACCGGCGTCCTCCTCGAGTTCCCCTTCAGCAACGTCGACTTCTGGGACACCTGGGACGGCCTGCACGACAGCTGGGAGCTGCGCACGGACGAGCAGGAGCGCGAGCTCGACGAGGCGTGAACCGGCGGAGCGCACCCAGGCAAGCAAGATCGGGTGCGCTCCGTCGTCGGGCTGGAGGGCCCGGTAACGGGGCCCTTCAGCCCACCAGCCCCAGCGCAGCCACGACCTCTTGCTCTCCCACGGCCTCGGGCACGACGATCGCGTCCCGCAGCGTCGACTTCTGCTGCAGCAACCGGTCGAGGTTGAGGTCGAACGACGTCGTGTCCGGGTGGAGGGCCATCGGGAGGTAGACGTGGACGGGCCGCGTCTGACCGATCCGGTAGATGCGGTCCGTGGCCTGCGCCTCCTTGGCAGGGTTCCAGTGCCGTTCCAGGTGGATCGCATGGTTGGCCCCGACGATCGTCAGCCCCACCCCGACCGCGAGCGGCGACATGATGATGACGTTGAAGCCCGGCGCTCGCTCGAACTCCCCGATGATCCCCTTGCGCGTCGCGCCCGAACCCACCGCGGCGGTGTCGCCGTTGACGACACGAACCCGCAGCCGGTAGCGCTCCTGCAACCACAGGGCCAGCCGAGCCTGGACCTTCTTGTTGATGACGAACACGATGACCTTCTCGTCCACCGCCCGCACCTCGTCGATGACCCGGACCGCCGCGACCATGCGCGCGGACAGGTCGAGGTCCGCGGGATCGCTCGACAGAGGCGCGTCCCCCGACGCCGACGGGTGGAGGCTCACACCACGCAGAGCCTGGACGGTCGCGAGCGCCGCCCCCCGGACCCCCGGGCCGTTGCGCCGGTAGCCCTCGAGCACCGCGTCGTACGCGTCGCGCTGAGTCACGGGCATCACGACGCCGAGATCTGGGCGGGCGACCTGCGCGGGCCCGCCCTCGGGGCCGTAGACCGTCTTGGGAGGGAGGTCCCTGAGGTGGTCCTCCTTGATCCGTCGCAGCATGAACGGGCCCACGAGCTCACGCAGCTCCTGCCCGATCCGGGACTTCTCCTCGCTCGGAGCCTTCTCCATCCGCGAGACCCACTGCGTGCGGAACTCGGCCCAGGAGCCCAGGAGTCCCGGCTGGGCGGCGTCCATGAGGCACCAGAAGTCGAGCATCTTGTTCTCGACCGGGGTTCCCGTGGCCAGCAGCATGAACCGCGCCTTGAGCGCCTTGGCGGCCCGGGTGCGCAGGGCGTCGGGGTTCTTGATGGTCTGGGCCTCGTCGAACACGACCGCACCCCAGTCGACCTGCGCCAGCGAGAGCTGGTACGAGGCGAGCGTCTCGTACGTCACGAGAACCAGCCGGCCCGGCATGTCGAGCCGACTCCTGCCGTGCTCCGGACCGATCTTCAGCGAGAAGCGGATCGCGTCGGCACGCAGCATGCCCTGGTCGTCGAGGTTCACGACGCTCGCCGTGGTCTCCTTGCCCCGCCCCAGCTCCTGGAAGGCTGTGATGCCCTTGCCCTGGAGCACCACGACGTCCTCGAACGGGTTCGTCGCGAAGGTCGCGTCGATCTCCGCCTGCCAGTTCTCGATCAGCGAGACCGGGAGGACCGCGAGCGTCGGGCGTACCGTCCCCCCACGTGCGCGCTGTGCCTCGAGGAACTCGCGCAGCGCGACCAGCGTCATGTAGGTCTTGCCGAGGCCCATGTCGTCCGCGAGGATCGCGCCCTGGACGCGCGAGGGGTCGCCGTCGGGCTTGAGGAGAGACGCGGTCATGAGCCGCACCATCCACTCGATGCCCTCGCGCTGGTGCGGGTACGGCGAGCGCAGGAGGCTCGCGTAGTCGACCGGGCGCGCAGGAGGTGTGCTCGACGCGGAGGCCCGGAGCGCTTCGCCCACGTCCTGGACGTCCGCGACGTGGACACCGACCTGAACCGTCCGAGGGGCCGCCGGGTCCGACGGGTCGGTCGCGTCGTCGTCGCCGGGTTCAGGCAGGAGAGTCTCGTCGAGGAGGCGATCACGCGCCGTGGCGAGCTCGCTGTCGACCGTGGACCTGTCGCTGATGTCGACCAGCTGGTCACCGACCGCGATGACGGATCGACCCTGGTCCTGCGCGGCGCGCACGTCCTGCTCGACCGTGTCCAGCTGAGGGAGGGTGGCGATGAGCCCCGCGAGGATGCTGGCCGGCTGCACGCCGTCCGAGTCCCCGAACCACGAGATGCCCGACTCGCTCGCGTCGGCGAAGGTCTGCGGGACGATGATGCCCACGCCCGCGACGCGGACCCCGAAGTTCAGCTCGACGTCGACGAGCTCGTGGTCGAAGAACTGCCCTGGCGCAGTGAGGAAGTCCCGTGCCCTCTCTGCCGGGATGCGGGGCGTGGCCAGCACGTCCCGCACGCCTGCGAGGCGCTGCTCGTCGAGGAGGACGAGCTGCTCGTCGACGCGCAGGACGCCGGCCTGACGGTCGCCCTCGATCTGGTGCCACCTGCTCGCCAACCGATCCGGGTCGACGTCGGGCCCCAGGTCGGGAGAGATGCGCAACGAGCCGTCGTGCTGCTCGTCGACCAGGAGCCCGACCCGGTCCGGGATCGTGGTGGACCAGCTCGTGAGGTGCCCCAGGGGGAGCGGGAAGGGCTCGTCGCGGTCCGGGTCGTCGGGCAGGGGGATCCTGGCGGCCTGGAGCTCGGCGACGAGACGGACGTTGTTCGTCTCGGTGCGGTCCTCGAAGGCCAGCGCCTCGTGGTGCTCGACGGCGCAGATCACCTTGAGCGCACGTGGCGAGAGCCGGTACTGGGTCGCCGTGCCGATCGTCAGGACGGGACCGTTCCGGCGGCACGGCTCCAGGTGGCTCCCGATGCGGGCCCCGAGGGTGACGGAGAACGTGCGGGACGTCGTGTTGCCCCGGACCTCCGGTTCGAGCGTGCCGGGAAGGCGCCGGGGGAGACCGAGGACCTCGGCCTCGTCGTCGCCCAGACGGGCCACGTCCGCCGAGCGCATCGCGAAGCCGTTGGGCAGGAGGTAGGCCGCACCCTGCTCGGCGAGCATCTCGAGGACCAGGTGCTGCTCCTGGGCCGACCGCTGCCCTTCGCCTCGGTGCAGCAGCGCGAGGTCCTCGGGCGTCGTGACGAAGTTGGCGCCGTCGGAGTCGTACGACACCGCGAACAGCCGCATGGGCGACTCGGTGTCATCAGGGCGCATGCGCCGGGCTCGCAGGAGGTCACGCAGGCCCATGTCAGCTCCTCAGCGGGGTGCGGTGGTGGATCGGGAGGCCGAAACGGTGCTTGAGCGTCGAGTAGTCCTCAGGGGTGAGGACGCTCTGCGGGTCCACAGGGATGCCCAGGGTCTCGACGAGGAAGGTCAGCGCATTGTTCTGCCATGTCGTGGCGGCGTGCGGGATGCCCGCATGAGCGCGCCATCCGGCCGGGTGCTCTCGAGTGTGAGCTGCCGGGACGTCGTTGATCAGTTGATCCGGGGTGAAGACTCGGTGAGAGTAGTCGAAGAGCGGCGCGGTGGGGCGGCCTGCGTAGATCCAGAACCTGAAGTTGTGAGACCCCTCGACGACGTGGAAGTCGCCGCAGTCCAGGATCACGATCGCGGTGTCCGCACGTTGCGTGAGGCTCGCCGCGTTGATGTGCTTGCGTCCCATCTGCCGTTGGACGGACAGCCGGGCGCCGGCCCCCAGGACGACCCGCGACTCGCGGACGAGGCCGCTCTCGTACAGCCCCCACAGGAACTTCTTGCGGGCCGGGAACATTTGCTCCAGTTTTGCGTTGCGGGTCATGAGTCCGTGGTTCTCCACGGCGTTCAGGAACAGGTGCAGGTCCTCGACGCTCATCCACCGGACGGCCTTGTCGCGGGCGCGCTGCGGTAGCGGCTCCCACCAGGTGTGCCACTGCGCCTGCCGCTGGAGTCGCGGGTCCCCACCGATCTTCACGATCGCGTCGAGCCACTCGTCGCACGGAGCGGTGTCCGGCTTGTCCGTCATGGCGACGAGGATCTGGTGCCCGAAGTACATGTCGTCCGTGCCCAGGGACTCCACGACGGTCTTCGACGTGAGCTCCGCCAAGAAACCGAGCCCGTCGGCCCGCGTGTGGTCGGCCGACCCGATCTTCTCGAGGAAGACCGCCTCGCGGACGCGGATGCCGTACCGGCCGTTGACGTGCCCGTTGATACCGATGAGGCGCAGCCAGTCCACGAGAGCCATCCCCGTGGCTCGCAGCCCCTGCGCGACGGCGCGCGGCGCCTCGATGTCGAGGAGGAACTCGGAGTTGTACCGGAAGGCGTCGACGATGTCGCGGCTCGCGGGCGGGCTCGGTGATGGTGGCGGGGGTGGTGGGACGGAGGCACTTGCGTGGGATGGAGGCGGCGGGGGCGGCGTCTCCGCGCGAGTCCTGCGGACCGGGATCTGCGTGACGGCTCGCTCGACGGCGGTGCTCGTGGCCTCGAACAGTCCCGGGGACCAGGAGTCGAGGCGGTCGAAGTGGGTCAGGAACATCGATGCGAGTGCCGCGACGAGCAACCGGGAGGGACGAGGTGCCTGTGAGTCGACGAGCAGCGACACGACAGCCGGGGTCATCGACGCGCGGGCTCGTTCGCGGTCCTCCGACCAGACCGTCACGACGGCGCGGGCGAAGCGGCGCTCGGGGAGGCGTGCGGAGAGCAGATCGATCCGCCCGGAGTCGATCAGGCGGCGGACCTCGGCGAGCAGCAGGTCGAACTGTCGGCCTGTGCCGGCGCGGGCCGTGAGGCGCTGGGCACGGTCCGTGAGCCGGTCCCACGAGTCGAAGGACCCGACGGGCCATCCGGGGAGGAACAGCTCGGGCCTGGTCCCCATGTCAGGGCACCTGGCCGGTCGCGTCGGCATCCTCGAGGATCGCCGAAAGGTCCTCCGCCGTCGGACGGATCACGGTGAACCGCACGTCGATGCGCCGGTTCGCGGCACGATCCGCCTCGCTCTCCTGGACGGTCGTCGCGGGTCGCGTCTCGCCGTAGCCAGAGACGGAGAACAGGGGGCTCCCGTCCGTCCGGCGCAGGTCGTCGAGACCTCCGCCGTCGGGCAACGAGGTCTCCCACAGGCGCCACAGCGAGATCGCGCGGAACGTGGAGAGGCCCCAGTTGCCGGTTCCCTCGAGCCCGCCGAACGACTGGTTGTCGGTGTGTCCCTCGACGAACACCGTGTCGAGGTAGCGGAAGCGCTCGTCGTGGCGCAAGGAGTCGTCGATCGCAGCCCCGATCGCGAGGGCGACGTCCCGGTGCTCGGGCCGGATCTCGAACGACGCCGAGTCGAAGCCCAGGAGGGCAGTCGGGATGCTCAGCACCGAGTTGTCCTGGCTGACGATGACGTCGATGCCCTGCGCCTGGAGCGTCGTGGCCACCTCGACCAGCACGTCCGACCGGACCTCCTCGGCGTGCTGCAGAGAGGTGATCTGGTCCGAGAAAAGGCTGCGTTGCTCCTGCGCCGTCTTCTGCTCGGCGGCGAGGGCCTCCTGCTTCTCGGTGAGCTGGAGGACCAGTGCGACCACGGCCAGGATGAAGACGGCCAGGAGAGCCGTCATGAGGTCCGAGAAGGAGATCCAGTACGGGTTCTCCGCCTCCTCACGAGAGCGAGCTCTTCCCCGCGTCCTGCGCACCGATCCTCACCTCCATCTCGGCGATGACCTCGGAGAGCGCGTTGGTCGCGTCGAGCATGTGCGAGGAGAACGCGTGCGTGTGCTTGTTCCAGTCGCTCATCCGCTCGGAGGTCTGGTGGTGGACCTGGTCCGAGTACTGGTCGAGCCAGTCCTTGAGCGAGGCGGAGTGGTTGTCGACCTGCGACCTGAGGTCGTTCAGGAAACGGCCCTGGTGGACCTGCATGGTCTCGAAGCTCGTCCCCGCAGCGCGAGCCGCCTGGGTGAGCCGCTCCGCCGCGTCGAGCGAGGCCGAGTTGATCTGCTCGAGCGCTTTCGTGTGGTTGCTGAGGGCCGCAGCTGCCTGCGCGTGAGCCTCGGCCGTCCCCTCGAGCGCCTGGGCGCCCGCGTTCAATGACGACTCGAAACGTTCGCTCGTCTGCGCGAACGTTCGTGCGGTGCCCTGCAAGGTGGTCGACGACGTGTCGAGCGACGTGGTCGCGGTACCCATCTTGGTGGCGGCCGAGTCGAGTCCCAGGGTGATCGCGGTGAGCGAGCCGTCGAGCAGGCGGGCCTGGCGTGCCGTCAGCTCGGACAGCTCGGTGAGCTGTTCGCGGAAGGCCTCGGCCTGCTCGGCCGTCGCCGTCGACTGCGCGGCCGCGCTCTCCTTGAGCAGGACGATCGCGCCGCCGACCTTGTCGGAGACGGAGCCGAGGGCGGAGTCGAGCGTCGCCGTCGCGGCGTCGAGCTGCTCGGCCTGGCGGGCTCCGACCGCCTCGAAGGCGTCCGAGAGCCCCGCGACGGAGCTGTCGACGCGTTGGGCGACAGCGGCCACGGTGGCGTCCAGCGTCGAGGAGGCCGCGCCCAGCTGTTCCGCCTGACGCGTCCCGATCGACTGGAACGCGTCCGCGAACTTGTCGACGAGCTTCTCGAAGACCTCGGCCGACTGCGTCGCGGTGCTCTCGGCGAGCGAGGCCATCGAGGGCGCCATCGACGTCTCGATGGCGCGCGTCAACGCGGCCTGCATCTCCTGGGAGATGCCTGCCACTGCTTCCTGGAGCTGGGTGCCGATCTTCTCGTGCAGCTCGTTGAGGGCGATCGCGGAGTCGTGGGTGTTCTTCTCGATCTTGACGAACGACTGCTCGGGAGAATGGAGGACGAAGAGCTCGTCGATCCGTGACTGGAGCCGTGCCGTCTCGGCGGCCACCCGTCGCTCGGCGAGCTTCTCGACGATGTTGACCACGAGACTGAAGAAGACGCCCCAGACGGAGGCGGTGAAGCCGAGGCCGGCCCCTGCCACGAGTCCTTCGATACCGGAGCGCATCTCCTCGACCGTCGCGCTCTCGCTGAGGTTGAGGCTGTTCAGGCCCGTTGCCAGGCCGATGAACGTGCCGAGCAGTCCGACGGCTGTGAGGACGGCCGGGGCCGCCGTCAAGAGCCGGTTGCTCACCAGACGCGGCGCAAGCCGGTCGGTGTTGAAGTAGTGGTCCGCCTCGACGGTGTTCCAGAGCCTGCCGTCCGATTCGACGAGGGTCTCGTCGAACTCACGCCAGAGGGCGCCGACCCCGCTCGACGCCGAGATGCTCTCCGACGTCGCGAGCAGCTCGCTCCGGAGACGTGGCAGCTCGTCCTGGTGGACACCGTCGAGCATTCTGGCGACTGATGTGATGGCGTTCGTCGCAGCCCTGTACTGGATGGCTGTGTACAGCAGTGCCCAGCCGGCGATTCCGATGATCAGGACCACGAAGACGACCACGATCAACGCATGCGTGTCGCCGTTGAGGGCAGCCGGAAAGTCCGGAAGCAGGTTCTGGAGGGATTTGAAGATGCCGTCGTCGGACATCGGCTGGGTACTGCCTTTCGCGCGGAAGGGTGCCTCGATCGCGACATCGTCGGGAGGCTCGCCGAATGGTCCCATGTGGGCGCGAACGGAAGAGAACTCGTCCATGCGATTTCACCCGGTCGCCGACGGCTCCAGGGGGTGCGCGGTCGGGCCCGTGAACCTCCCTCGAGCGCCCCCCGCCGGGTCACGGCCGGGGGCAGCCGCGACGATCCTCGGTCGAGCACGAGGTTACGGCCGTCCTGGGCGCCATAGCGACCGCAACCTCGTGCTCGGCGGCGGGGCCGGCAGCCAGCCAGAAGTCAGCGCGTGAACGCCAGCGCCCAGGTCTCAGGTCCGCGCTCGAGGTAGTCAACTGTGAACGTGCCCGGCCACCGCGCGTCGACCTGCGCCAGGAGCGGTAGCGGGTCGTGCGGGGCGAGGAGCACCATGCCGGCGCCGGGCGCGACGCCGTCGAGCGCCCCGAAGATGGTCGCGTGCCGGATCGCGTGCGGGACCGCGCGGGCGTCGAGCACCGGGAGGTTGCCGGCGTCGTCGTGCCCGCCGCAGCCGCACGAGTGCCCCTCGGTGGCGGGCTCCGTGGCCTGGGCGGGGGTACCAGCGGCCGAGCCCCCGGCCGTCGGCACCGCATCGCCGGCCCCCGCCTCGGCAGCCGGGCCTGCGATGGCCGTGCCCGCCGCAGGAGGCGCCCCCTCCGAGGCGCCACCACCGCAGCCGCCTCCCGCGCCGTTGCCGCACCCGCAGCCACCGGCGTCACCCGGCTCGGCACCCGCCGAAGCCTCGGCGGCCTCTCCGCCTTCCCCGTGCGAGTGCCCGCCGAGCAGCTCGTGCATGCCGTCGAGGACGCCGGCGAGCGAGACGTCGGAGGACAGTGCGAGCAGCGGCAGGATCTGCTCGTTCTCCTTGGTCATGTGGGTCTCGAAGAGCACCTGGAGCGCGCGGGCGTGGGCTGCGGCGCGGACGGGGGTGGCCGCGTTGTCGAGGGCGTCGACCAGCTCGCCGATCACCCCGTGCTCGGCGATCATGGCGTCGACCAGGAGCCGGGCGTGCTCGTCGCGGTGCGCGTGGGGGTACATCGCGGCTTCCTCGGCCTGCGCGTGGGGCAGGAGGTCGGAGCGGGTCCAGTCGACGAGCCGTCGGTGGGCGAAGGCTGCCGGTGCACCCGACTCCACGGCCTGGACCAGAGCCTCGACGAGCAGCCCGAGGGTCCCGTTCATCTCGGTGTGGTGGGCGACGACGGCCTCGACGGCGCGTGAGTCTGCGGCCGACGTGGCCAGGACGATGCTGCTCATGACGTGAGACCTCCGAGTGCGGGGAGTGGTTCTCCAACGCGCCAAACATTAGTACACTTTATTCCGTGGAAAATACGCAGGCTGTCGGACGGGCAGAGCGCGCAGCGCCCCCGCGCCCCGGGTTCGGCCCGCCGCTCGTGCGGCGCGCGGTCCGCCCGGCCCGGCTCTCGAAGGCCCGGCTCGCCGTCCTGGACGTCCTCGCGTCCCAGCCCGAGCCCTGCTCGGTCAGCTCGGTCGCGACCGCGCTCGACCAGCACACCAACACCGTGCGCGAGCACCTCGAGGGCCTCGTCGAGGCGGGGCTCGCGACGAGCGAGAGCGCCCCGGCGCACGGCCGCGGACGCCCGGCCCGGCTCTACGCCGCGGTCACCGAGTCGCCGACGACCGCAGGAGCCGCCGAGTACGCGGGCCTGGCCTCGGCGCTCGCGGCTCAGATCGCCCGGTCGAGCGCCGACCCGGTGGGCGACGCGCTCGCCGCGGGTCGCGCCTGGGGCGCGGAGCTCGTCGGAGACGTCTCAGGTCCGGGCACGGTTCCCGACGGCGCCTCGCACCCTGCGAGCGTGGGTGGCACAGGGCGCGGGAAGAGCGCGCCGGACGCGCGCAGTGAGTCCAGCGGGGGACCCGACGACGTCGGGCACCCGGGCAGCGCGGGCGACGGTCCAGGGGCCCCCGAGAACGGGAGACCCGGCCGAGGTGCTGATGACGCCGCGAGCGCCGCACGCCACGAGGTCGTCGACCTGCTGGATCGCCTGGGGTTCGCCCCTCGGCCCGACGACGACGCGGCCTCGGTCGCGCTGACCCGCTGTCCCTTGCTCGAGGCCGCGTACCGCAACCCCGAGGTCGTGTGCGCGGTGCACCTCGGCCTGGCGCAGGGAGCGCTCGAGCGGCTGGGGGCCCCTCGCGAGGGGACGTCCCTGCTGCCCTTCGCCGAGCCGGGCGCGTGCCGCCTGCACCTGCGGGCCACGGACCGCGCTGTCACCGCCGGCCGGCCCACGGACCGCGCCGCCACTGCCGGCCGCCCCACAGCCCGGCGCGTCACCACTTCGTCCGCCAGCCCGCTCGGTACCTCGCCGGTGACCGACACGTCCGACGGCAACCGCTGATGCGACGCGTCATCTTCGTGCTGCCCGCGGGCCTCGCGCTCCTCGCCGGGCTCGACGCGGCGCTCCTGCTGCTCGGCCTGCCGGCCCCGCTCACGACAGAGC
This sequence comes from Oerskovia sp. NPDC060338, assembly GCF_042726295.1. NCBI lineage: Bacteria > Bacillati > Actinomycetota > Actinomycetes > Micrococcales > Cellulomonadaceae > Oerskovia > Oerskovia sp. NPDC060338. The sequence continues at coordinate 80,646 of NZ_JBHXCQ010000010.1, forward strand.
GCCTGCCCCAGATCCACGGCGTGCTGCTCGTCCTGGGATTCGTCGGCACCGTGATCGCGCTCGAACGTGCCGTCGCGCTGCGCACCCGGTGGGGCTTCGCCGCCCCGGCGCTGCTGGGCGCGGGCGCGCTGGCCCTGCTCAGCCCGGCCCCGCTCGTGGTGGGCCAGGTGCTCCTCGTCGCGGGCTGCGGCGCGCTGTGCCTGGTCTACGTCCCGCTGTGGCGGCGCCAGCGCGACGACGCGGTCCTGGTCCAGCTCATCGGCGCCCTGCTCGCGACGGGTGGCGCGCTCCTGTGGCTCGGCGGCGTGGGCGTCGCGGACGTGCTGCCGTGGCTCGCGTGCTTCGTCGTGGCCACGATCGCGGGCGAGCGGCTCGAGCTGGCCCGGATCGCGTTCCTCGGTCGCGGCGCGGGCCTGATCCTGTGGGTCTGCTGGGCGCTCGCGGTCGGGTGCGTGGCGACCCTGCTGTGGCCCGCGGTCGGCTACGTCCTGCTGGGCGCGGCCGTCCTGGTGCTGTGCGGCTGGCTCGCGGTGCACGACGTCGCCCGGCGCACCATCCGGTCGACCGGCCTGGCGCGGTACATGGCGGCGTGCCTGCTCGCGGCGTACGTCTGGCTCGCGGTCGCGGGGACGATCTGGCTGCTCACCGGGCGCCAGGCCGCGGGGCCCGGGTACGACGCCGTGATCCACGCGGTCTTCCTGGGCTTCACGATCTCGATGATCATGGCCCACGCGCCCGTGATCCTGCCCGCGGTGCTGCGCGTGCGGCTGCCGTACACGCCCCTGATGTACGGCCCGGCGGTCCTCCTGCACCTGGGGCTGCTGGTCCGCCTGGGCCTGGGCGACGCCCGGGACCTGCCCGTGGCCCACCAGGTCGGGGGAGTGCTCAACGTGGCCGCGCTGCTCGCGTTCATGGTGCTCATGCTCGGGGTCGGGATCCGCGCGCGCCTCGCGCCGGCGCCCGGGACGCAGCCGCGTGACGCCGTCGGGCCCGTGCCTTCCCTGCTCGAGGAGACCGCTCCGTGAAGCTCGACCTGTCCGCCCAGCCCGCTCCGCTCAAGCCACTGACCGACCGCTCCGCCTGGCACCTGCGCGCCAACGCCCCCGTGGTCGGCTGGCTCGTGGCGACCGTGGTCGTCGCGGTGGGCCACCGGTGGATCCCCGCGTCGCCCTGGCTGCTCGTGCACCTGTTGCTGCTCGGCGCGGTGACCAACGCGATCTGCGTGTGGAGCCAGCACTTCACCGACGCGCTGCTCAGCCGGCGGGTCACGCCCGCCTCGCGGCGCTGGCAGGTCGCGCGCCTGGTGCTGCTCAACGTCGCGGTCGCCGCGACGGTCGCGGGCATGGTCACCGCGACGTGGGTCGTGACGCTCGTCGGGGCTGTGGGGGTGGGTGTCGCGGTCGCGGCCCACGGCACCGCCCTGTGGCTCCAGTCGCGCCGTGCGCTCACGGCCCGCTTCGCGATCTGCGTCGGGTTCTACGTCGCGGCGGCCTGGCTCCTGCCGTTCGGCGCGGGGCTCGGTGCGACCCTAGCGCGCGGCCTCGACGAGGGCTGGCACACGCGCGTCGTGCTCGCGCACGCGGGCTTCAACCTGCTGGGCTTCGTGGGCCTCACGGTCATGGGCACGCTCGTGACGCTGTGGCCGACCATGCTGCGGACGAAGATGGCCGACGACGCGCCTCGTGCCGCGCGCACGACTCTCGCACTCATGCTGGTCGGCCTCGCCGGCGGGGTCGTCGCGGTCCTGGCGGCCTCGCCGCCCGTCGCGGCCGTGGGGTTGGCGACGTACCTCGCGGGCGTCCTGGTGTCGGTGCGGCCCATGGTCACCGCGGCCCGACGGCGTCCGCCCGCGACCTTCGCGACCTGGTCCGCGGCGTGCGCGCTGGCCTGGCTCCTGGTGTCGCTCGCGACCCTGGTCGGCGTCTTGGCACTGAGCGCGACGTGGGAGACGGCCGCCGCGCGCGTCGGGATCGTGACCGTGCCGCTCGCCGCGGGCTTCGCGGCCCAGATCCTGCTGGGCGCGCTGACCTACCTGGTGCCCGTGGTGCTGGGCGGCGGCCCCGCGGCCGTGCGCTCGACCACGGCGGCTCTCGAGCGCGGGGCTGTGCTGCGGGTCGTGCTGTTCGACGGCGCGCTCGTGCTCTTCGTCCTGCCCGCGCCGAGCCTGGTGCACGTGCTCGCGTCGCTCGTCGCGCTGGGCGCCCTCGTGGCCTTCCTCCCGCTGCTCGTCGGGGCCCTGCGCGCCCACCGCCGGGCCCGGCGCACGCCGTTCGTGGCGCCGACCGCCGACGACGTCGCGGCGGCCCACGCGCTGGGGCAGGACCTGCGCGCGCGGACCGGAGCCCGCCAGGGGCCGCCCGTGGAGGCCGTGACCGGACCGCGGCGCAAGGGCCTGGCAGTGGCTGCCCTGAGCGTCCTGCTCCTCGTCGCGGCGGGCGGCGTGGCTCTGGACCCGGCCGCGCTCGGGACGGGGACGGGCGCCGCACCCGTCGAGGCCGGGGCGTCGGGAACCGTCGTGCCCACGGGGCGCACGACGACCGTCGAGGTCGAGGCCCGCGACATGCGGTTCTTCCCCGCCACGATCGAGGTGCCCGCCGGGGACACCCTGGTGCTCGTGGTGACCAACACCGACACCACGGTCCACGACCTCGTGCTCGACACGGGCGCGACGAGCGGGCGGCTCGCCCCCGGGGCGACCGAGACGTTCGAGGTCGGGGTCGTGGGGCGCGCGGTCGACGGGTGGTGCAGCATCGTCGGTCACCGGCAGATGGGCATGGTGCTCTCGATCGAGCCGACGGGCGGCGCGGCTGACGGGACGAGCCTGGCTGGCGGCGACGCCGGGAGCGGCGCGGACTCCGGCTCGGCCGGGCACGACGGGATGGCGGGCATGGACCACGGTGCGAGCGACTCGGACGACGGGTCCGGCGCCGCGAGCGCCGCGACCGACCTGGACTTCATGGCGACGCCGGGCGACGACTTCACGGCGCACCCGGCCGAGCTCGCGCCCGCGAGCGCCGAGACCGTGCACCGCGTGCGGCTGCCCGTCTCCGAGCTCGTGACCGAGGTCGCGCCCGGGGTGACGCAGAAGCTCTGGACGTTCGGCGGCATCGCGCCGGGGCCGACGCTGCGCGGCAAGGTCGGGGACCGTTTCGAGATCACGCTGGTCAACGACGGCACGATCGGGCACTCGATCGACTTCCACGCCGGGGCGCTCGCCCCCGACGGTCCCATGCGGACGATCGCCCCGGGCGAGGAGCTGACCTACACGTTCACGGCGACGATGTCCGGGGTGTGGATGTACCACTGCTCGACCATGCCCATGTCCGCGCACATCGCGAACGGCATGTTCGGCGCGGTCGTGATCGACCCGCCGGACCTGCCCGCGGTCGACCGGGAGTACCTGCTCGTCCAGTCCGAGTACTACCTCGGGCCGCAGGGCGGCGAGGTCGACATGGACCGGCTCGCGACGGGTGACCCCGACGTCGTGGCCTTCAACGGCTACGCCAACCAGTACGACGCGGAGCCCCTCCCGGCGCGCGTGGGCGAGCGCGTGCGCGTGTGGGTCCTCGCGGCGGGGCCCAACCGGGGGACGGCCTTCCACGTCGTGGGCGGCCAGTTCGACACCGTCTTCAGCGAGGGCGCCTACCGGCTGCGTCCCGGCAACGCCGAGGCGGGCGGGTCACAGGTGCTGGGGCTCGCGGTCGCCCAGGGCGGCTTCGTCGAGCTCGCGTTCCCCGAGGCGGGCCGGTACCCGTTCGTGAGCCACGCCATGATCGACGCCGAGCGCGGCGCGCACGGGTTCTTCTCGGTCACGGGGTAGTCGGTCCGGGTGGGCGGTCGGGACGTAGGGTGTCATCGGTCCGTACCCGATCGTCCGCCGGAGGCAGCATGCACGTCGACACCCCGAGCCTGCTCGCATGAGCGGCGTGCGGGTCGGGCGCTGCGAGCAGTGCGGAGCCGACGTCCAGTGGCTGCCGTGCTACGACGGTCGTCGTCGGGCCTTCGCGCTCGACGAGGTCCGCAGCGTGCACGCGGGCGACGAGGTGCGCTGGTTCCTGACGTCGAACCGGGGGGCCGTGCCCGGGACGCAGCTCGCGTACTCGCCGACCATGCCGTTCCGGGTGCGGCACGTGTGCCAGCGCCAGCCGCAGGGATACGGCGAGGAGACGCTCGACAAGGCCGCGGTCCTGCGCTCGGCCCCGCAGGTGCGCGAGTTCCAGGTGCGCCCGCCCTACCGGTTCGGCTACCGCTGGGAGTCCGAGTGGGGGCACGTCGTGCACCCCGACCGGGGGCTGTGCGGGGCCAAGGTCATCGGCGAGATGACCCCGCGCGAGGCCGAGCGCCTCCCGACCATGCCGATGTGCAAGGAGTGCGTGAAGCGGTACTCGCGCCGCCACCCGCACGACCAGGTGCGCCGCCCGCCCGAGCCCTCCTGAGACCGCCGTCCCGACCGTCGTCACCGAGCCGGCGACCGCACCTGCGCTGCCGGCCCCCCCGTCCTGAAGGAGTCCCCGTGCCGCCCTACGACCTCGACCACCGGCTCGTCGTCGGTGTCTCCTCGAGCGCGTTGTTCGACCTCTCGACGTCCCAACGGGTCTTCGACGAGCAGGGGATCGACGCCTACCGCGCCTACCAGGACAAGTACCGGGACCGCATGCTCCGGCCCGGTGTCGCGTTCGAGTTCGTCCAGCGGCTCCTGAGCCTCAACGACCTGTCGCCCGCGGCGGGAGACCCGTTGGTCGAGGTCTTCATCCTGTCCAAGAACGACCCCTCGACGGGCCTGCGCGTCATGAGCTCGGTCGCGGCCTACGGGCTGCCCATCAGCCGGGCGATCTTCACGCAGGGCGTCGCGCCCTACGCGTACATCCCGGCGCTCAACATCTCGCTGTTCCTCTCGGGCGACGCGGGCGACGTGCGCGCGGCGACCACGCTGGGACACCCGGCGGGGCAGGTCCTGGGGAGCGCCGCCGTCGGGCACGTCGCCCCGCCCGGCCCGACGGCGACGCGCACGTCCGGCGCTCGCGTCGCCCCGGGAGACGCTCCGGTCGCGGTGGAGACGGCGGTCGAGGCCGCCGCTGAGGCCGGGGAGCTGCGCGTGGCGTTCGACTTCGACGGCGTGCTCGCCGACGACAGCGCCGAGCGCATCTTCCAGTCGGGCGGGCTCGAGCAGTTCCACCAGTACGAGAGCGCGCGCAAGATCACCGAGCACCACGCCGGACCGATCCTCCCGTTCCTGCGCGCGCTGAGCACCATCCAGCGGCGCGAGGAGGAGCGGGTCGCCGAGGACCCGGACTACCGGCCCCGCGTGCGCGTCTCGATCGTCACGGCCCGCAGCGCGCCCTCGCACGAGCGGGCCGTCAACACCCTGCGCTCGTGGGGCGTCACGGTCAACGACGCGTTCTTCCTGGGGGGAGCGGACAAGGGGCGCGTGCTGCGCGTCCTGCGCCCGCACATCTTCTTCGACGACCAGCGCGGGCACCTCGACCCCGTGGCGCGCGAGGTCGCGAGCGTCCTGGTGCCGTACGGCGTGACGAACGAGGTGGCGCCACCCGCGCCCGACGCCCCGGCGCTCGTCCCCGCCGGCTGAGGGAGCACCGTGCCCTTCCTCGCCCCGCTCGCGGGCGACCCCGACCGATGGACGACGGCCACGACGGTCGACCTGCGCCAGCTTCCCGTGACGGGCCGCTGGAAGGTGTGGTTCGAGGTCCTGACCGAGTTCGGCCACAGCTCACGGCCCGCCGACGAGCAGACGGCGGACGGGCCGGTCTGGCGTCGCGCGAGCGTCGAGCAGACCGTGCCGCAGGGACTCGTGACCGACCTCGCGTCGGTGCCCGTGCCGCTGTGGGGAGTGATCGCGAGCTACGGCCGCCAGACGCTCCCGGCGATCCTGCACGACGCGGCCTCGCGGGAGCTCGCCGCGTCCGCCACCCCCGCGAGCGCGCGGCGGGCCGCGCGCCGCGACGCCGACCACCTCTTCCGCGAGACGCTGCGCCAGTCGGGGACGGGACCCGTCCGTCGGCTGCTCATGTGGGCCGCGGTCCGGCTCTTCGGTCACGTCCCGCTCGCGGTCGTGTTCCTGCTGGCCGTCGTCGCGGGGATCGCCGCGCTCTGCCTGGGAGCCGCAGGGGCCGGGACGCCATGGGTCACCGGCGCCTGGATCGTCGCAGGAGGCGCCGCCGCCGCGCTGCTCGTCCTGGCCGTCCTGCTCGGGGTCGAGAGCCGCCCCGCCGCGGGCGGGAGCCGTCCACGGTGGGTGCCCACCGCCGTCGGGAGCCTGCTCGGCGCGGCCGGGACCGGGGTCGTCGCGCTGCCGCTGCTGCTCCCGCTGATCGTGCTCACGACCGTCGCCGAGCTCGTCGTGGGCGCGGGCGAGGAGGGCAGCGGCGTCCGGGCGCAGGGCGCCTCGGGCGACGGGCCCCCGGCCACGCGCATCACGTACGCGTCACCCGGGTGAAGTCGCCCGCGGGGGCCGACCGCGGTACGAACGGCTCACCCGCGCGACCGTAGGCTTCGCTCGTGCCACCAGCTGCCCGCCCGACTGCCACCCGTCCCACCCCGGCCCGCGCCGGCGCGCCGCGCCCGGGCGCCGACGACCGGCCCGACGCCGACGGAACGCGGCGCCCACCCCGCGACCGACCGCAGCGCCCCGCGCTGCTCGGTCCCGCCGCCCGCACGGTCCGCGCGCACCTGCCGACCTACCTGCGGGCGGTGCTGCTCCTGCAGGGCACCGCGGTGCTCGTCGCGGTCCCGCTCATGGTGTGGCTGTTCGACCTGGCGCTCGCGGCTGCGGGCGCCGGCGCTCTCACGCACCTCAACGTGCTGCGCGTCCTGTCGAGCCCGGTCGCGGTGATCCTCCTGCTGGTCGTGGCGCTCGTCGCGTCGGTCGTGGTCCTGTTCCAGCAGGGCGCGTTCCTCGCGATCGGCGCGCGGCTGCGCGCGGGGGAGCCGGTCTCGGTGCGGGCCGTCGGCGCGGACCTCGCACGCACGAGCCGCAAGCTCCTCGGCCCGCAGCTCCTGCTGTTCGTGGGGTACTTCTTCGTGCTCGTGCCCGTGGGCAACTTCGGCACCGCGGCGTTCCTGGTGCGCGGCATCGCGATCCCGGAGTTCGTCGTCGGGGAGCTCCTGAAGTTCGACGGCGGCGTCTACGTCTACGTCGCGTTCCTCGCGGGGGTCCTCTACCTCAACCTGCGGCTGGTCCTGACGCTCGCGTTCCTGCTGACGTCCGACGCCTCGGTGTCGGGCTCGATGGCCGCGAGCTGGCGTGCGACGCGCAGGCTCTGGCCGCGTCTCCTGGGCACGTTCGCGGTGGTCGCGCTCGGTGTGGTCGTGGTCGCGGCGGGCATCGTGACGCTCGCGCTGGTCCCGACGCGCGTCGCCGACCTGGCGGCGCCGGGCGCCGCGCCGGTCGTCGCGGGTGTGACGCTCACGCTCGTGCAGGTGGTCGGGTTCGTGCTCGTGGGCTTCGTCGCGGCGTTGCTCGCGCAGGTCGTGGTCGCGGTCGCGGGGGAGCGGCGGGAGTTGCTGCCCGACGGCGCGGCTCCCGACGGGAGCGCCTCGTCGCCCGGGCAGGTGGCAGGCTCCGCGGAACTGCCGGTGTCCGGGGACGCGGATCTGCGGGACGGCGAGGAAGGCCCGATCGAGGAGGCCGCGGTCGGTCCGGCGATCGGGGTCGTGACTGCGGCGGTGGGCTCGTCGCGCACGGCGGGCTCGTCGGGCTCGTCGGGTCGCGTGCCGCCCGTCCTCGGCAGCGGCTGGGCGAGCCGACCGCGCGGCGTGCGTGCCGCCGTCGGGCTGGCTGCCGTGCTGGTGCTCGTCGCAGTCACCGCGGCCAACACGCACGCCATGACGACCCTCGCGCGTGAGGAGCCCGGTGCGGTGATCGCACACCGCGGCGACCCGGGCGGGGGGGTCGAGAACTCGATCGCGTCGCTCGAGTCCGCCGCGGCGCTCGGTGCGGACTACGTCGAGCTCGACGTGCTCCAGGCCGCGGACGGCGGGCTCGTCGTCTTCCACGACCTGACCCTGCGACGCCTCGCGGGATCCGACCGGGCCGTGCACACCATGACGCTCGACGAGCTCACCTCGACCACCATCCGCCAGGGCGGGTTCGAGGCGACCATCCCGTCGCTCGAGGAGTTCGTCGAGCGCGCCCAGGAGCTCGACGTGCCGCTCCTGGTCGAGCTCAAGGCGCACGGCCACGAGACGCCGACGTTCGTCGCGGACGTCGTCGCGCTCCTGCGGGCGCACGGCGTCGCGGACCAGTACCTGGTCCAGTCGATCTACCCGGAGCAGGCCGACGAGGTGCACGCGCTCGGCCCGGAGATCGCGGTCGGCTACGTCGTCCCGTTCCTGCGCGGGCAGCTCGGGGTCCTGCCCGTCGACTTCGTCGCGATCGAGCAGTCGTCCGACTCCTCGCGCGTGCGGGCCGAGGCGCGCGCGGCCGGGATCGACGTCTACGTGTGGACCGTCAACGACCCGGCCGCGATGCGGTCCCAGCTCCGCGGCGGCGTCGACGGCATCATCACGAGCAGCCCCCGCCGTGCCGTCGCCGAGCGCACCGCGGTGCGCGACGACCTGGCGTTGTCGGCACGGCTCGAGGACAAGCTGCGCGACGCGCTCGCGTGGTGAGGCGTCGTCGAGGAGCGTGCTGCCTCAGGACTCGGTGATCGCCACGTCGGTGGACAGGTGGACCGGCATGTAGTCGTCGACCGCGAGGACCCACAGGCCGTCCGCCCCCGCAGGGACCTCGAGGCAGACGTTGCCCCGGGCCGAGTCGTCCGTGCCGATCAGGCCCGTGCCGACGAGGGAGTCGGGGACGTCGCCGCAGCCCTCCTCGTACTCGGTGCCGTCCCGGTCCACGAACCAGAGGTCGATCGACCCGTGGGCGGTCACGGTGCTCGACGGCCCGACGTACATCGCGTCGACCGGGACGATCCAGTACTCCATGCCCTCGGCCGGTGCCACGTTGACGTCGTTGTGCGCGAGGATCTCGGCGGTCGCCTCGTGCGGGATCTCGAGCAGGACCGACCACTCGTCGGTGTACACCTCGCCCTCGAGCGCCCACGGGTCGTCGAAGGTCCCGCCGTCCTCGCCCGCGAGCGGGTCCTCCTCGTGGTACTCGTCCCACGACTCCTCGTCAGGAGCGGGCCCCGCGGACCACGGCTCGGCCGCGGCGTCGGCGAAGAGCTCGTTGCCTGCGACCACTGCCAGGGTCGCCGCGGTCGCGCCGACACCACCGATGACCAGGCCCGCGACGCCCGCGAGGACCCCGACCAGGACGCGCGAGGGGCCGCGCGGCCTGGCTCCGGGCGCTGGAGCACCCGCCGCCGAGCCCTGACCCAGGGCGTGGGGGCGCGGGGGACCGTACGGGTTGGGTGTGCCCGGTGCGGCGGGGGGTGGCGATACCTGACCGGGGTGGGGGATTCTGCCGACCGGAGGGATGCCGGGGGTGACGCCCGGCGTGATGGGCAGGATGTTCGCCGGAGGCTGGGCGGTGCTGCTCTGCGGGCCGGTGTCAGGACCGGTGCCGGTGCCGGTGCCCGGGGCGGGGGCCGGCACCTGCGGCGGCGGGAGCGGCTCGTGCGGTGCCGGTGGCACTGCGCCGACGGGCATGCCCGGCGGCGACCCGGGGGTCGGTGACGAGGGCGGGGCGAACAGATCACTCACGGGTGCTCCACGGTGCGACGGGACCGGCTGGTCCGGGAAGGGTGTCGCTCGGCAGCTCGCGCGCCGCGCGCCCGGATCATCCCACCTGGGAGCGGCTGCGCGCCAGGGGTATCCGTGCAGGCCAGGGCGTCGGACCGGGCCGGAACGGGTCGGGTCGGGTCGGACCGGGCCATGCGCTGCGGCCGCTGCTGCCGCGGCCGAGCACGGGGTTCCGTGCACACGAGAACGAGGTTGTGGTCGCTATCCCCTCGATAACGACCACAACCTCGTTCTCGGCACCAGCACCAGCACCGGAACCGGCACCGGCACCCCCGAGCGCCGGTCCCCGCTCAGGTGGTCAGCCCTCGCGCGGCCCGTCCACGTCCGACCCGACCAGGAACTGCGAGTATGCCCCGATGGTCAGGAACGTCGGGAAGTCCTCGGCGAGCGCGACGGCGCGGAACACGTGCGCGGCCTCGTCGACCCGGTCGCCCTCCCCGCGGGGCAGGTCGTCGACGACCTCGGCGAGCAGCGCCTCGACGCGGGCCCGGGTGATGGGCACCCCGTTCTCGGTGCGGGTCCCGGACGCGATCCACTGCCAGACCTGCGAGCGGGAGATCTCGGCCGTCGCGGCGTCCTCCATGAGGTGGTCGATCGCCGCGGCGCCCACGCCGCGCAGCCAGGACTCGATGTACCGCACGCCCACCGAGACGTTGGACCGCAGGCCGGCTGCGGTGACCGTGGCGCCCGCACGGCGCACCGACCCGATGTCGAGCAGCTCGTGCTGCCCCACGCTCACGTCGTCGCGCAGGCGCGAGACCTGGTTCGGCCGGTCGCCCAGCACGGCGTCGAACTCGGCCCGCGCCGCGGGGATGAGGTCGGGGTGCGCGACCCAGGTGCCGTCGAACCCGTCGCCGGCCTCACGCCGCTTGTCGGCGCCGACCTGCTCGAACGCCTTCTCGGTCACGTCGAGTCGGCGGCGGTCGGGGATGAACGCGCTCATGCCGCCGATCGCGTGCGCCCCGCGCTTGTGGCACGTCGCGACGAGGAGCTCGGTGTAGGCCCGCATGAACGGGGCGGTCATGGGCACCTGCGAGCGGTCGGGCAGGACGTACTGGTCGCCGCGCGTGCGGAACGACTTGATGACCGAGAACAGGTAGTCCCAGCGGCCCGCGTTGAGCCCTGCGCAGTGGTCGCGCAGCTCGTGGAGGATCTCCTCCATCTCGAACGCGGCGGGCAGGGTCTCGACGAGCACGGTCGCGCGGATCGTGCCCTGCTCGATCCCCAGGTACTCCTGCGCGAACACGAACACGTCGTTCCAGACGCGTGCCTCGCGGTAGCCCTCGAGCTTGGGCAGGTAGAAGTACGGTCCGCGGCCGCGCTCGACGAGCTCGCGCGCGTTGTGGAAGAAGTACAGCCCGAAGTCCACGAGCGACGCCGAGGCCGAGACCGCCACGCCCGCGCGGTCGACGTAGCGCAGGTGCTTCTCGATCAGGTGCCAGCCGCGGGGCCGGAACACGATGGTCGGCAGGTCGGTCAGCTCGGTCGAGCGCAGCGCGTACTGCTTGCCCTCAGGGGACGTGAACGCGAGCGTGCCGCGGATCGCGTCGTGCAGCGCGAGCTGGCCCTCGATGACGTTGCGCCACGTGGGCGAGGACGCGTCCTCCTGGTCGGCGAGCCACACCTTGGCGCTCGAGTTGAGGGCGTTGATCGCCATCTTGGGGTCGGTCGGGCCGGTGATCTCGACGCGGCGGTCCTCGAGGCCGGGGGCGCCGTGCGAGCCGGCGACGCGCCACGACGGGTCGTCGCGGACGGGCCGGGTCGCGGCGCGGAAGTCGGGGTCGATCCCGTCGGCGACGTCCTGGCGGCGCTGCTGGCGGTCCATGAGCAGCCCGTGACGGGCGGCCAGGAAGCGGTCGTGCAGCGCGGTGAGGAAGTCGAGGGCTTCGGGGGTCAGGATCTCGCGGTAGCGCGAGCCCAGGTGTCCGGTGACGTCCAGGGTGCCCGACGGCGTCGCGCGCCGCGCGTCGTCGTCGCGCCCGTGGTGGTGGCCGGGGTGCTGACCGGCCGAGGTGGGCCGGTCGGACGAGGTGCGTGACGTCGTCGGGCCGGAGGAGTGGGTCGTGAGGGTGCTGGTCATGGCGGGCTCCGATGGTCTGTGCCGCGAGGTGGAGGGGAGTGGTCGAGGTAGAGGGCTGGAGCCCTCTACCTCGACGCGAGACCTCTACCTCGGCGAGGCGGGCAAGGCTTAGTGGAACTGGGCGGTCTCGGTGGATCCGGCGAGCGCGAGGGTGGCGCTGTCGGGGTTGAGAGCCGTGGCGACCCGGTCGAAGTAGCCGGTGCCGACCTCCCGCTGGTGGCGGGTGGCCGTGTAGCCGTCGGCCTCGGAGGCGAACTCGGCCTCCTGCAGCTCGACGTAGGCGCTCATCGCGCGGTCGTTGTACCCGCGGGCGAGCTCGAACATGGAGTGGGACACGGCGTGGAAGCCGGCCAGGGTGATGAACTGGAACGCGTAGCCCATCGCGGCGAGCTCCTTCTGGAAGCTCGCGATCTGGGCGTCGTCGAGGTGCTTCTTCCAGTTGAACGACGGCGAGCAGTTGTACGCGAGCTTCTTGTCGGGGTGCTGCGCGTGGATGGTCTCGGCGAACCGGCGCGCCAGCTCGAGGTCCGGCTCGCCCGTCTCGACCCAGATGAGGTCGGCGTAGGGGGCGTAGGCCAGGCCGCGCGAGATGACGGTGTCGATGCCCGGACGCGTGCGGTAGAAGCCCTCGGCCGTGCGCTCGCCCGTGAGGAACTCCTGGTCGCGGGGGTCGACGTCGGACGTGATGAGGTCCGCGGCGAGGGCGTCGGTGCGGGCGATGATGACGGTCGGGACGCCCGCGACGTCGGCCGCGAGGCGGGCCGCGTTGAGGGTGCGGATGTGCTGCGAGGTCGGGACGAGGACCTTGCCGCCCAGGTGGCCGCACTTCTTCTCGGACGCGAGCTGGTCCTCCCAGTGCACGCCCGCCGCGCCGGCCTCGATCATCGAGTGCATGAGCTCGTAGGCGTTGAGGGGGCCGCCGAACCCCGCCTCGGCGTCGGCGACGATGGGGGCGATCCAGTCGCGCTCGGGCGTCCCGAGGGGAGACTCCGCGGTCTCGATCTGGTCGGCGCGCAGGAGGGCGTTGTTGATGCGGCGCACGACGGCCGGGACCGAGTTGGCGGGGTAGAGCGACTGGTCGGGGTAGGTCTGGCCCGACAGGTTGGCGTCGGCCGCGACCTGCCAGCCCGAGAGGTAGATGGCCTTGAGACCGGCGCGCACCTGCTGCACGGCCTGGTTGCCGGTCATGGCGCCGAGCGCGGCGACCCACTCCTCGGTGTGGATGAGGTCCCACAGCTTCTCGGCACCGCGACGGGCCAGGGTGCGCTCCTCGCGCACCGAGCCGCGCAGGGCCACGACGTCCTCGGCCGTGTAGTCGCGCTGGACGTCGGCCCAGCGGGGATCGGTCGACCAGGAGAGCGCGAGGTCGGCCGCGGACTGACGCTGGTCGCCGGGGCGTGAAGGTGCGTGCCCGGGGGTGTGGCCAGAGGGTGCGACGGGGGCCGTGACGGCCTCGGTCCGGGAGGCCGCGGACGCCGGGCGGGGCGTGGCGTACTCGTTCTCGGAGCGACGGCTGATGATGGGCGGGGTGGTCACGGGGTGCCTCCAGAGCTTCATTGCGTGCGGTGGTACTCGTTCCGGTCCGCTCGTGGTGAGCGGTAGCCGTGGAACGACCTTCCTTCGCCGCGCAAGGGGTCCACAAGGACTTCATTCGTAGAAGAAGTCGAGTTCTTCTGTTGTGCGCAAGGAGTGACGTGTGTCACCCTCAGTCATGGCAACTGACCCCGGCCCGGCGCAGAAGATCGCTGCGCCGCCCCGCGAGATCCTCGGCCCCCTCGGCGGCACGCTGGCCGTCGAGGACGAGGCCGACGCCCTGACGATCGGCCGCCGCATCCGGCACCTGCGCACCGAGAGGGGCATGACGCTCGACGACCTGGGTGCCGCGATCGGGCGTGCGCCCTCGCAGGTGTCCGTGATCGAGAACGGGCGCCGCGAGCCCAAGTTCTCCCAGCTCCAGGCCATCGCCCGTGCGCTCGGCGCGAGCGTCGAGGACCTGCTCTCGGCCGAGCCGCCCACCCGCCGCGCGGCCCTCGAGATCGAGCTCGAGCGGGCGCAGCGCGGCCCGCTGTTCGCCTCGCTCGGGCTGGGCGCCGTGCGGGTCGGCAAGTCGCTCCCGAGCGACGCGCTCGAGGCCATCGTGGGCCTCCAGCGCGAGCTCGAGCGCCTGCACACCGAGCGGGCCGCGACCCCCGAGGAGGCGCGTCGTGCGAACACCGAGCTCCGCGCGACCATGCGGGCTCAGGACAACCACTTCCCCGAGCTCGAGGCCACCGCGCGCGAGCTGCTCGACGGCGTCGGGCACGCCCGCGGACCCATGTCGCAGCGCGTGGCCGCCGACCTCGCGACCCACCTGGGCTTCTCGCTGCACTACGTGCACGACCTGCCGCACTCGACCCGCTCGGTCATCGACCTGCGCCACCACCGCGTGTACCTGCCCAGCACGGGCACGCGCGCGTCGAGCGACCCGCGCTCGGCCCTGCTCCAGGCGCTCGCGTCGCACGTCCTGGGCCACCACGAACCGCGCGACTACGCCGAGTTCCTGCGCCAGCGCGTCGAGGCCAACTACCTCTCGGCCGCGCTGCTGCTGCCCGAGCGGGACGCGGTCAAGCTCCTCAAGGAGGCCAAGGACGCCCGCGAGATCTCGGTCGAGGACCTGCGCGACGCGTTCTCGGTGTCCTACGAGACCGCGGCCCACCGGTTCACGAACCTCGCCACGACGCACCTGGGCATCGGGGTGCACTTCATGAAGATCCACGAGTCCGGGATCATCCACAAGGCCTACGAGAACGACGGCGTGCGCTTCCCCGCGGACCCCCTCGGCGCGGTCGAGGGCCAGTACGTGTGCCGCCACTGGACCGCGCGCACGGTGTTCGCGGTCGAGGACCGCCTGAGCCCGTTCAGCCAGTACACCGACACCCCGACCGGCACCTACTGGTGCACCTCGCGCGTCCAGGACTCCGACGACGGCCAGTTCTCGGTGAGCGTGGGCGTGCCGTTCGCGCACGTCAAGTGGTTCCGGGGGCGCGAGACGAGCGAGCGCACGGTCTCGCGCTGCCCCGACGAGTCGTGCTGCCGGCGCCCGCCCGCCGCGCTGACCGAGCGCTGGGGCGAGCAGTCGTGGCCCAGCGCGCGCCCGCACGCGAGCATGCTGGCCGCGATGCCCGTGGGGGCCTTCCCGGGCGTGGACCAGACCGAGGTCTACCGGTTCCTCGAGGCGCACGCGCCGGCGCTGCGGTAGCCAGCGAGGCGACAGGTCAGCCCAGGCGGGGGAAGACCGGCACCGGCGTGCCCACGCGGTCGGTGCCGGATTCCTGCCCGCCGCCCGCGGGCCCGCCGAGCTGCTCGCGGAGCCGCGCGGCGCCGTCGGGCACGAACGGCGAGAGCTCGACCGCCACGACCCGGCACGCCTCGACGAGCCGCGCGAGCACTTCGTCCAGGTGCGCAGCAGCCTCCGCAGCGTCCGCGTCCCCGGCCCGCTCGCGCGCCGCGAGCTCCCACGGCTTCTCGGTGTTCACGTACCGGTTGGCCGCGTCGACGACGCGCCGCACGGCTCCGGTCGCGGCCCGCAGGTCGGCGTCCGCGAGGGCCGCGTCCACGGCAGGGGCGACCTGCCCGACGGCGGAGCCCAGCTCGTCGGGTGCGCTCGCCCGGGTGCGGGGGAGCGCAGGCACGACGCCGTCCCGGAACCGGTGCACGAGCGTGAGCGTGCGGTTGACCAGGTTGCCCACGCCGTGCGCCAGCTCGTCGTCGTGCCGGGCCACGAGGCGCTCGGCCGTGAACTCGGCGTCGCCCAGGAGCGGGACCTCGCGCGCGAACCACCAGCGCAGCGCGTCGGTGCCGTAGGTGTCCACGAGCCCGACGGGGTGCACCGCGGTACCCGCGGACTTGGCGAGCTTGGCGCCGCCGGCGGTGACGTAGTCGTGCACGTGGATCGTGGTGGGCAGCGGCTCGCCCGCCGAGAGCAGGAGCGCGAGCCAGTACACCGCGTGGAAGCGCGTGATGCCCTTGCCGATCACGTGCACGCGCTCGTCGCCGCCGGACCACCAGGTGCGGTAGTCGACCGCGGCGCCCGGGTCGGCCGGGTCCGAGCCGTAGCCCAGCGCGGTGACGTAGTTGGTCAGCGCGTCCCACCACACGTAGACCACCTGCGACGGGTCGCCCGGGACGGGGACGCCCCACCCGTCCGAGCGGGTCGCGGGCCGCGAGACGCTGAAGTCCTCGAGCCCCGCGTCGACGAACGCGAGGACCTCGTTGCGCTTGGCGGGCGGGTTGATGCGCACGCGCCCCGACGTGATCTCCTCGCGGACGCGGTCGGCGTAGCGGGACAGCCGGAAGAACCAGTTCTCCTCGACCACGCGCTCGGGCAGGGGCAGGTGCTCTGGACAGCGGCCCGACGCGTCGAGCTCGTCGGGGGAGTAGAACTGCTCGCAGCCCGCACAGTACAGACCCTCGTAGGAGCGCAGGTAGAAGTCGCCGGCCTCGGCGCACCGCCGCCACAGGGCCTCGACGCCCGGACGGTGGCGGGGGTCGGACGACGTCGACAGGAAGTCGTCCGTGGACAGCGACAGCGCGGGGCGCAGGGCGCGGAAGTCCTCGACACGCTCGGCGACGAACTCCCCGACCTCGCGGTCTGCCGCTCGGGCCCCGCTCACGTTCTTGAGGGCGTGGTCGTCGGTGCCCGTCAGGAAGCGGGTCGGTCGCCCGCGCAGTCGCGCGTGGCGGGCCAGGACGTCCGTCTGGACGAGCTCGAGCGCATGGCCCAGGTGCGGGTCGCCGTTGACGTAGGGGATCGCGGTCGTGACGTAGAGGGTGGGGCTGCTGGGTGGTGTCGTGCTGCGGGGCTGGGCGGGTGCGGCGGTCATGGCGGTGGTCCTCTCGGGGACTGCGGCACCTCGGGAGGTGCCTCGACGGGCGCCTCGACCGCACCGGGCCCGGACACACGAAAGGCCTCGCTGCGGCGAGGCCTTGGGTGGTGACGAGCGTGCTCAGCGCATCACGAAGGGCCCCGGGTGGGGCGCATCATGACGGTCGACGAGCAGCTCATGCGTCCGACCCTAGCAGCGTCGCGGCGCGGTCCTGAAGCCGGCGGGCACCGGGTGGGATCGGGCCGGGCGTGCGCGGCCGGCACCCGGCCGGTCGGCCGTCCAGGTGTCGCGCCCGGCGCGCTACGGCAGGAGCTGACGCACGAGCGCGTCGGTCGCCCAGTCCTGCCAGGCCTGGGGGGACCAGCCCAGGTCGAGCACGAGCGTGCCGTACGTGTCGGGGCCGAGCAGCGTGTGGGTGATGTCGGTCGCGACCTGCGTGCTGGTGCGGAGCGCGGACTTCGTGGCGAGCGCACTCGTCAGGGTCGCGGCGACGGTCCGCCGCTGCTCCTGGTTCGTGGCCCACAGGTCGGCGAGCGCAGGCAGGCCGGGCGCGGCGTCGCGCAGCACGCGCAGGAGGGGGGCGACGCGTTCGAGGACGGCGCGGGCGCCCGCGACGTGCAGGGCCAGGTGGCGCGCGGGATCGGGCTCGGCGAGCACCTCGCGGGCCCAGGGGCGGTCGAGCGTGGCGACGTCGTCGTGGTCTCCCGCGACGCGGACGTCGAGCAGCTCCTTGAAGAGCGCGTGCTTGGTGCCGAACGTGTAGTAGATCGTCTGTGTGGCCACGCCCGCCGCGCGTGCGACGTCCTCGACCGAGGTGCGGGTCCAGCCGTTCGTGACGAAGAGCTCGTGCGCCGCGTCGAGGATGCGGGTGCGTGTCGCGCGGGCCTTCTCGGCGCGGGTGGGGGGCATGGGTCTCCGGGGACGATCGCCGACAATTGACTGTAGTGAGACTACAGTGATATTCACTAGAGCATGACTCTAGTGAACGTGCGGGACGTGCTCGTGATAGGTGGCTACGGGGCGGTCGGGTCCGTCGTGTGCGAACGGCTCGCCGAGGCGATCCCCGGGCGCGTGGTCCCCGCAGGGCGCAACCTTGACGCCGCACGGGCGCTCGCGCGACGGATCGGCTCCCCGCGCGCGGTGCGCGTCGACCTCGCCGACCCCGCGACCCTCGTTGCGGCGCTCGACGGCGTGGGCCTGGTCGTCCTGGCGGTCGAGCCCGGTGACGACCGGGTGGCCCGGGCGTGCCTCGCACGCGGCGTGTCGCTCGTGGACGTCTCGGCGTCCCGTGAACAGCTCGAGGCGACCGAGCGCCTCGACGAGGTCGCCCGTGACGCGGGCGCCGCGGCCGTGCTGAGCGTGGGCGTCGCGCCCGGGCTCACGAACCTGCTCGCCCGGCGTGCGCACGACCTGGTCGGCGGTGCCCAGGAGATCGAGGTCGCGGTGGTCCTCGGCGGGGGCGAGGCGCACGGCGCGGACGCGATCCGCTGGACGGTCGACGGCCTGGTCGGTCCGCAGCCCGACGGCGGCGCACGCCAGGTGCTGCTGCCCGGCCTCGGGCGGCGCACCGTCCATCCCTTCGACTTCTCCGACCAGCACACCCTGCGTCGCACGCTCGACGTGCCGCGCGTGACGACGCGGTTCGCGCTCGACTCCCGCCTGCTGACCGCATCGGTGTTCGGGGCGCGGCGTGCGGGGGTCCTGCGCGCCTTCCGCGGCGGGCGCGGGCGGCGGGCGCTCGCATCGGTCTTCGCCGCCGTGCACGTGGGCGGTGACCGGTTCGCGCTCGCCGCCACGGCGCACCACGGCGACCGCGAGGTCCAGGTCTCGTTCGTCGCGTCGGGCCAGGGGCGGGTCACGGGGCTCGTCGCGGCCGAGGTGGCGCTCGCGGTCCTCGCGGGGCACGTCGCGCCGGGCGTGCGTCATGTCGAGCAGGTCGACGGCCTGGCCGACCTGCCGGAGCGGCTCGTCGCGGCCGGAGGAGAGGCGGCCGTCGAGGTGTTCGTCGACGGGGGCGCTCAGCCGTCGGGCGCGGAGAGCGGGCGCCTCAGCCCGTCGAGCTCGACGCGGCGGGCTGTTTGGTCAGCATCTGCTCCTTGAGGCGCAGGGTGTCGTCCTCGTCCCAGCCGTCGGGGGCGTTGAGCGCCGACCAGCCGTCGGCGTACTCGAGGTAGTAGACGTGCCCGTGACCTGCGGGGATGTCCGAGGCCGCGGCCACGAACAGGTCGCCCGTGAGCTGCCAGAACGTCACGACGGGGCGCCACTCGACGGCGTCGAGCACGTCGGGCCCGCGGGGCTCGCGCATCCAGTCGGGCTCGGACCACAGCGTCGTGGGGGACCACCACGTGACGCCGTCGGACGCGTGCTGGACGTAGACGACGCGCGGCGTCTCCCACGTGCCGGGCACGGACCAGATGTTGGCCGCGCTCGAGACCTCGGTGCCCCACCGGACCTGGGCGCCCTCCTCGTACACGGGCGAGTACTCGAGCGAGCCGGCGTCGCGGTGGTTCGTGAAGTCGGTCCAGTTGGGCGTGAAGTTGGGCGTGCCCACGAACATGGCCCCGTCGGTGCGGGTCGTCATGTCCTGCAGGCCGCTGAACGCGCCCTGCGCACCGAACGAGCCGAGCGAGATGCCGAACGCCATGAGCTGCGGACGCGAGTCCTCGGGTTGCTTCGACCACGCCTCGTACACGGCCTCGTAGAGGGCCTTGCCCGCGTTCGGCGGGGTGCTGCGGTCACCGACGAAGCTGATCCAGCTCGGCAGGTACGAGTACTGCATCGAGGCGATCGCGGTGTCGCCTCCGTGCATGAGCTCGAGCGAGTTGCTCATGCCGGGGTCCACCCAGCCCGTGCCGGTCGTGGTGGCCACGACCAGGACCGAGCGGTCCCAGGCGTTCGTGCGGTCGAGCTCGTCGACCACGCGCTGGGCGGTCGCGTCGAGGTCGCCCTCCGGGTCGAGACCCGCATAGACGCGGATGGGCTCCTGGACGTCGGCCGGGTCGACCACGTCGCCGCCCGCGGCGAACTCGGTCAGCTCGGCCTGCGTGGGGCCGAGCGCCACGAACCGGCGCCCTTCGGCACCGAGCGACTCCCAGGACGAACCGGACTCGGGCGAGCCCGATCGGTCGGGCGAGGTGGGCGGGGCGAGGTCCGGGTCGATCTTCTCGTTGGCGCTCGCGTAGACGTTGTTGAGCATGTGCAGCGCGCCGGCCCAGATCACGCCGTTGAAGAGCAGCACGACCACGACGGCGACGATCACCCCGCTCAGGAAGCGGGCGACCGGCTTGGGCATGATGTTGTCCACCAGCAGGCTCACCCACTGCGCGACGCGGCGCAGCGCGCGGCCGAGCTGCAGGACGCCGATCGCGATGAGGACCGCGACGAACACGACCGCGACGTCGTTGGCGGGCGCCTGCTCGGGCATGCCGAACAGGGCGCGCAGCTCGTGCTGCCACCGGGCGCCCAGGACCAGGAAGACCGGCACGAGGACGATCGTCGCGGCGCCCAGGACCCACCAGGCGATGCGGCTCACGCGTGGGCTCCAGCGGATCCGGAGCCCCACCTTGAGGGCGAACCACTCGACGAACGCCCCGATCCCGTACCCGCCGACCATGCTCATGCCCGTGATGAGCGCCTGGTAGTACCAGGCGCGGGGGATGAGCGAGGGCGTGAGGGAGAAGCAGAAGAACAGGAGGGCGAGGACGAGCCCGGTCGTGGAGAAGCGCCGCGCGTAGTGCTGGAGCCAGGCCCACGGCCGACGGCGCAGCGGTGGCCGCGTGCTCGCCTCGCCGTCGGGCGTCGCCGGGCGGGCTGGGGTCCGTGCGCCGGAGCTGCCCGTCGGCCCGGCAGGTCCGGCGGGTCCGACGGAGCCATCGGAGCCGGCGCCCTCGGGGACCTCGGGCGTCCCGGCGTCCGGAGCGTTCTCGGGCTTCTGCGTGACGTCTGGCTGCACGGGTGCGATCGTACGGGGCTGGGGGTTTCGCGCCACCGGGCGCCGGGTGAAGCCGGTGGGGCGGTCCCCGCCGGGTGAGGGAGTCCGGAGCGCTCGCGGCTCCCGCCACCTCGCCCGGCCGGGACCTGGCTCAGCGCTCGTCGTCGGCGGCGTCCCCGATGTACGTCGAGACGTCGTCGGGCAGCCCGTCCTCGTTCATGTCGTCGGAGCGCTTGCGCCGGGCGTCCCAGCGCAGCGCCGTCGCGGCGAGCAGCGCCGAGATCACAGAGGCCAGCAGCACCGCGGCCTTGGCCGAGTCCGTGTGCTCGGAGTCGGGGAAGGACAGCTCGGCGATGAGGAGGGAGACCGTGAACCCGATACCGGCGAGCAGGCCCACGGGCAGCAGGTCGCGCACCCCGATGCCGGGCGCGAGCCGCAGCGGCGTCAGCCTCGTCACGAGCGCGGTGACGCCGAGCACGCCGATGCCCTTGCCGACCACGAGCCCCACGATGATGCCGATCGCGACCGGCTGGCCGATCATCTCGCCGATCCCGCCGCCGTCGACGAGCGAGACGCCGGCCGCGAAGAACGCGAAGATCGGCAGGGCGATGCCCGAGGAGATCGGTCGGACGACGTGCTCGAACCGGTGCGTGCGCGAGGTCTTCTCGCCGAACAGGACGACGGCCGGGACCGTGAAGCCCAGGAGCACGCCCGCCACGGTCGCGTGGATCCCGGACGCGTGGACCAGCGCCCAGACGACGAACGCGAGCGGGAGCAGCAGCCACCAGTGCGTGCGGCGGCGGCGCACCAGGAACGCGAACAGCGCGACGCCCACGAGCGCCAGGCCCAGCGGGGCCCAGTGCAGGGTCTCGGTGTAGAAGACCGCGATGACGACGATCGCGAGCAGGTCGTCGACCACGGCGAGCGTGAGCAGGAACGTGCGGATCGCCGTCGGGAGCCCGCGGCCGAACACCGCGAGGACCGCGAGCGCGAACGCGATGTCGGTCGCGGTCGGGATGGCCCAGCCGTGCACGGCGTCGGCGCCGCCTCCCCAGAGCGCGACCGTGACGTAGAGGATCGCGGGCACGATCATGCCGCCCACGGCCGCGAGCATGGGGACGCCGGCCTGGCGCGGGTTGCGCAGCGAGCCGGCGACGAACTCCTGCTTGAGCTCGACGCCCACCACGAAGAAGAAGATGGCGAGCAGCCCGTCGGCGGCCCAGGTGGACAGCGACAGGTCGAGGTGGAGGGACTCGGGTCCGAACGTGAGCGCGGACAGGTCGAAGTACGCCGCGCGCCAGGGCGAGTTGGCCCACACGAGCGCGATGATCGCGGCGCCGATGAGGAGCGCGCCGCCCGTGGTCTCGCGTGTGACCCAGCGCTTCCAGCGCTGCGCGGCGCCGGGGCGCGGCGCGGGCTGGGCGGCGGGCGAGGGGGCGGGGTTCTCGCTGCTCGACGGCGTCGCGCCAGCAGGGAGGTTCACCGCGCCGTCCGCGGTCGCCGGGCCGGGCGTCGCGCTCGTGCGGGGGGAGTCGTCCGGGGTGGGGGTGTGCTGCTCGTGCGTGCTCACAGGGCTCCTGTGGTTGAGGGGTCGTCGACGTCACGCCGACCAGACTTCCCGGCACACCAGCGTCCCATCTTACCGGTGGCCCGGCTCGGGCGGGCCCGCCCGTCGGGTCCTGGACCGGACCGGAGGAGGACGGCACGCTCGCCGGGGGATGCCGGAAGGTGGACACGGACGCGACCGAAGTCCGCCGAAAGGGGGATGTCTCGGACACCCGCCCGGCAGGAGCATGTACGGGTGTACGAGAAGACCCCTGACGCGCCCACCCCCACGCCGCCCTCCGCATCGACCACCCCTCGCACCCCGGAGGAGACGGTCGTGGGGTGCTCGTCCGCCGACACGCTGTTCCTCCGTGCCGTCCTCCCGGTCCTCGGTGCCGCGGCCGGCGTCGGCTTGCGCTGGCTCGCGGCGTGGATGTCCGGCCTGTCGTGGGCGCCGTGGCAGGGCATCGCCCGGTCTGTCGACACGCTCGCCGACAGGTGGGGTGCGTGCACCGTCGTCGGGCTCGCGATCGTGGGCGCGATCGTCGGAGCGGTCTTCGCCCAGCACCTGGTCGAGACCATGGGGCGCGTCGCGGTGACGTCCACGGGGGCCGGGTTCAAGACCAAGGACACCCTCGAGACCCTCGGGCGGTCCGAGGTCACCGACGTGTTCGCGGACGGCAAGGAGATCGTCCTCCTGCGCGGCGAGCGGGAGGTCGCCCGGTGGTCCGCCGACCTGCCCTCCGCGGAGGTCCGGGCGGCCTTCGACACGCACGGGTGGCCCTGGCGTGAGACCGGTGACCCGTTCCGTGCGGCATACCGCCTGTGGGAGGCGGGCGACCTGGGGCTTCCCGCGGGGGCCGACGCCCTCCTGCGCGCACGAGCCGGACTGATCGACGCGGGAAAGGACGACCACGTGCGCGAGCTGCGAGCCGACCTCGCGGCGATCGGGGTCGTGGTGCGGGACGAGGGGACCGTGCAGCTCTGGCGTCCGGTCGCGCCCGCCGCGCCCACGGGCGCGATCGGCGTCGAGCGCCGGGCCTGAGGGAAGATCAGCCCGCCGCGTCGACCAGCCCGGCGAGCTTGGTGACCGTGTTCCAGTTCCTGGCCGTGCCCCACAGCCCGACCGTCCGCAGCAGCACCGCCGGCGTGAGCCTCGAGGTCCCGACCCCGCCCTGGTACCAGGTGTAGCTGACCGGCCCGGACCACGCCATGTGCTCGACCCCGTAGGCGAGCGGGTCGAGCGCTGCGACCCGCTCCGGGTCCGGTGCCGCCGGGTAGAACGTCAGCAGCAGGTGCGACGGGTCCTGGCCCGCGGCCTCGGGGAAGGGGTTCGCGGCGACCGCTCGCTCGAGGTCCGCGCCCGTCAGCGCGAGCACGTCGACGTCCAGCCCCAGGCGCCGGGCGAGCCCTGCGCGCACGAGGCGCGCGACGTCGTCGGGCCCGGAGGCTCCCGACGTCCCCGGCGAGACGACAAGGTTCCCGCTGTTGAGGAGCGTGCGCGCGCCCGCGAACCCTGCGTCCTGCGCGACAGCGCGCAGGTCCGCCGACAGGACCTTGCGGCCCCCGCCCACGTTCACCCCGCGCAGCAGCACCGCGTAGGCCGACGGGACGCTCGACCCGGACACGCCTCAGCCCAGGAGGTTGCGCGCGGACGCCGGCATGCCGGGCGTCGACGGGGCGACCGCCACGGGCGGGCGGACCACGCAGCGGAAGCCGATGTGGCTCGTCGCGGTGTCGACCGCCTGGGGCGAACGAGCCGCGGGCCGGTAGCGCAGGCAGTACTCCGGTGCGCACAGGTGCGACCCGCCCTTGAGGACCCTGCGGGGGATCGCCGAGCCGGGCTCGGCGCTCGCCGCGGCCCGAACGTCCGTCGCGGTGTCCTCGTCGAGGCCGGCCGCTCCCAGCGGGTCGTGCGGGGCGGGGTGGGCCGCTGCCATGGCTGCGCCGGTGCTCGGCGCGCAGCACGCGGGCATCTCGATCGTGAGCGCGTCACGTGCCGCGGCGACCTCCTCGGCCGTGCGGGCGTCGACCGCGTGGTTGGGCGTGTAGAAGGACGAGGTCCACTCCCAGACGTTGCCGGTCATGTCGGCGAGCCCGAACCCGTTCGCGGGGAACGTCCCCACGGGGCTCGTGCCGACCCACCCCCGGGCGCCCGTGTTGCGGTACGGGAACGAACCCTGCCAGTGGTTCGCGAGGAGCTCGCCGTCGGGCTGGTACTCGTCGCCCCAGGCGAAACGCGCGCCGTCGAGCCCGCCGCGTCCCGCGTACTCCCACTCGGCCTCGGTGGGGAGCGACCTGCCTGCCCACGCCGCGTAGGCCTGGGCGTCCTCGTACGAGACCTGCACGACCGGGTGGTCCTCGCGGCCCTCGATCGAGCTGCCCGGGCCGTGCGGTGCGCTCCACCGGGCCCCGGGCTGCCAGCGCCACCACTGGCGCCAGTCGGAGAGGTTCACAGGACCGGCGGTCGGGGTGAAGACGAGCGCCCCCGGCTGGAGGTCCTCGACCGCGACGCCCGGGTAGTCGGCCGGGTCGAGCGGACGCTCGGCGACCGTGACGTAGCCCGTCGCGTCGACGAACGCCGCGAACTGCGCGTTGGTCACCGGGTGCTGCTCGATCTCGAACGGGCCGACCGTGACCTCGTGGACAGGAGCCTCGTCGGGGTAGAACTCGGTCGATCCCCGCCGGTACGTGCCGCCGGGCAGCGGGACCAGGGGCGAGAGGGTCGAGGTCGGGCGGGCCGTCACGGGGGCCGTCGCGGGGACGGTCGTGCCGGCCCGACCGGCGCTGCCGGTCGTCCCGCCGTCGGGCCCCTTCGTCTGCTCGGGTGCCGATGACGTGCCCGCTGCCGTGTCCATGCGTCTCCTCGTGTCGAGCTCGTTCTCGATACCGCTCTGATGCCGCCCGGACACCGCTCCGGTGGCGGGCCGTGCCGGCGTCCGCACCGGCGCCGTTCGGTGGCCGCGGTCGGGGTGGTGCTTGACCTGCAGCGATGCCGTCCGTCCTGCCCGCGCGCACCGCCCGTCCGAGCCTAGTGCCGTGAGTGGCGACCGGAGTAGTCAACACCTCGGCAGCATGCGGGCACGTCGGCCCGGTCCGTCGGACGACGGCAGGGACACGTGACGTGCCCCACCGTGGCGGCATCGCCCTCGACCCTGCCGCTGCGGGGGCGTATATTCCGACGGGAATATTCCTGGGGGAACGACCGTGCTGGAGTGCTCGCGCACACCCGCCGCTCCGGCTCTCCGGCCACCCGTCGTCGGCCGCCAGGTTGCTCGCACGAACCACACCAACGAACCAACGAGCCACCCCACCGTCAGGAGGCGAGACATGGCACGCAAGGAGCTGTCCGCCGCCGCGCTCCTGCTGCTCGGGCTCCTCCACGAGCAGCCCATGCACCCCTACCAGGTCCACCAGACGCTCAAGCAGCGCGGGGACGACCGGCTCGCGAGCATCACGCCGGGCTCGGTCTACCACGCGATGGACCGCCTGGAGTCCGAGGGGTACGTCGAGGTGGTCGGCACCGACCGCGAGGGCAACCGTCCGCAGCGGACCACCTATCGCCTGACCGGCGCGGGGCGCGACGCGTTCGCCGACCGCACCGCGCTGCTGCTCGGTCGACCCCGGCGCGAGCACCCCTCGTTCCCGCTCGCGCTCTCGCAGGCGCACGCGATCGACCGGGCGAGCGCGGTCGACGCGCTGCGGGACCGGCGGGCCGCGTCGGCCGAGGAGCTCGCGTCCTACATCGCCAGGTACGACGTCGTCCGCAGCCACGGGCTGCCACGTCGCCTCCTGCTCGACGTCGAGTACGACATCCACCGGATCGAGTCCGAGCTGGCCTGGATCGACCGCCTGCTCGCCGACCTCGACTCCGGCGCCCTGGACTGGGACGAGTCCGTCCCGCAGTCCTTCCGTGACTTCTCCGCCGCCCGCTCGCGGGCCGCGGCCGCAGGTGACGTGCCCTGACGGGCCGCCGGCGTCACGCCGGTTCCGCTGCTCGCGCAGCCCTTCCTGAACTCCCCGCACTTCTCCGAGCCCGAGGACACCCATGACCACCACGCCACCCTCTTCCGAGAGCCTGCCGACGACCGGCACCCGGACGGACCCCGCCACGCCGACGCTCGCTGCACCACCGGAAGGCCCGCCCGCAGGCGCACCCGGGGCGCCCGGCGCGACCGCAGGACCGCCGCTCGTCGACCTCGGCGGGCGCAGCCCGTGGAGCATCCTGCCCGCGCTGTGCCTGGGCTTCTTCATGATCATGGTCGACACCACGATCGTGAACATCGCGGTCCCCACGCTCGTCGACACGTTCGACACGACCCTCACCGCGGTGGGCTGGGTCAACAGCGCCTACCTGCTCACCTACGCGGTGCTGCTCCTGCTCGCGGGTCGCCTGGGCGACCGGTTCGGCCCCAAGCCCGTGTTCGTCCTGGGGCTCGTGGTCTTCACGCTCTCCTCGCTGTGGTGCGGGCTCTCCGGGTCGGTCGAGATGCTCATCGTGGCCCGCGCGGTCCAGGGCGTCGGTGCCGCCCTCATGACCCCGCAGACCATGTCGATGATCACGCGCGTCTTCCCGCCGCGTCAGCGCGGCGCGGCGATGGGGCTGTGGGGCGCGGTCGCGGGGGTCGCGACGATCGCGGGACCGCTGCTCGGCGGTGTGTTCGTCGAGTCCTGGGGCTGGGAGTGGATCTTCTTCGTCAACATCCCCGTGGGCGTCGTGGCTCTCGTCCTGGCGCTGCGGAGCCTGCCGTCCCTGCCGACCAACAAGCGCAGCTTCGACATGGTCGGGGTCGCGCTGTCGATCGTGGGCCTGTTCCTGTTCGTGTTCGGTCTGCAGGAGGGCGAGACCTACCACTGGGGCACGGTCGTGGGCCCGCTCACCATCTGGTCGATCATCGGCCTGGGGGTCCTGGTGCTCGCGGCGTTCGTCCTGTGGCAGCGGCACCTGGGCGACCGCGCCCTGCTGCCGCTCACGCTCTTCCACTCGCGCAACTTCTCGCTCGCGAACGTGTCCGGCATGGCCGTGTCGTTCGGGATGATCGGGATCTTCTTCCCGCTGACGATCTTCCTGCAGTCGATCCTGGGTCTCTCGCCGCTCGAGGCGGCGCTCATCAACCTGCCGGGGTCGCTCGTGTCCGGTGTCGTGGCACCGTTCGCGGGCAGGCTCTCGGACCGGATCCCGGCCAAGTGGGTCGTCGCGACGGGCTTCGCGCTGCTCGCGGCGTCGGTCGCGTGGCTCAGTGTCGCGATCACACCTGACGCGAGCACCCTGTCCATCGTCGCGCCCATGACCCTGTTCGGGATCGGTACCGGCGCCGTCTTCTCGCCGCTCGCCAACCTCGCCACGTCGGGGCTCGACCACCGCACGGCGGGCGCCGGCGCGGGCGCGTTCAACACGTTCCGTCAGGTGGGCGGCGTGATCGGTTCGGCCGCGATCGTCGCGACCCTCACGAGCCGTCTCTCGGCGACCCTGCCCGCGGCCGCGCGCGACGCCGCGGCGGGCCTGCCCCCCGAGCTCCGCCAGCCGTTCGTCGACGGCTTCGCGTCGGCCGGCGGGTCGTACACGGGCGCTGCCCAGAGCTTCGATCTCCCGGCGGGCATCCCTCCCGAGGCCGCGGCGCAGATCCGCGAGGCCGCCACGACCGCGCTGCACCAGGGATTCTCGGTCGCGGTCGGGCAGACGCTCCTCGTGACGTCGGCGGTCCTGGTGATCGGGCTCGTCGCGGCGCTCGCCATGCGGGGGACGCACGTCGCGCACGCGGACTGAGCACGCGGCGACGGAGCCCGACGGCGGAGCGTGCGTGCCGCCGTCGGGCGTGCCGGGCCCTGCCTGCCCCGTCCCAGGGGCGGGCGGGGCCGTCACGTGAACGGCAGGTGACATCTCGGACGCGCGGCGTGTCAGGTCGACACGGCCGAACTTCACGGGCGTAGTTTCGAACGTGACGGACGACACACGTCGTCCTCCGGGAGGCCATCCGATGGAGTTTCTGCTCCGCGCAGGAGGGCCGGCACCGGCCTTCTGTCGGCCGGTCGCCTGCCCCACCCAGCGAGAACGGCGCTGAGCGCCGGAGGGAGCCTGCTGTGGTCCGAACCGCCTCTGCTTCTGGAGCTGCACCCGACGTCACGGACATCGCGTCCCGTGGCACGACGTCCCCCGAGGGTCTGCGCACCTTCGTCATCGACACGTCCGTGCTCCTGTCCGACCCGCGAGCCATGCTGCGCTTCGCCGAGCACGACGTCGTCCTCCCCGTCGTCGTCATCACCGAGCTCGAGGCAAAGCGCCACCACGCCGAGCTCGGGTACTTCGCCCGCAGCGCGCTGCGCATGCTCGACGACCTGCGGGTCAAGCACGGCCGCCTCGACGCCCCGCTCCCCGTGGGGGCCGTGGGCGGGACGCTGCGCGTCGAGCTCAACCACACGGACCCGGCGGTGCTTCCCGCCGGGTTCCGTCTGGGCGACAACGACACGCGCATCCTGTCGGTCGCGGCCAACCTCGCGAGCGAGGGCTGCGACGTGACCGTGGTGTCCAAGGACCTGCCCATGCGGGTCAAGGCCTCGGCCGTGGGTCTGCGGGCCGAGGAGTACCGGGCCGAGCTCGCGATCGACTCGGGCTGGACCGGCATGGGCGAGATCGACGTGAGCGACGAGCAGATGGCCGACCTGTGGGAGCACGAGTCGGTCGAGCTCTCGGCCCTCGACGCCGCCACGGTCGCGGCCGCCGAGCCGCTCCTGGTGCACTCGGGGCTCGTGGTCCACTCGCCGCGCGGCTCGGCGCTGGGCCGCGTCACGGCAGACAAGCACGTGCAGCTCGTCCGGGGAGACCAGGACGTGTTCGGCGTGCACGGGCGCTCTGCCGAGCAGCGCATCGCGATCGACCTGCTGCTCGACCAGGAGATCGGGATCGTGTCGCTCGGCGGGCGTGCCGGGACGGGGAAGTCCGCGCTCGCGCTGTGCGCGGGCCTCGAGGCGGTGCTCGAGAAGAGGCAGCACCGAAAGATCATGGTCTTCCGTCCCCTGTACGCCGTGGGCGGCCAGGAGCTCGGCTACCTGCCCGGCTCCGAGGCCGAGAAGATGAACCCGTGGGCCCAGGCCGTGTTCGACACCCTGGGGGCGCTCGTGTCCAAGGAGGTCATGGAGGAGGTCGTGGACCGCGACGTCCTCGAGGTCCTGCCGCTGACCCACATCCGCGGACGCTCGCTCCACGACGCGTTCGTCATCGTCGACGAGGCCCAGTCGCTCGAGCGCAACGTCCTGCTGACCGTGCTCTCGCGCATCGGCCAGTCCTCGCGGGTCGTCCTCACGCACGACGTCGCCCAGCGTGACAACCTGCGCGTCGGGCGGCACGACGGCGTCGCCGCGGTGATCGAGGCGCTCAAGGGTCACCCGCTGTTCGCGCACGTGACCCTGACGCGCTCCGAGCGCTCGCCCGTCGCGGCGCTCGTGACGGAGATGCTGGAGAGCATCGAGGTCTGACCGCGCCCGATCGGCGGCGGGTCGTGGCCCTCGCTCCTGACGGGCGGGGGCCACGTCGCGCTCCCGCGGTCAGGCCGCGGTGCTTCCGGCCCTCGGTGCTGCTGGGCGTCGCCGCGCGTGGACCAGCACCACGGTCAGCACGCCGACGACCGCGCCCACGGCCGTGTCGAGCGCCCGGTCGAGCGCGATGCCCTCTCCGGTCCCGCCGAGCGACGTCATGAGCAGGGCCATGGGCGTGATGGTCAGCATCGCGAGGCCGTAGTGACGCCCCACGACGATCTCGGTGACGACCTGGAGCACGACGACGAGCGCCGCGGTGGCCCAGAACCCGAGGTGCGCGTCGAGCAGCGGCCACGCGATCAGGGCGCCGGCGACCGTGCCGAGCGCCCGCTGGAGCGCGCGGACCACGGCGTGCTGCGTCGTCGTGCCCTGGAGCGTCGCGGTGGCGCCCATCGCGGCCCAGGCCGGGTGGCCGAACCCGGCGACCTGCGCGATCGCCGCCGCTGCGGCCGCCGCGAGCGTCACGCGGGCCGCGCGCAGACCCCAGCCTCCGTCAGCGAGGGACCTGTGGGCTGTCTGGCGCAACGAGAGGCGAGGTGGAAGGGCAGCGGGGGTCCCGGCCGCCCCGGAGAGCTCGTCGGCGAGCCGTAGCGCGGTGGCGCGCGTGCGGCCGTGCGAGGCGTCGTCGGCGAGGACGGTCCGGGCCAGGGTCACGGCCTCCTGCGCGCGCCCGACGGTGCCACGGTCGTCGGGCGCGAGGGCCGCGGCCTCGGCGGCGAGCGTCGCGCGGCGCACGGCGAGCCGCGCGGGTCCGCTCGGCCGGACGAGGAACCCAGCCAGGCACACGACGCACGCGACCACGACGCCCAGGAGCGCGGCGAGGCCCCGCGGGGCGAGGTCGGCGAACGTGGGCGCTCCGGCCAGGCCCGCACCGGCCGCGAAGACGACGATCGTGGCGCCGGGCGCACCCGTGCGCACGAGCTGGCACAGGGCCGTCATGCCGCCCGCGAGCAGTGCGACGACCCCGAGCGTCACGGCGGCCGGGGCGCCGGCGGCCGTGATCGCGGTCGTGAGCAGGATCGAGCCGGTCATGGTCGCGCCCACCAGGGCGAGCAGAGCGGCACGACGGCGGTACGGGTCGAACCGCCCGTAGAGCGAGGTCAGGGCACCGAGGGCCGCGAAGCCCGCGAGGTCCTGGTGCCCGCTCGTGGCGGCGAGGACGAGCGTGAGAGCGACGCTCGCACCGCACCGCAGGGCTGCTGCGAGGGTCGCGTCGACAGAGGTGAGTCGGAGCGCGGCCCGCAGGTGGGAGGGGTCGAGGACCTCGCGTGCGGCGGTGCGGACGGGGGAGCGTCGGTCGGCTGGTGGCTCGGGGGACAGGGCTGTGGCGGTCGCGGAGGAGAGTGGCATCCTGTCCAGGGTACGCCTCGTTCGGAGATGTTTCACTAGTGAACTAGTTGGCGACGGGCACTACGCTGGGTCTCGTGGACTACGTGGAGCGCCTGCGCGAGCAATGGGCAGAGCAGATGCCCGACGTCGACGTCTCGCCCGCCGACTCGATCGGCCGGATCACCCGGATCGCCGCGCTGCTGGCCGAGGCGAGCGACGCCGCCCTCGCGCAGCGGTCCCTGACCCGCCCCGAGCTCGAGGTGCTCACGGCCCTGCGGCGCGCGGGCCGCCCCCTGCGGGCCCGCGAGGTCACGACCATCACCCGCGCCCCCGGCGCATCGATCAGCAAGCGCCTCGACCACCTCCAGCGCGAGGGGCTCGTCGAGCGCACCGTCGTCGAGCGGGACCGCCGGGGTGTGCTGCTCTCGCTCACCGAGGAGGGGACCCGGCTCGTCGACGAGCTCTTCCCCGCCCAGCTCGACCGCGAGCGTGCCGCGCTCGGCGGGCTCACCGGCGACGAGCGCGAGCGCCTCGCCGAGCTGCTCGCGATCGTGCTGCGTCGGGTGGACCCGGTCGAGTACTGAGCGGCAGGGGCTCGGGCGACGAGAGCGCCCCGGGCAGTCGTCATCGGGCCAAGCCTCCCGAGCCGCGCGAGGTGGACGGCGACGCCGAGGACGTCGACGGCCAGGTCGGTGCTCCGTCAGCTGCTGGTCGGTCTCGCTCCGTGTCGCTCGGTGTCGACGGCGGCGAGCAGGGTCTCGACGTCGGCCTCGGAGAGGATGAAGGGTGCGGCACAGATCCTGAGGCAGGAGACCCGCTCTGCGCGGGTCCAGGTGTCCCAGGGGGCTGACGAGGCCAGGTATCGGACCACGATCGGAGGCTCGGTGCCGCGGTTGGACCACTGAGCCCATCGGCGCCAGCCCGCTGCGCGCCCTCGATCCTCGGTCCGGTCGCTCTCGTCGAGAATCGCCTGAAGCATCTTCGACGCTGCGTCCGCGACGAAAGGGCTGCCGAAGTACGGCTCGGGCACATCGCCGGATTCATCGAACTTCAGGCGAACGATCGCCGCCAGGGTTGCTTCGCACTCCTGGACCGTCAGTGCCACCTGCACGTGTGCTTGCTCCTTGCGTACGTGTCGCCCCGGTGGGGAGAGTCTGGCGCCGCCAAGGGTACGGGTTCTCGTCGCCGCCCGGGTACGTCGTCGGCGAAGCGCGGATCGACAGCGTGTGCCCGGCGACGAGGTGCGCACAGGGGTGGCAGGAACGACCGACGGCGTGGGCCGGGTGACCGCACCCGGCACACGCCGTCCGTCGTGCAGGCCGAGGGGTGCGCTCCACGCCGGAGCGCACTCCTCGCTGCCTCAGCGCCTCGTCAGGCCTGCGGCGGGCGCGTCATCGACAGGACGTCGAGCGCCGTGTCGAGCTGCTCCTCGGTGACCTCGCCGCGCTCGACGAAGCCCAGGTCGATCACGGCCTCGCGGACCGTGAGGCCCTGCTTGACCGAGTGCTTGGCGACCTTGGCCGCCGCCTCGTAGCCGATCACGCGGTTGAGTGGCGTGACGATCGACGGCGAGGACTCCGCGAGCGCACGCGCGCGCTCGACGTTGGCCGTGATGCCCGTGACGGTCTTGTCCGCGAGGACGACCGACGCGTTCGACAGCAGACGGATCGACTCCAGGACGCCCAGCGCGATGACCGGGATCTGCACGTTGAGCTCGAAGCTCCCCGAGGCCCCGGCCCACGCCACGGTCGCGTCGTTGCCGATCACGCGCGCGGCGATCATGAGGACGGCCTCGGGCACCACGGGGTTGACCTTGCCCGGCATGATCGACGAGCCGGGCTGCAGGTCCGGGATGAAGATCTCGCCCAGGCCCGTGTTGGGGCCCGAGCCCATCCAGCGCAGGTCGTTGCAGATCTTGGTGATCGAGACCGCGATGGTGCGCAGCGCGCCCGAGAGCTCGACGAGCCCGTCGCGCGAGCTCTGCGCCTCGAAGTGGTCGCGCGCCTCGGTGAGCGGCAGGCCCGTGTCCTCGACCAGCAGGGCGATGACGCGCTGCGGGAAGCCGGCCGGCGTGTTGATGCCCGTGCCGACGGCCGTGCCGCCCAGGGGGACCTCGGCCGCGCGGGGGAGCGCCGACTGCAGGCGCTCGATCCCGTAGCGCATGGCCGCGGCGTACCCGCCGAACTCCTGGCCCAGCGTGACCGGGGTCGCGTCCATGAGGTGCGTGCGGCCCGACTTCACGACCGTCGCGAACTCGGCCGCCTTGGCCTCGAGGGCCTCCGCGAGGTGCGTCAGGGCAGGGATCAGGTCGTGCACGACGCCCGCGGTCGCGGCCAGGTGCACCGACGTCGGGAAGACGTCGTTGGACGACTGCGACGCGTTGACGTGGTCGTTCGGGTGGACCTCGCGGCCCAGCGAGCGCGTGGCGAGCGTCGCGAGGACCTCGTTGGTGTTCATGTTCGACGACGTGCCGGAGCCCGTCTGGAAGATGTCGATCGGGAAGTGGGCGTCGTGCGCGCCCGAGGCGACCTCGTCTGCGGCGGCCACGATGGCGGCCGCGACGTCCTCGTCGAGCACCCCCAGCTCGGCGTTGGCGCGCGCGGCGGCCTTCTTGACACGAGCAAGGGCCTCGATGTGGCTGCGCTCGAGAGGAGTGCCCGACAGCGGGAAGTTCTCCACGGCGCGCTGCGTCTGCGCGCGGTAGAGGGCGGCCGCGGGGACGCGGACCTCACCCATGGTGTCGTGCTCGATGCGGTAGTCGGAAGCGTCGGCAGAAGTCATGGGGCTAATGGTGCCGCACGAGCACGGGTGATCTCGAACCCGGCCGCGGGGCGGGTGCGTGCTGCACGCCGCCCGCGCGGACCGGTTCCGGCGCGGGAGGGCGCCGGTCAGACGTCCGGGGTCTCGCCGACGTCGCCGACGACCTCGACGAGCCGGGCGCGGCCGTCCGCGAGCGTGTACTCGACACCGACGATCGCGAGCCGGCCCTCGGCCACGGCGTCCGCCAGGGCCGCCGAGTAGCCGTGGAGCATGTCGACCGTGTGGCGCACGTGCTCGCGGCGCAGCGTGTCCGGGTCGAGGGTCTCGAGGCTGCCCGTGCTGCTCGTGATGTTGACGATCGAGGGGATGACCCGGTCCACGACCGCACGGACGAACCCGTCGGCCTGCTCACCGGTCGAGAGGGTGTGCGCCGCCGCGGCGATCGCACCGCAGCTGTCGTGGCCGAGCACGACCACGAGCGGGGTGCCCAGGATGTTGACCCCGTACTCGATCGAGCCGATCACGGTGGTGTCCAGGACGTGACCCGCCGTCCGCACGACGAACACGTCGCCCAGGCCCTGGTCGAAGATGATCTCGGCGGCGACACGGGAGTCCGCGCACCCGAAGATCACGGTGTGCGGGTGCTGCGCGACGCTGAGCTCGGCCCGGCGCGCGGCGCCCTGGGAGGGGTGCTCCATCTCGTCGCGGACGAATCGCCCGTTGCCGTCGCGGAGCATGGCCCAGGCCTGGGCGGGGGTCAGCACGGGTGGGGTCTGCTCGGTCGTCTCAGTCGTGGTCACAACCTCCATGTTCGCTCACGGGAGCGCGTCCCGTCGGCGGTGTTCACGATCCGGCCCCCGCCGTGGACGCGGCGACCCGACCGGGCGGGGCGAGCGGCGCCGTCGGGCCGTCGCACGGACCGCTCGACAGCCCACCGGAATGTCCCCCCTGTGGCGAGACGTCCCGCGACGGTGTAGCCCTAGGAGGAGGGAACCAACCGAGAACGGGCACGAGGCAGTGCCCGTTGGACGAAGGGGAGACCGTGCACCGACGCACCCGAGCACTCGCCGCGGCGCTCGCCGTCGCGACGATCGTGCCGCTCGCCGCGTGCAGCACCGGAGAGGGCTCCGGCCCTCCCGTGCTCACCTGGTACATCAACCCGGACAACGGGGGACAGGCCTCGATCGCGGCCTCGTGCACGGACGCCGCAGGGGGCGCCTACACGATCGAGACGTCCCTCCTGCCGCGAGACGCCGCCGCCCAGCGCGAGCAGCTCGCGAGGCGTCTCGCGGCCAAGGACTCGTCGATCGACCTCATGAGCCTCGACCCGCCGTTCATCCCCGAGCTCGCCGAGGCGGGCTTCCTCGCCCCCGTCCCGGACGACGTCGCGGCCGCGGCGACCAAGGACGTCGTGCAGGGCGCGATCGACGGCTCGACGTGGAAGGGAGAGCTCGTCGCGATCCCCTTCTGGGCCAACACCCAGCTCCTCTGGTACCGCAAGTCGGTCGCCGAGGCCGCAGGACTCGACCTCACCCAGCCCGTGACCTGGGACCAGCTCATCGACGCCGCGCAG
Source organism: Oerskovia sp. NPDC060338 (assembly GCF_042726295.1). Classification (NCBI taxonomy): domain Bacteria; kingdom Bacillati; phylum Actinomycetota; class Actinomycetes; order Micrococcales; family Cellulomonadaceae; genus Oerskovia; species Oerskovia sp. NPDC060338. The sequence goes on from NZ_JBHXCQ010000010.1 coordinate 115,967, forward strand.
TCCCAGGACAAGTACCTCGCGGTCCAGGGCGCCAAGGCCGAGTCGCTCACGGTGTGGATCAACGCCCTGATCGCCTCGGCGGGCGGCCAGATCCTCGAGAACCCCGAGGCCCCCGCGGACGAGCTCAAGCTCGGGCTCGAGACCGACGCGGGCCGTGACGCGGCCCGGATCATCGGCGAGATCGGGACGTCGGGCGTGGGGGGACCGGGCCTGCCGAGCGCTGACGAGTCGGCCTCCCTCACGCTCTTCCAGGGGGACAAGGGATCGTTCATGGTCAACTGGCCGTTCGTCTGGTCCTCGACGCAGGGCGGTGTCGAGGCGGGCTCGCTCGACCAGTCGCTGCTCGACGACATCGGCTGGACGCTCTATCCCCAGACCGTGGCGGGCCAGGACACCCGCCCGCCCTACGGCGGCATCAGCATCGGCGTCGGGGCGTTCAGCGACCACTCCGACCTCGCGTACGAGGCCGCGCAGTGCATCGTCGGAGCCGAGAACCAGGCTGCGTACTTCGTGTCCGACGGGAACCCGGCGTCCAACACCACGGCCTACGACGACCCGGCGGTGCAGGCGGCGTACCCGATGTACGACGTGATCCGGCAGTCGCTCGAGCAGGCCGCACCCCGGCCGCAGACCCCGTTCTACAACGAGGTCTCGACGGGCCTCCAGCAGACCTGGTACCCGCCCTCGAGCGTGACCGAGGACGGGACCCCCGTGAAGTCCACCGACTTCATCACCGCCGTCCTGCGAGGGGAGCGACTGCTGTGAGCACCGAGACCCGAGGCGCGCGCCGCGCCCAGCCCGAGCCCGCCGCACCGGACCCCGCGCACGGCAGGAAGGGCCGGGCCGCACGCAGCGACCGTGCCCGCGCCGAGGCCCGGCTCGGCTGGTACCTCGCCGGACCCGCGTTCGTCGTGATGCTGGCCGTGACGCTGTACCCGATCCTCCAGGCGGTCTACGACTCGCTGTTCAACTACAAGCTCACGGCGCCCGACGACCGCTCGTTCGTCGGGCTCGGCAACTACCTGGTGATCCTCAGCGACCCCGTGTGGTGGCGCGACTTCGCGGTGACGTTCTTCATCATGGTCGTGTCCGTCGTGGTCGAGCTCGTCCTGGGGTTCGCGCTCGCGCTCGTCATGCACCGGGCGATCAAGCGTCTGCGAGGGCTGCTGCGCACCGCGATCCTCGTGCCCTACGGGATCATCACCGTGGTCTCGGCGTTCGCGTGGTTCTACGCGTTCGACATCACCTCGGGGTACGTCAACAGCTGGTTCGACTGGGTGCCGGGGGTCGGCCCCGACCTCAACTGGTTCGCCCACCAGGGCACGAGCCTGTTCGTCATCATCGCGTCCGAGGTCTGGAAGACCACGCCGTTCATCTCGCTCCTGCTGCTCGCGGGCCTGGCCCAGGTGCCGGGCGACCTCGAGGAGGCCGCGAAGGTCGACGGCGCGACGGCGTGGCAGCGCTTCTCGCGCGTGATCGTGCCCAACATGAAGGCCGCGATCATGGTCGCGGTGCTGTTCCGAGCGCTCGACGCGTTCCGCATCTTCGACAACGTCTTCATCATGACCAACGGCGCGAACAACACCGAGGTCCTGTCGCTGCTGGCCTACCGGACCTCGATCGGCCAGCTCCAGATCGGCATGGGCTCGGCGATCTCGGTCCTGCTGTTCCTGTGCGTGATCGGGATCTGCTTCGTGGCGATCAAGCTCTTCAAGGTCGATCTGGCCGGCGCGAGAGGGGAGCGATGATGGGCAGCGTCCTGAGCACCCGGGCCCGCGTGTGGTGGGCCGTCATCACGGTCGTCGTCCTCGTGGGGGCGCTGTTCCCGGTCGTCTCGATCCTCATGACGAGCTTCAAGGGCCCGAGCGACATCAACTCGGGCACGTTCCTGCCCCCGCAGTGGAGCACCGACAACTACGAGCAGATCCTGTCCTCGGGCGGGTCCGCGCAGGAGCTCTTCCTGTCCGCGCTGCGCAACTCGGTGGGCATCTCGCTCATCGCGACGGCGATCGCCGTGGTCCTCGCGACGCTCGCGGCCTACGCGATCGCGCGCCTCGACTTCCCGGGCAAGCGGCTGATCCTGACGACCGCGCTCGGGGTGTCGATCTTCCCCGTGGTCTCGATCGTGACGCCGCTGTTCAACCTGTGGCGCAACATCGGGCTCTACGACACGTGGCTCGGGCTCATCATCCCGTACCTCTCGCTCACGCTGCCGATCTCGATCTGGACCCTCGCGGCCTTCTTCCGGCAGATCCCGTGGGAGCTCGAGCAGGCCGCGCAGGTCGACGGCGCCACGCCGTGGCAGGCGTTCCGCAAGGTCATCGTGCCGCTCGCGGCGCCCGGCGTGTTCACGACGGCGCTCATCGCGTTCTTCATCGCGTGGAACGACTTCATCTACGGCATCTCGTTGACGTCGACGAGCGCGGCCCGGCCCGTGCCCGCGGCGCTCGCGTTCTTCACGGGCGCGTCGTACTTCGAGGAGCCGACGGGGGCGATCTCGGCCGCTGCCGTGGTCGTGACGATCCCCGTGGTGATCCTCGTGGTGCTGTTCCAGCGCCAGATCGTCTCGGGCCTGACGCAGGGGGCGGTCAAGGGATGAGCAGAGCCACCGGCCCGACGGCGCCGCCCGCCCCGAGCGCTCGACGACCCCTGCGCACGGCGCGCCGCGCGCGGGGGAGAACCCGCTCGGAGGTGCGCGACGCCGTCGGGCACCTCCCACCAGCACGCGCCCGAACCCTTCGCTGCCCGACCCCCGACCGAGGAGAGAGCTGATGGCGTCGATCACCCTCAAGGACATCGTCAAGAAGTACGGCGACGGGTTCCCCGCCGTGAACGGGGTGAGCATCGACATCGCCGACGGCGAGTTCGTGATCCTCGTCGGCCCGTCGGGCTGCGGGAAGTCGACGCTGCTGCGCATGATCGTCGGCCTCGAGGACATCACCTCGGGAGACCTGATGATCGACGGGCAGCGTGTCAACGAGAAGGCGCCGCGCGACCGTGACCTCGCGATGGTCTTCCAGAACTACGCCCTGTACCCGCACCTGACCGTCGGGGAGAACATCGCGTTCCCCTTGCGGCTGACCAGGGGGAAGTTCAGCGACGCGGAGATCCGCGAGAAGGTCGAGTACGCGGCCGACCTCCTCGAGCTGCGCGAGCACCTCGACCGCAAGCCCGCCAACCTCTCGGGTGGTCAGCGACAGCGCGTCGCGATGGGCCGGGCGATCGTGCGAGACGCCAAGGCCTTCCTGTTCGACGAGCCGTTGTCCAACCTGGACGCCAAGCTGCGCGGGCAGATGCGGACCGAGATCGCCCGGCTCCAGCGGCGCCTCGCGACCACGACCGTGTACGTGACCCACGACCAGACCGAGGCCATGACGCTCGGGGACCGTGTCGCGGTGCTGCGCAAGGGCGAGCTGCAGCAGCTCGCGAGCCCGCGCGCCCTGTACGAGCAGCCCGTCAACCTGTTCGTCGCGGGGTTCATCGGGTCGCCGCCCATGAACTTCCTGCCCGGGCAGGTCTCCGGGAGCAGCATGGAGCTGCCGTTCGGGACGTTCGAGCTGCCCGAGCGGATCGTGAGCGCGGTCGGGGAGCGCGAGCTGGTCATCGTGGGGCTGCGCCCGGAGCACTTCGAGGACGCCCGGCTCGTCGACCCGACGAAGAAGGACCGAGGTCGCACGTTCGACGCCCAGATCGACGTGACCGAGTGGCTCGGGGCCGAGCTCTACGCGTACGTGCCGTTCGAGATGCACGCGTCGGTCGCCGAGAAGCTCGAGGAGCTGGACCGCGAGCTCGACGGCGAGGGCCTGCGGACCCAGTTCGTCGTCGCGCTCAACTCGGCCTCGCGCGTGCGCGACGGTGACACGACCGAGCTCTGGTTCGACCCCGACAAGATGATGATCTTCGACCCCGAGACGGGGGAGAACCTCACGCACGACCAGGACGAGGTGGACCGGCTCGACCGGGAGAACGAGGAGGACCGGCGCGCCTCGCTCGAGCGCGCCCAGGCGCAGGCCGACGCCCAGTCCCAGAAGGCCAGCGCCTGACGCGACCCGGTCAGTCGTCCTCGGTCGCCTCGGAGGAACCGCCCGCCGCGGCGGGGGCGTCCGCGGCGGGGGCGTCCGCGGCGCGTGCTGACGCGAGGCGCTCGCGCGCGCCGTCGAGCCACTGCTGGCAGCGGGCCGCGAGGGCCTCGCCACGCTCCCACAGGGCGAGCGAGGCCTCGAGCGGCTCGCCGCCGGTCTCGAGGCGGGACACGACCTGGACCAGCTCGTCGCGGGCCTGCTCGTAGGTGAGGTCGGCGACGTCGGCGTGGGGAGGGGTGGTGGTCATGGTGGTGGGCCTTCCTGGGGCTGGTCTGTTGGCTGGGGTGCTGCGGTGCTGTGTTGCTGCGGTGCTGTGGGGGCGGCCGGATGGGCTCAGCGCACGGTGGCGTCGATCGCGCCCTGGGCGAGGCGGACGTGCAGCGCGTCGCCCGGGCTCACGTCGCCGGGGGAGCGGACGATCGCGCCGTCCGGGCCGTGCACGACCGCGTAGCCCCGCTCGAGCGTCGAGGCGGGGGACAGGGCGCGCACCTGGGCCGCGAGCCGGTCGACCTCGCCGTGCGCGCGCAGCAGGACCGCGTCGAGCGAGCGCCGGGCCCGGTCCCTCGCGGTGAGGACCTGCTGCTCGCGCGTCGAGATCATGGTCTCGGGGGCTGCGAGCACCGGACGTGAGCGTGCGCTGTCCAGACGGGACTGCTCGCGCTGGAGCTGGTGCGTGATCGCGGCGCGGATCCGGGACCGGGCCTGCAGGACGCGCGCGCGCTCCTCGCCCACGTCCGGCACGATCCGCTTGGCGGCGTCCGTGGGGGTCGAGGCGCGGTAGTCGGCGACGAGGTCCAGGAGCGGCGTGTCGGTCTCGTGGCCGATCGCGCTCACGAGCGGGGTGCGGCAGGCCGCCGCAGCCCGGACCAGGGCCTCGTTGCTGAACGGCAGGAGGTCCTCGACCGCGCCGCCCCCGCGTGCGACCACGATCACGTCGACGTCGGGGCGCGCGTCGAGCTCGGCGATCGCGGCGCTCACCTGCGCGACGGCCCCCGTGCCCTGGACGGCGACCTCGCGGATCTCGAAGCGCACCTGGGGCCAGCGGGCGCGGGCGTTGACCACGACGTCGTGCTCGGCCTTGGACTCGCGGCCGCACACCAGGCCGACGACCGCCGGAAGGAAGGGGAGCGGGACCTTGCGGTCCGCGTCGAACAGGCCTTCGGCGGCCAGGACTCGCTTGAGGTGCTCGATGCGGGCCAGGAGCTCGCCGATCCCGACCGTGCGCACCTCGCTCGCCTGGAGCTGGAACGACCCGCGCTTGGGCCAGAAGACCGGCTTGGCGTGGACGACGACGTGCGCGCCCTCGGTGAGCGGCGTGCTCGCGGCCTCGAAGACCTTGGCGAGGGCGGCGACCGGGAGCGACATGTCGGCGTCGGTGTCACGCAGGGTCAGGAAGGCCATCGAGGCGCCGGGCCGACGGTTGAGCTGGACGACCTGACCCTCTACCCAGACGGGGGCCATCTTGTCGATGTACGCCGTGATCTTGCTCGACAGCAGCCGGACGGGCCACGGGTTCTCGGCGGTCGTGTCGAGAGCCCGGGCGGGGAGCGCGGGCGGCGGGGCGGGGCTGGCGGGGCGGTCGGTCACGGGTCAAGACTGCCTCATGGGACTGACAGGAGGGCTGTGTGCGCGCCGACCCGTGGGGATCCTGTGGAGTTGCTGCCAGGACCTGGCCCGGACCGCACCCGGGGCCGCCGGCCCGGCCCGGCCCCGGAGGCCCGTCGCCTAGACTCGTGGGGTGACTTCCCCGACTGGTAAGCGTGTCCTCCTCGCCGCCCCCCGCGGCTACTGCGCGGGGGTCGACCGCGCCGTGATCGCGGTCGAGAAGGCGCTCGAGCACTACGGCGCCCCCGTGTACGTCCGCAAGGAGATCGTCCACAACAAGTACGTCGTCGAGTCCTTGAGCGACAAGGGCGCGGTGTTCGTCGACGAGACCGACGAGGTGCCCGAGGGCGCGCGCGTCGTGTTCTCGGCCCACGGCGTCTCGCCCGCGGTCCACGAGGCCGCTGCGCAGCGCAACCTCCAGACGATCGACGCGACGTGCCCCCTGGTCACCAAGGTGCACAAGGAGGCCGTGCGCTTCGCGGCGGACGACTACGACATCCTGCTGATCGGGCACGAGGGTCACGAGGAGGTCGAGGGCACGGCTGGTGAGGCTCCGGACCACGTCCAGATCGTCAACTCGCCCGACGACGCCGCGAACGTGACGGTCCGCGACCCGGACAAGGTCGTGTGGATCTCGCAGACGACGCTGTCGGTCGACGAGACCATGGAGACCGTCGACCGCCTCCGTGAGCGGTTCCCGACGCTCCAGAACCCGCCGTCGGACGACATCTGCTACGCGACGCAGAACCGTCAGGTCGCCGTCAAGAAGCTCGCCCCCGAGTGCGAGCTCGTGATCGTGGTCGGTTCGGCCAACTCGTCGAACTCGGTGCGTCTCGTCGAGGTCGCCCTGAACGCCGGCGCGGACGCCTCGTACCGCATCGACCGGGCGCAGGAGATGGACGAGGCGTGGCTCGAGGGCGTCACGACGGTCGGCGTGACCTCGGGGGCCTCGGTCCCGGAGATCCTCGTCAACGACGTGCTCGCGTACCTGGCCGAGCGTGGCTACGGCGAGGTGCAGGAGGTGCGCACCGCGACCGAGGACCTCATGTTCTCGCTCCCCAAGGAGTTGCGCGCGGACCTCAAGGCCGCGGGCAACGCCCCGGCCCGCCCGCGCCGCGAGAACCGGACGTCGCTGTCGGTCGAGCCCGTCTGACCCGTCCGCGTCAGTCTGCATCGAGCAGCCGCACGAAGGCCCGCCCCCCTGCTGGGGGCGGGCCTTCGTCGTCCGGCCCGACGACGGCGCTCACCTCGCGGCGAGACCCCCGACCGTGCTGTGCGTCAGGACGCGTCGGCCCCGCGGTCGCGCTCGTGCCGTCCGGGGCCGTTGATGGTCCCGAGCATGCCCGCGTCGAGCACACCGTCACTGCCGTCGCCGCGTGAGCCGGGGGCCGCACCCGCACCCGAGGCGCTCCCGATCTCGTCGAGCGCGACGACCGACTCGTTGACCGAGGCGAGGAGCTCGGGTGCGCTCACGGCGCTGAGCTGCGGGTTCGCCGGGGCGGGGGTCTCGAGGTCCTCGTCGACGACGTTGAGGTCGGCGAAGCGGCGGGCGCTCACGAGGACGCGGGTCTCGAGCGAGGCGACGGTCTTGTTGTACGACTCGGCGGCGCCCTGGATGGACCTCCCCAGCTTGGCCAGGTGGCTGCCCATGACGGCGAGGCGCCCGTGCAGCTCCTTGCCGAGCGTCAGCACCTGCTGGGCGTTGGCCGCGAGGGCGTCCTGGCGCCACGCGTACGCGACGGTCCGCAGCAGCGCGATCATGGTCATGGGGGCCGCGATGATGACGTTCTTGGCGACCGCGTACTCGAGGATCGAGGGGTCCTGCTCGACCGCGGCCGACAGGAACGACTCGGCGGGCACGAACATGACCACGAACTCGGGCGCGGGGCTGAACTGGTCCCAGTACCTCTTGCCCGCCAGGTCGTCGATGTGCTTGCGGAAGTGGCGCGCGTGCGCGGCCAGGCGTTCGGCGCGCACCCGGGGGTCGGCGGTCTGCTGGGCGTCGAGGTAGCCGAGGAACGCGACCTTGGCGTCCACGACGACGTTCTTCCCGCCCGCGAGCCTGATCACCATGTCAGGGCGCAGCGCGCCGTCGTCGGTGCTGACCTGGTCCTGCTCCATGAAGTCGACGTGGGGGATCATGCCCGCGGCCTCGACCACGCGGCGCAGCTGGAGCTCGCCCCAGGCTCCGCGCACCTGCGAGGATCGCAGGGCCGTGACGAGCTGGGCCGTCTCCGAGCGCAGGGCTTCCGAGTCGAGGCGCATGCTGCGCACCTGCTCGGTGAGCGTGCCGTGCGCCTCCCGGCGGGCCTGCTCGGCGGCCGTGACCTCGGCCTTGACCTGGTCGAGGGCCTTGCTCAGCGGCTCGACGAGCTGCTGGACCGCCTGCTCGCGCTTGGCCAGCTCGGACTCGCCGACCTGCTGGCTGCGCTTGAAGCGCTCCTCGGCCTGGGTGAGGAACTGCTCGCTGCTGGTCGCGAGGGCCTTGCGGGCCAGGACCTCGAACTGCGCCTCGAGGCGCGCCTGGTCGCCGCGGATCTCGCCGAGCCTCTTCTCGGAGCCCGCGCGCAGCTCCTCGATGGCTCGCTCGTGGTTGGCGCGCTCGATGTCGAACCGTTCGTCCGCTGCGCGCTCGACGCCCGCGAGGTGACGTCCGAACCCCTCGCGCTCGGTGCGGAGCTGTCGCTCGAACCCCTCGCGCTCGGCCGCGAGGCGCTCGGCGAGCCCCGCGCCGCGCGCGGCCTCCTGCTGCGCCTGGGACAGCAGGCCCGTGAGCCTGCCGATCTCCTCGCGCCCCGAGTCCGGCGCGGACCGCCGCGCGAACCACCCCAGGAGGGCACCCACGAGGAGCCCGACGACGAGCATCAACCACGGCAAGGCGTTGTCCATGCCCGCACTCTGCCAGGTGCCACCGACAGGACGGGTGAGCGACGCCGTCGGGCGTGCGGGCGAACCTCCCACCTCGAAAGACGTGACATTTCACAGGGGGAGCAGCGGCCCTGCTCCGCTACGTTTGTCCGTATGGCCCACGACCCTGAGCCCCGCGACCAGTTCCCACCCACGACCCCCGGCGCACCCGAGGCGCCGACCGCACCGGCAGAGACCGCCCCCGTGCTCGCCCCCGCAGCGCCCCCGGCCCCGTCGACGCAGGGGCCCGCGGCCCCCGCGCTCTCGGTGCGCGGTCTGTGGAAGAAGTTCGGCGAGAAGATCGCCGTGGCCGGGATCGACCTCGACGTCCCGGCCGGATCCTTCTACGGGCTCGTCGGCCCCAACGGCGCGGGCAAGACGACCGCGCTGTCCATGGCCACTGGCCTGCTGCGACCCGACTTCGGCACGGTCCACGTGCACGGCCTGGACCTGTGGGCCAACCCGCTCGAGGGCAAGCGCATGCTCGGCATCCTGCCCGACGGCGTGCGCCTGTTCGACCGCCTCACGGGCGCCCAGCTGATCACGTACGCGGGCCTGCTGCGCGGCATGGACCGGCAGACGGTCGCCGAGCGCACCGCGGACCTGCTCGAGGCCCTGGGCCTGGCGGCCGACGCGAACACGTTCGTCGTCGACTACTCGGCGGGCATGACCAAGAAGATCGCGCTCGCCTCGGCCCTCATCCACGCGCCGAGCCTGCTCGTGCTCGACGAGCCGTTCGAGGCCGTCGACCCGGTCTCCGCGGCCAACATCCGCGAGATCCTCAACGGGTACGTCGCGAGCGGCGGCACCGTGATCGTGTCCTCGCACGTCATGGACCTGGTCCAGCGCATGTGCGACCACGTCGCGGTCATCGCGGGCGGGCACGTGCTCGCGGCGGGCACCGTGGACGAGGTGCGCGCGGGCCAGAGCCTCGAGGACCGCTTCGTCGACCTCGTCGGCGGCCGTCACACCACGGAGGGGCTGTCGTGGTTGCGCACCTCGTAAGGCTCAAGCTCACGCTCATGCGCAACACGCTCAAGAAGAGCGTGTGGCAGACCATCGGGCTGGCCCTCGGCATCCTCTACGGGCTCGGCATCGCGACCATGGCGCTGATCGGGCTCGCGGTCCTGGGCACCACGGCCCCGGAGACCGCGGGCCAGATCGTGACGATCGTCGGCTCGGTCGTGGTCATCGCGTGGTGGGTCGTGCCGCTGTTCGCGTTCGGCGTGGACGCCACGCTCGACCCGCAGCGCTTCGTGACGTTCGCGGTGCCCCAGCGCCAGCTCCTGGCGGGCCTCGCAGTCGCAGGGCTCGTCGGGATCCCGGGTGTCGTGACGCTCCTGGTCTCGCTCGGCACCACGCTCGCGTGGTGGCGCTCTCCCGTCGCGGCCCTCGCCGCGGTCGTGGGCGGGCTGCTCGCGGTCGCGATGTGCGTCGTGGGGTCGCGCGCGACCACGACGGCGCTCGCGCCGCTGCTCGACTCGCGCCGCTACCGCGAGGTCCTGTCGATCGCGGCGTTCGTGCCGCTCATGCTCGCCGGCCCGATCATCGGCTGGGCGACCGCGGCGATCGCCCGCGGCCAGGACGTCCTGCCGGTCATCGCGGACGTCCTGGGCTGGACGCCTTTCGGAGCACCGTGGGCCGTCGCGTCCGCGGTCGCGGACGGCGCCTGGGGACTCGCGCTCGCCCGGCTCGCGATCGCCGTGGTCGTGGTCGCGCTGGCGTGGGTCGTGTGGGACCGCGCGCTCGCCAAGGCGCTCGTCGCCCCGCGCGGCGGCGCGAGCGCGGGCAAGTCCAAGGGCCTGGGCTGGTTCGACCGCTTCCCGGCGACCCCGGTCGGGGCCGTCGCGGCGCGCTGCCTGACGTACTGGTTCCGCGACCCGCGCTACTCGGGGTCCATCGCGGTCGTCCCGCTGCTCCCGGTCCTGCTGTGGTTCGTCGGGTCGAGCATGGGGATCGACGGCGGCGACGGGTTCCGCGAGCTCATGCTCGTGCTCGGGCCGCTCACGGCGTTCACGTTCGGGTTCGCGATCTCGGCGGACATCGCCTACGACCACACCGCCTTCTGGACGCAGCTCTCGTCCGGGGTCACGGGCTTCGCGGACCGCGCGGGCCGTGTGCTCGCGGCCGCGGTGCTGGGGGTCCCGGTCGTGACGATCTTCGCGGTCGTCTCGGTCGCGTTCACGGGGCGCTGGGACCTGCTGGTCGCCACGGTCGGGCTGAGCCTGGGCGTGCTCGCGACGGGGCTCGGGGTCTCGAGCGTGGTTTCGGCGCGGCTCCTCTACCCGGTGCCCAAGCCGGGGGACAGCCCCTTCAAGTCGCCCCAGGGGGCCGCGATGGCGACCATGTTCGCGCAGATGATCACGATGCTCGTGCTCCTCGCGCTGTCCCTGCCCGCGGCGGCCCTGGCGCTCACGAACGTCCTGACGGGCGACGCGGTGTGGGGCTGGCTCGCGCTGGTCGTGGGCATCGGTCTCGGCGGGCTCTTCCTGGTGCTGGGCATGCGCTGGGGCGGGCGTCTGGTGGACCAGCGGGGACCGGAGCTGCTCCAGCAGGTCATGAGCTACAAGTAGCAGGCCCGACGCCGCCTCTCGCCCGGGTGCGCACGTGCAGTCCTGCACGGGCCCACCCGGGTGGGCGGCGCCGTCGGGCTGCGGGCCACCGAGCGCGCGAGCGGGCCGGGGCGCGGCTCCCGTAGACTCAGGCCCCGTGGCTCTTACAATCGGCATCGTCGGCCTGCCCAACGTCGGCAAGTCCACCCTCTTCAACGCCCTGACGCGCAACCAGGTCCTCGCCGCGAACTACCCGTTCGCGACGATCGAGCCGAACGTCGGCGTGGTGTCCCTCCCGGACCCCCGGCTGAACAAGCTCGCGGAGATCTTCGGCAGCGAGCGCATCCTGCCCGCGACGGTCTCGTTCGTGGACATCGCGGGCATCGTCAAGGGCGCGAGCGAGGGCGAGGGCCTCGGCAACAAGTTCCTCGCGAACATCCGCGAGGCGGACGCGATCTGCCAGGTGACCCGCGCGTTCGACGACCCCGACGTGATCCGCGTCGAGGGGTCCACGGACTCCGCGGACGACATCGAGACCATCAGCACCGAGCTGATCCTCGCGGACCTCCAGACCCTCGAGAAGGCGCTGCCGCGCCTCGAGAAGGAAGTCAAGATCAAGAAGGGCGACCCCGTCCTCGTCGCGGCCGCGCAGAAGGCCCAGTCGCTGCTCGAGCAGGGCATCACGCTCTTCCAGGGCGCTGCTGCCGCGGGCCTGGACCTGGCCGAGATCGCGAGCCTGCAGCTCATGACGGCCAAGCCGTTCATCTACGTCTTCAACACCGACGACGCGGGGCTCGTGGACGAGGCCCGCAAGGACGAGCTGCGCGCGCTCGTCGCGCCGGCCCAGGCGATCTTCCTGGACGCCAAGTTCGAGTCCGAGCTCGCCGAGCTGGAGCCCGAGGAAGCGGCCGAGATGCTCGCCGAGACGGGCCAGGAGGAGTCGGGGCTCGACCAGCTCGCTCGCGTCGGCTTCGACACGCTCGGCCTGCAGACGTACCTGACCGCCGGGCCCAAGGAGTCGCGCGCCTGGACCATCCGCAAGGGCTGGACCGCGCCGCAGGCTGCGGGCGTCATCCACACCGACTTCGAGCGCGGCTTCATCAAGGCCGAGGTCATCTCGTTCGACGACCTCGTCGAGACCGGCTCGGTCGCGGCTGCTCGTGCGGCGGGCAAGGCCCGCATCGAGGGCAAGGACTACGTCATGGTCGACGGCGACGTCGTGGAGTTCCGCTTCAACGTGTAGTCGCGCGGGCGCCCGACCCGGGTCGGGCGCCATCTCGACGAAGACGAGCTGCCGTCAGCGCGCTCGTCCCGTCGATCGGGTGGGACTGGAGCCGGCTCGTCCCGCATGATCCGACGTGCCGCACCTTGACGGGAACGAGGACCGGCTCGAGGCCGGTTCCCCGACACACGACGACCTGGAGGTTCGATGTCTGATCAGCTGCCCCCGTGCCCCTCGTGCGCGAGCGACTTCACGTACGAGTCCGGTGCGCTGCTGGTGTGCCCGATGTGCGGCCACGAGTGGTCGCCCGGAAGCTTCGACGGCACCGACCACGCTGGGCCGTCGGACGCACGTGTCGTGAAGGATGCCGTCGGCAATCCGCTGGAGGACGGCGACGACGTCACGATCGTCAAGGACCTCAAGGTCAAGGGCGCGGGCGGTGGGGTCGTCAAGGTCGGCACCAAGGTGCGTGGCATCCGACTGATCTCCGACGGCGTGGGTGACCACGACATCGACGCGAAGGTGCCGGGCTTCGGGCAGATGCAGCTGAAGTCGAGCGTGGTGAAGAAGGCCGTCTGATCCGGGCAGCCGACCGTGGTTCGCGTCCCGGTCTGTTCAGCAACGGGACGTGACCGACGCCTCCGAGAGACCGGTCACACTCACGGTTCGTGGGACAACGAAAGCCGTATCGTGAGACGAGGCAGGTCTCCGTTCCTTGTGTCCGGGTTGTTACGTACCGGTTTCTCCCGGTATCAAGACGGAAACAGGACCGTACCGGCCAGTATCAACTCGGTAACGATCGGTTGCCCGAATGGTGCAACCGGGTGAAGTCGCCCATCTTGGTCGGTACCGTTGCCCCAAACCATGGTGGGCTTCCCTGACGATGCCGCCGAGGGACGCCCCGCGGGTCACCCCGCGCGTTCCTTCGGGGCAAGGGAGTCGCCATCCCCTTGAGGAGGAACATTGAACATCAGGCGCACAAGTGCCGTTACCGCGGCCGTGGCCTCGGTCGCGTTGGTGCTGACCGCATGCGGTGGCACGGCCAACGAGGCGGAAACTGACGACGCAGGCATCAACCAGGAGTCCGCGGTCACCGTGGCCTGGGAAGCCCCGCTCAACGAGCTCAACCTCAGCTCGACGAACGGCAACGCGACGCAGAACGCCGTGATCGGCTACATGCTGAACTCGGGCTTCAACTACTACGACGAGAACCTCAACCTGGTCGAGGACACCTCGTTCGGTACGTACGAGAAGGTCTCCGACGACCCGCTGACGGTCAAGTACACGGTTGCCGACGACACCAAGTGGTCCGACGGCACGGCGTTCGACGCGACGGACATCCTGCTCCAGTGGGCCGGCACCTCCGCCAAGTTCAACAACGTCCAGCCCGAGACCGACGAGGAGGGCAACGTCACGAACCAGGCCGCCCTGGACGCCGGTGTCTACTTCGACGGCACGACCCCCGGCGCCTCGCTCATCAGCGCGGTCCCGGAGATCAGCGAAGACGGCAAGTCGATCACCTTCGTGTACGACAAGCCGTTCGGTGACTGGGCCCTGAACTTCACCAACCAGTTCGTCCCGGCGCACGTCGTCGCCCAGAAGACGCTCGACATCGCGGACCCGCAGGAGGCCAAGGACGCTCTGCGTGACGCCATCCTGAACGCCGACGTCGCCAAGCTGTCGCCCATCGCGACCTTCTGGAACTCCGGCTTCGAGATGACCAAGATGCCCGAGGACAAGTCCCTCGTGCTCTCGAACGGTGCCTACCTCCTCGACGCGTACGAGGAGAACCAGTACCTGACGCTCAAGGCGAACCCCGACTTCAAGGGCAAGAACAAGGCCTCGGTCGAGACCATCACGGTTCGTTACATCGACGACCCGATGGCCCAGGTCCAGGCGCTGCAGAACGGTGAGGTCGACCTCATCGGCCCGCAGGCCTCGGCAGACGTGCGCAGCGCCCTCGAGGCCCTGCCCGCGATCGAGACCAACAACAGCGTCGAGGGCACGTTCGAGCACGTCGACCTGGTCTTCGAGAACGGTGGCCCCTTCAGCCCCGCGACCTACGGCGGCGACGCGGAGAAGGCCAAGAAGGTCCGCCAGGCGTTCCTCCTCTCCATCCCGCGCCAGACGATCGTCGACAACCTGATCGTCCCGCTGAACCCTGACGCCGAGGTCCGCAACTCGCAGATCCTCATCCCGGGCTCGCCCAACTACGACAAGATGGTCGCCGAGAACGGCTCGGACTTCTACCCGGCCGCGGGTGACGTCGAGAAGGCCAAGGCGCTGCTCGCCGAGGCCGGCGTGACCACCCCCGTCAAGGTCCGCTTCGCGTACAACAACGAGAACGCGCGCCGCGTGAACCAGGTCGCGCTCATCACCGACACCGCCTCGCAGGCCGGCTTCGAGATCGTCGACACCGGCCGTCCGGCCGCTACGTGGGGCACGCTCCTCGGCACCGGCCAGCAGGAGTACGACGCATCGCTCTTCGGGTGGCAGTCGACCTCGACCGCCGTCACCGAGTCGGACGCCAACTTCCGCTACTCGCCCGAGCGTGGTCTGAACAACTACGGCTTCTACTCGAACGCGGCCGTCGACGCTGCGCTCGACCAGCTCCAGGTCTCGACCGACCCCGACGAGCAGTTCGCTCTGCAGCTCGAGGTCGAGAAGAACCTGTGGGCCGACGCCTTCGGCACCACGATCTTCCAGTTCCCCGCGATCCAGGGCTGGAACGAGAACCTGAAGGGCGTCGACGCGATCACCATCAGCCCGACGATCTTCTACGGCTTCTGGAACTGGGAGCTCGGCGCGTAGCGTCGAGCCCATCCGTTCCTGAGCACGGGGCCAAGCCCCCGGTCGGCACCAGGCCCACGCCTGGTGCCGGCCCGTGCTCGGCGCGTCGCACGACGAGGGCACCGGTCGATTCGATCACCGGTGTCCTCGTCGTGGGTTGTGCGGCAGGAGTCCACCATGACCCTCACCTCGCGCCGGCTGAACGTCTCCTCGCGCTACCCGCGCGTAGACTTGCCCGGCCCTAACCTGGGTCCCTAGTTTCAGCGAGGTATGCCCTCCAATGTTCTCTTTCATCTCGCGGCGTCTGCTGGCAGGGTTGGGAACCCTGCTCGTGTCGACGTTCGCCATGTACCTGCTCGTGAGCAAGTCGATCAGGCCCTTCGAAGACCTCGAGTCGCTGACGGACGGCGCGGTCAAGGCGCAGAGGATCGCCGAGCGCACCGAGATCCTCGATCTCAACACGCACCCGGTGATCCGCTACTTCAAGTGGCTCGGTGACTTCGTGACCGGCGACTTCGGCGTCGGCTGGCGTTCTGGTCAGCCCGTCTCGAGCCTGCTCCAGGGGGCCGTCGCCTCCACGATCCAGCTCGTCGCCGCAGCGACCGTCATCGCGATCATCCTCGGCGTGATGATCGGCATCGTGAGCGCGCTGCGCCAGTACAGCTCGTTCGACTACATCACGATCTTCCTGTCCTTCGTGCTCTACTCGCTCCCGGCCTTCTGGGTCGCCGTGCTGCTCAAGCAGTGGGGTGCTATCGGCTTCAACGACTTCCTCAAGGATCCGTCGCTGAGCCCGCTCGTGATAGCGGTCGCCGGTGCCCTGGCAGGGACGGCCTGGATGCTCGCCTTCGGCGGGACGGCCCGCAAGCGGCTCATCACGTTCGGCAGCGCCTTCCTGGTCACCGTCGGCGCGCTCTACTACCTCCAGCTCTCCAACTGGTGGCTCCAGCCGAACCTCGGCCCCGTCATCATCCTCATCACCGGTACGGCGCTCGCCTTCGCCATCACCGCGCTCACGGCCGGCCTGCAGAACCGCCGCGCCCTGGGCGCCGCACTGTCGACCGTGGCGCTGGGGCTCGCGCTCTACTACCCGCTGAGGTCCGTGCTCCGTGCGGTCGACAGCTGGGCCCTCGTCGGTGGCCTCGCGATCCTGACGGTCGCCGTCGGCATCGCCATCGGCTACCTCTGGGGAGGACCGGACCGAGGAATCTCCGCGCGCAGCGCTGCGATCACGGCGTTCCTCGTGGCGTCCATGATCTTCGTGGACAAGGTCATGTCGATCTGGCCCGCCTACCTCAAGGCTCCGGCGATCAACGGCCGGCCGCTCGCGACCATCGGCGACGCCACCCCGAACCTCGGAGGCAACTTCTGGGTCGGGACCCTGGACAGCTTCACGCACCTTCTCCTGCCGACGATCGCGCTGGTCCTCATCCAGTTCGCCGGCTACACCCGCTACTCGCGGTCGAGCATGCTCGAGGTGATGAGCCAGGACTACATCCGCACCGCGCGGGCCAAGGGCCTGCCGGAGCGGACGGTCATCATGCGCCACGGGTTCCGCAACACGCTGATCCCGCTCGCGACGATCGTCCCGATCGACGTCATCACGCTCCTCGGTGGCGCGATCATCACCGAGAAGGTCTTCGCCCGTCCGGGCATGGGCACCCTGTTCATCGACTCCTTGCAGGGTGCTGAGGTCGATCCAGTGATGGCGTACCTCGTCATCGTGGCGGCCCTCGCCATCATCGCCAACATCGTGGCTGATCTGATCTACGCAGCCCTCGACCCGCGGATCCGGGTGAACGCATGAGCAACGCCATTTCTCCTCAAGATTCCACGTTCGACCCGAACGTCGAGAACCAGATCGAGCTCAAGGAGGTCGAGGGGCTCTCGCAGAACCAGATCGTCCGCCGGCGGTTCCTCCGGCACAAGGGCGCGGTCATCTCGGTCGTCGTCCTCGCGCTGATCACGATCCTCGCGGTCACCTCGGTCGGCTTCGGTTCGTGGACCGGCTGGTGGAACTTCGTCCCGTCCGGCCAGGGAGCGACCAACCCTCTGGTCAACGGTGGTGCTCCGAGCTCGGTGCACCCCTTCGGTCAGGACGAGGCCGGTCGTGACATCTTCGCCCGCGTCATGCGCGGTACGCAGACGTCGCTCATCATCATGTTCTCGGTCGGCCTCATCGCGACCGTCATGGGCATCGTCGTCGGGGCGCTCTCGGGCTTCTTCCGAGGCGCGACGGACTCGCTCCTGATGCGTTTCACGGACCTCATCATCACGATGCCCGTGATCGTCCTGGGCGCCGTCCTGGGTCTGATGTCGGGTGGCAACAACGCCGCGGTGTTCGGTGCCTTCCTCGGGCTGATCCTCTGGCCGCCGCTGGCCCGTCTGGTGCGTGGCGAGTTCCTCTCGCTGCGTGAGCGCGAGTTCGTCGACGCAGCACGCGTCGCGGGCGCGAGCAACACGCGCATCATCTTCAAGCACATGCTGCCCAACGCGGTCGGCGTCATCATCGTCAACACGACGCTGCTGCTGAGCTCGGCGATCCTGCTGGAGACGTCGCTCAGCTACCTCGGGGTCGGCATCAAGTCGCCGTCCATCTCGCTGGGTCTGCTGATCAACGACTACCAGCAGGCGTTCGCCTCACGCCCCTGGCTGTTCTGGTGGCCGGGTGCCTTCATCGTGTCGATCGCGCTGTGCGTGAACTTCATCGGTGACGGTCTGCGCGACGCGTTCGACCCGCGTCAGAAGCGGATCCCCTCGTTGCGCAAGATGGCGCGTGCGCGCCGCATCGAGCGTCCGCTGCCCTCGACGCGCCCGACCGACGGCACGGGTGCCGCTGCGGAACCGAGCACCCCGTGACCTGCGCGCCACGGCGCGTCGGGTCACCCTCCGACGGTCGTGACCACGATCGTCGCGGCCACCAGAGCGCCGAGCACGGCGAGCTGGCGGACGTTCCACCGGGTGCTGGCGCCGGGCGTGCCGTCGCGGCGGGCATCGAGGTAGCCCGCCGCGACGAGGGCCGCGTGGCGCTCGGCCACGGCTGCCGCGACGGTCTCGGCCGTCGCGGCAGCCGTGCCGCCGCCGCGCTGGGTGCCGTCACGGCGGGTGCGCAGCCAACGGGCGCTGCCGCTCGACCGGGGCGCTGCCCAGGCGGACACCGTGCCGCCGCGGTAGCTCACCTCGAGCGACCAGCGCGTCTCGGCGCCCTCGAACGCGGGCCACGGGACGTGCACGCTGCGCACCACGTTGTGCACGTCGATCCCGCCGTCGGACACCTCGACGCGTGGCAGCCAGAACAGCATGGCGACCGCCCAGGTCACCAGCGCCACGCCAGGCAGCGTGCGCAGTCCGGCGGCCGCGCCGTCGGACGTCCAGATCGCGGCGCAGAGCATGACGCCGACCACGCCCACCGCCACGGTGAGCACTCGGCCGTACATCGAGAAGAAGACCTTCGTGGGACCCATGGCCCCATGTTCCCAGAGATGAGGCGCCACGAGCGCCAGGTCTCCCACCTGCTGGAAGGACACTGATCATCGTGGCCATCGACACATCATCCGTGCCTCAGTTCACGCCCACGGGGAGCCCCGTGCTCTCGGTGCGCGACCTGGGCGTGGACTTCTACGTCGACGGGGTCTGGTACCCGGCGGCGACCGACATCAGCTACGACCTGTACGCGGGCGAGGTCCTGGCGATCGTGGGCGAGTCGGGCTCGGGCAAGTCCCAGTCCTCGCTCGCGCTGCTGGGCCTGCTGCCCTCGAACGGGCGCGCACGCGGCAGCGCCAAGCTGGGCGACCGCGAGCTCATCGGTCTGACGCAGGGCGGTCTGCGCAACATCCGTGGGCGGGAGATCTCGATGATCTTCCAGGAGCCCATGACCGCGCTCAACCCCGTCTACACGGTCGGATTCCAGATCGTCGAGACGATCCGCACGCACTTCACGGTCGGCCCCTCGGAGGCCAAGAAGCGCGCGATCGAGCTGCTCCGTCTCGTGGACATCCCCGAGCCCGAGCGTCGCTTCGACGCGTACCCGCACCAGCTCTCGGGCGGTCAGCGCCAGCGCGCCATGATCGCCCAGGCGCTCGCCTGCGACCCCAAGCTCCTGGTCGCCGACGAGCCGACGACCGCGCTCGACGTCACGGTCCAGGCGGAGATCCTGCGCCTGCTCCGCGACCTGCGCCACCGGGTCGACGCCGCGATCATCCTCATCACGCACGACATGGGCGTGGTGGCCGACATGGCCGACACCATGATGGTCATGAAGGACGGCCACGTCGTCGAGCGGGGGACCGCGGCCGAGGTCTTCGGCGCGCCGAAGGACCCGTACACGCGTCGTCTGCTGGACGCCGTCCCGCACCTGGGGACGTCCAAGACCGGGGTCGAGTCCGTCACGGACCGCGCGCCCGTCGCGGCACCGGTCGTGGACAAGGACGTCGTCCTCGAGGCGACCGACATGATCATCGAGTACCCGGCCCGTCGTCGGCAGAAGGCCTTCCGCGCCGTCGACCAGGTGAGCTTCTCGATCCGCAAGGGCGAGGTGCTCGGCCTGGTGGGCGAGTCCGGCTCGGGCAAGACGACCATCGGTCGTGCCGTCGTCGGGCTGCTGCCCGTGACGGGTGGCGCGCTGCGCGTCGGCGACATGAACATGGTCGGGGTCTCCCCGAAGGCGCTGCGTCCGCTCCGCAAGGAGGTCGGCATCGTCTTCCAGGACCCGGGTTCGTCCCTGAACCCGCGCCTGCCCATCGGCGAGTCGATCGGCGAGCCGCTCATGCTCCACAAGGGCATCAGGGGCAAGGCGTTGAGCGCCGAGGTCGAGCGGCTGCTGGACCAGGTCGAGCTGCCCAGGGCCATGCGCAACAGGTATCCGCACGAGCTCTCGGGCGGCCAGCGTCAGCGCGTGGGCATCGCCCGTGCGCTCTCGCTCGAGCCCAAGCTGCTGGTCGCGGACGAGCCGACGTCGGCCCTCGACGTCTCGGTCCAGGCCCGCGTGCTCGACCTCTTCCAGGACCTGCAGCGCGAGCACGGGTTCGCGTGCCTGTTCATCTCGCACGACCTCGCGGTCGTCGAGATGCTCTCGGACCACGTCGCGGTCATGCACCAGGGCAAGCTGGTCGAGGTCGGGACGACCGAGCAGATCGTCCACGCCCCGGTGGACCCGTACACGCAGCGCCTGCTCGCTGCGGTGCCGGTCCCGGACCCTGCCGAGCAGCGTCGGCGTCGTGAGGTGCGTGACGCCCTGCTCGACGCGTCCAAGAACGACCTGGCGCGCGACGAGCGCAAGGAGCTCGGTGCTCTGGCGCGTACGCAGGACGACGACCGCGAGGACCTCGAGGGGGACCGCATCCCGCAGCAGCCGGTCTGACCGGACTCGCGCACAGCACGGGTGAGATGCCCGACGACGGCACGCGCCGTCGTCGGGCATCTCGCGTCTGAGGGCAGGGGAGCGGGGTGTGACGGAGCACCCCCTCCACGCACTGGCCTGCACCCGGTAAGATAGCCGTGCCCGGACGACGGCGCGCGCGTGCTCTGCGCGGGCGGCGCCCGTCTGCTGGCCACCAACTCCGGGGCGGAAACCTCCGTCGCTTGCTCCTCTCCCGAAATGAGTTCTGTATGTCTGTGCGCTCTGACCTGCGCAACGTGGCGATCGTCGCCCACGTCGACCACGGCAAGACGACCCTGGTCGACGCGATGCTGCACCAGTCCGGCGCCTTCGGCGCTCACGCGCACGTCGACGAGCGGGCCATGGACTCCGGTGACCTGGAGCGCGAGAAGGGCATCACGATCCTCGCGAAGAACACCGCCGTGCACTACGCCGGTCCGGCGGCAGTCGAGGCGGGGCACCCGGAGGGCATCACGATCAACGTGATCGACACCCCGGGCCACGCCGACTTCGGTGGTGAGGTCGAGCGCGGCCTGTCCATGGTCGACGGTGTCGTGCTCCTGGTCGACGCGTCGGAGGGCCCGCTGCCCCAGACGCGCTTCGTGCTCCGCAAGGCGCTCGTCGCCAAGCTCCCCGTGATCCTCGTGGTCAACAAGACCGACCGCCCCGACTCGCGCATCGAGGAGGTCGTCGCCGAGGCGACCGACCTGCTGCTCGGTCTCGCGAGCGACCTCGCGGACGAGGTCCCCGACCTCGACCTCGACGCGATCCTCGACATGCCCGTGGTCTACGCCGCGGCCAAGGTCGGACGCGCCTCGACGGTCCAGCCGGCCGACGGCTCGGTCCCGGACAGCGAGGACCTCGAGCCCCTGTTCAAGGTCATCCTCGACAAGATCCCGGCCCCCACGTACGAGGAGGGTGCGCCGCTCCAGGCTCACGTCACCAACCTCGACGCGTCGCCGTTCCTCGGCCGCCTCGCGCTGCTGCGCATCTTCAACGGCACCATCCACAAGGGCCAGACCGTGGCGTGGGCCCGTGCCGACGGCACCATGCAGAACGTCAAGATCACCGAGCTCCTCGAGACCAAGGCGCTCACCCGTGTGCCCACGGACTCTGCGGGCCCGGGCGAGATCGTGGCCGTCGCCGGCATCGAGGAGATCACCATCGGTGAGACCCTCACGGACCCCGACGACCCGCGTCCGCTGCCGCTCATCACGGTCGACGACCCGGCGATCTCGATGACGATCGGTATCAACACCTCCCCGCTCGCGGGCAAGGGCGGCAAGGGCCACAAGGTCACGGCCCGCCAGGTCAAGGACCGTCTCGACAAGGAGCTCATCGGCAACGTGTCGCTGCGCGTCCTGCCGACCGAGCGTCCGGACGCCTGGGAGGTCCAGGGCCGTGGAGAGCTCGCGCTCGCCATCCTGGTCGAGCAGATGCGCCGCGAGGGCTTCGAGCTGACCGTCGGCAAGCCGCAGGTCGTCACCAAGCAGATCGACGGCAAGCGCCACGAGCCCATGGAGCGCATGACGATCGACGTGCCCGAGGAGTACCTGGGCAACGTCACGCAGCTCCTCGCGCAGCGCAAGGGCCGCATGGAGACCATGTCGAACCACGGCACGGGCTGGGTCCGCATGGAGTTCGTCGTCCCGGCTCGCGGGCTCATCGGCTTCCGTACGCGCTTCCTCACGGACACGCGCGGCACGGGCATCGCGTCCTCGATCGCCGAGGGCTACGAGCCGTGGGCGGGCCCCATCGAGACCCGTGTGAACGGTTCGCTCGTCGCTGACCGTGCGGGCGTCGTGACGCCGTTCGCGATGATCAACCTGCAGGAGCGCGGCTCCTTCTTCGTCGACCCCACGCAGGAGGTCTACGAGGGCATGATCGTCGGTGAGAACTCGCGCAACGAGGACATGGACGTCAACATCACCAAGGAGAAGAAGCTCACGAACATGCGTGCCGCGTCGAGCGACACGTTCGAGAACCTCACCCCTCCGAAGCACCTGACGCTCGAGGAGTCGCTCGAGTTCGCCCGCGAGGACGAGTGCGTCGAGGTCACCCCCGAGGTCGTGCGCATCCGCAAGGTCATCCTCGACCAGACCGAGCGCGCCCGCGCGTTCTCCCGCGCCAAGAAGTCCTGATCTCGTCAGGACTGCACAACCGCTGAGCACGCAGCCCGTGCCGCTGGTCCTCGTGACCGGCGGTGCGGGCTCCGCTCTACCTGCACCTCTGGAGGACGAATGAGGCTCGAGCCGGTCCAGCCCCGTGGTGGGCTGCTCGCCGTGCACGCGCACCCCGACGACGAGACCCTCGCGACCGGCGCGCTGCTGGCGACGTGGGCGGCGGCGGGCGAGCCGGTGACGCTCGTGACGTGCACGCGCGGCGAGCAGGGCGAGGTCATCGGCGCGGAGCTGGCGCACCTCGAGGGCGACGGCCCGGCTCTCGCGGCGCACCGCGAGGGTGAGCTGGCCGCGGCGCTGGCGAGCCTGGGCGTGTCCGACCACGTGTTCCTCGACCAGGTCGAGGACGGCGGGCCCGGCCGCTCGCCGGGCCAGGTCGGTGAGCGTTCCTTCCGCGACTCGGGCATGGCGTGGGCCGCGCCGGGCATCGCCCGGGCCGCGGCCGAGGCGGACCTCCCCGAGGGAGCGCTCGTCGGCGTCCCGCTCGACGAGGCGGCGCGCCGCCTCGCGCGCGTGCTGCGCGAGCGGCGCCCGCGCGTCGTGGTGACGTACGAGCCGTCGGGCGGCTACGGCCATCCGGACCACGTGCGGGCGCACGAGATCACGGTCCGCGCGATCGAGCTCGCCCGGGAGCAGGGTTCCGCGCTGCCCGACGGCGGAGCCCCGGACCCCGAGGTCGTCCGGCTGGGCGGTGCGCGCGCAGGAGACCCGTCGGCGGGTCACGAGCCCGCGCTGTGGCAGTCCGTGGTGCCCGCCGAGGTCGCGCGAGCAGCTCGACGTGAGCTGGCCGTCCTGCCGGGGGTCGCGGCGCTGCGCGCCGAGCATCCCGAGCTCACGCTGCCCGACCCCGAGGAGCCGCTGCCCCCCGTGGCCAAGAACGGTCTCGAGGAGGTCGTCGTGGTCGAGGTCGAGCCGGTGCTCGGTGCCGTGGTCGGCGCACTGCGTGCGCACGTGACCCAGGTGCAGCACGTCGGCGTCGCGGTGCGGCACGGCGACGGAGCCCCGGCGGGGGAGCGGGGTCAGAGCGCTGCGGGTGAGGTCCTCGGGTGGTACGCGCTGAGCAACGACGTCCTCGCTGCCCTTCCTTCACGCGAGTTCTACACGGTGACCTCGGAGTCTGCGGGAGCCTCTCGCACGTTCACGGGAAATGATCAGACAGGACCAGTAGCGTGGACGTCGTGAAGAAGACCGGAACCCGTCGCCTGACGCACGCGCTGCTGTGCGTGCTGCTCGGCCTCGTCGTGGGCGTCGTCGGCACGGTCATGCACCGTGTCGTGGTGACGGACCACCTCCTTCCCGTGGGGGTCGTCGTCGCGCTGCTCGCGGTGCTCGCCGCGGGGACGCTCGCGCGGGCCTGGGCCGGGTACGCCGGGATCGTCGGGTTCGCGATCGGATGGGTCGTCGCCGTCCAGGTCCTGTCGATGCGCGGGCCAGGTGGTGACCTGCTCGTACCCAACCAGACCGTCGGGCTCGTGTGGGTCTACGGCGGGATGCTGCTCGTAGCGGCCGCGGCCTTCCTCCCCACGTCCTGGTTCAGCGACCGACCCGTGCGTGCCGTCGCCCGCACGAGCGACGAGTCGCCGCAGCCGCAGATCGCCACCGGATCTTCACCCGGAACACCCACCGGACACTTCGGTACAGACGCATAGAATTGCCCCCGTGCGGGCTGCCCGCATCCCCCACTCTTTCGTCGCGGCTCGACCGCGCACCCACATCATCACGGAGACAGTCGATGGGACACCCGACCGAGCGTGAGAACGCGCCCGACCCGAGCCTGAGCGACGGGACTGCGACTCCTGTGGAGCCAGGCACCCCGTCCGCCGCAGCGGCAGCGCCCGACGCGGCCGACGCCCCGACGAGCCCGGCCCCCGTGGCCGGGCGCGCCGTCTCTGACCAGGAGGTCGTCGAGCCTGCGGAGGAGTCGGCTCCGGTCGAGGGCGGGTCTCTGGACACGCAGCCCGTGCCGACGCCTGCCGAGGATGCGGCAGTGCCTGCCGCGGACACGGTGTCTTCGCCTGAGCCGCCCGCCGAGACGCTCGGCACAGATGACGTCACGGTCGAATCCGGCGCGGACGTTCTGCCGGTCGACTCGGACGCGGTGGTCACCTCCGCGACGGCACCGGCTGTACCTGCCGAGCCCGCGCCGGTCGCCGAGGCGACCGCGCCCGCAGCCGCAGATGCTCCTTCGGGAGAGGCCCCGGCACCGGTCGAGCCTGCATCAGTCGAGTCGGCAGAGACCGTGGCCGATGCCGAGCTCCCCGCTCCTGTCGAAGCGGCGCCGGTCGAGCACGCCCCTGTTGCGGTCGAGCCGGTGAGCGCACCCGCGCCGACTGCCGCTCCCGTCGCGGACACCGAGCCCGCGGCAGCTGCTCACGGCCCGTCGTTCGACGATGACGACGACGTGCCCTACTCTCCTCGGGTCTTCGCGTTCGAGCAGGCGGACGCTCCCGCCGAGCCGGCTCCCGCCGAGCCGGCTCCCGCCGAGCCGGCTCCCGCCGAGCCGGCTCCCACCGAGCCGGCTCCCGTCGAGCCCGCTCCCGCTGAGCCCGCACGTCCGGTGGCGGCCGAGCCCGCTCCCGCCGAGCCCGCTCTCGCCGAGCCCGCTCCCGCTGAGCCCGCAGGTCCGGTGGCGGCCGAGCCGGCTCCCGTCGAGCCCGTTCTCGTCGAGCCCGCGCGCGCTGAGCCCGCGGGTCCGGTGGCGGCCGAGCCGGCTCCCGTCGAGCCGGCTCCCACCGAGGTCCCGACCAACGCCGTGACCGAGGTCCTGCCGCCCGTGGAGGCCCTCCCGGTCCCGGACGCCCAGGCGACCCAGGTTCTCGCGCCCCTGCCGGGCGCCCCCGAGGTTCCCGCAACCCCGGTCGCGGCCTCCGCGGCGCCCGCTTCCCCCTTCGCCCCGGCGACGTCTGCGTGGACGAGCGCGGCGACGTCGGGCGCTGCGGCGACCCCCGCACCCGCCGCTCCCGCGCGAACCTCTGTCACCTCGGCGTTCACGCCCGTGGGGGTTTCGGCCCCCGCCGGAGCGGAGCCGCCGGCCGACGACTCGCCCCTCGCGGGCCTGTCCGGTGACAAGGCACCGAGCCGACTGCCCAAGGTCGCCCTGTGGGCGGGCATCGGCGTCGTCGTGCTCGCCGGCCTCTACACGGGTGCCCAGTGGTTCTACTCGGACAAGGTGCCGCCCGAGACCACGGTGGCGGGGGTCGAGGTCGGCGGCCTCGACCGGACCTCGGCCGTGTCGGCGCTCGAGAAGGGGCTCGGGGGACGCGCGAAGGAGCCGATCACGCTCCAGGCCGGTGAGGCGACGACGACCCTCGACCCCGCGGCCGCAGGCCTCGCGTTCGACGCCCAGGCCACGGCCGACGAGCTGACGTCCTTCTCCATGAGCCCCGTCCAGCTGTGGAAGCAGCTCTTCGGCGGCGAGGAGGAGCTGCCCGTCACGACGGTCGACAAGACCAAGCTCGCAGCCCAGGTCGCGGAGGTCGAGGCGAGCCTCAACGTCGAGCCCGTCGACGGTTCGGTCGTGTTCACCGACGGGCAGCCCACCGCCACGCCGGCGCTCGACGGCGCCGAGGTCGTCGCGGACGAGGCCACCACGATCATCGAGTCGTCGTGGCTCACTGCCGCGCAGCCGCTCGACCTGCCGACCGACCCGATCGCTCCGGCCATCACCCAGGCGGAGACGGACGCGGCGCTCGCGCAGGCCACGACGCTGGTCTCGGCGCCGGTCACGGTCGAGGTCGGGGGCCAGCGTGCCGAGCTGAGCCCGGACGTGCTGGCAGAGGCTGCGGCATTCAACGCGGCGGACGGCTCGCTCCAGCTCACGCTCGACGGGGCGACGCTCCTCGATGCGGTGGTCGACGGGACGGACGACCTGCTCAACGCGGCGGCCGACGCCAAGTTCGTCTTCGTCAACGGCGCCCCGGTGATCGAGGGCGGGGCGCCCGGCACGACGATCGATCCCGCGGCCCTCAGCGCCGCGGTCGCCACTGCGGGGACGGGGACGGAGCGGACGGCGACCGTCGAGCTCGTCGAGTCGGACCCGGCTCAGTCGGTCGCCGCGCTCGAGGCGCTCGGCGTCAAGGAGAAGGTCTCCGAGTTCTCGACGCCCCTGACCAACGACGCCCAGCGCACCGAGAACCTGCGCGTCGGGGCGAGCAAGGTCAACGGGACTCTCGTGCTGCCGGGCGAGACGTTCTCGCTGACGGAGACGCTGTCGCCGATCACCAAGGCCGGGGGCTACTTCTCGGCCGGCATCGTCCAGGACGGCAAGCACGTCGACGGGATCGGAGGCGGTCTGTCGCAGATGGCCACCACGACGTACAACGCCGGGTTCTTCGCGGGCCTCGACGACGTCGAGCACCGTCAGCACAGCTACTGGTTCAGCCGCTACCCGGCGGGGCGCGAGGCGACCATCTTCGTCGGCTCGATCGACATGAAGTTCAAGAACGACACCCCCTACGGCGTCCTCATGCAGTCCTGGGTCGGCGGCGGTGAGCTGCACGTCGCGATCTGGAGCACCAAGTACTACGAGGTGCAGACGAGCGAGGGCGAGAAGCGCAACGTCGTCCAGCCGACGACCGTGACGCACTCGGGCGCCGACTGCGTGCCGCAGCCCAAGGGCAACCCCGGGTTCACGATCACGACGCCCCGCAAGGTCCTGCTCGACGGCAAGGTCGTCAAGGACGAGAAGAACACGTGGACGTACAAGCCGGACAACCAGGTCGTGTGCGCGCCGTGACCTGCTGACCAGCTGTTCCTCCGACCAGGAGCCAGCAGGTCGGCGTCGGGCGTCGGCGAGGCGCCCGGTAGTACCACGGAGCGGGTCGTGACCGGAAGGTCGCGGCCCGCTCCGTCGCGCTCGGCGCGGCACTCGCCGCTGCCTGGAAGGTCGGGGCGTCACCGGTGGCCCGGGACGTCTCACGGAGCCCTGCGTCCGCGGCCGGGACGTGCCCTCGCGGCTAGACTGCTCGGCGGACGCTGACCCGCGCTGCGCTCGCGCAGCCACCCCTCGAGGCAAGGCAGAGACACTCGATGCTCGGACGTAGTGAACGCGAGTCGGGGGCCCACGCGCGGCTCGCGGCGCAGATCGCGAAGTGGCACGGCGCGGACGGTCTGCCCGCGGGGACCGGCGCCGACGACCTGCTGGACCTGGGATCCACGTCGTCGACCCTGGCGACGGTCGCGAGCATCGACGACCTCGCGGCCGTCATGCACATCGGGCACCCCGCGCAGCCGTCGCACGACCTCGAGCGGGCGCTCCTGGCGGCGTCGCCGTCGCTGGTCGTGACCGCGGCCGTCGCGGTCCCCGCCCAGTGGGTGTGGGTCGGTCGACCTGGCCAGGCCACGGGCAGCGTCGTGGTCGACGAGGCCGGGATGCGCGACTGCCGTCACGTCCTGCGGACCCTGGGCGCGAACCCGCGTCTGGTCCCCTCCCGGACGGCGCTCGACGAGCGCATCGCACTCTCGGGCCGGGACGGCACCCTGGTCGTCGAGCGCTCGGAGATCCCCGCGGGGTGGGCCGAGATCCCGGGCAGCGAACAGCTGAGCGCGGGGGCCCCCATCTGGTACGGGCTCGTCGAGGCCCGGCGTCCCGCGCCCGTCGTCGAGGGCGAGGCGCAGGTGTGGTTCGCGTTCGGTCCGCGCGACGACCACCGCGGTTCGCTCCAGCAGACCCTGTCGGTCATCGCGGAGAGCGGGATCGACATGCAGCACCTGCGCAGCCACCGCTCGCTCGCGGGGCCGCACATCTTCTTCTCGTCGTTCTCGTGCCCCGACGCAGCGGTGCTGTCGTCGCTCGTGAGCGAGCTCGCGGCGCGCGACGTGGCGCACCGCGTCCTCGCGGTGCTCCCGGGACGTGACTTCCTGCCCGGCCCGGACGCGTTGGTGCCGCAGTGGGCGCCGGAGCACGTGGGCTCGTGAGCCGGGTCGCCTACCTCGGGCCCGAGGGCACGTTCACGCACCAGGCGGCCGTGCAGTGGGTCCGGTCCCAGGGACAGCCCGCTGAGGCCCCGGAGGCGTCCGGCACCACCTCGGGCCGTGCCGTGGGTCCGGTCGAGGCGCCCGTCGAGCTGGTGCCGGCCGCGACCGTGACGGACGTCTACGCCGGGGTCGCCTCGGGGGCCTTCGACCAGGGCATCGTCGCGATCGAGAACTCGGTCGAGGGGTACGTGGTCCCGTCGCTCGACGCGATCGTGGGCAGCGAGGACGTCGTCGCGATCGACGAGGTGGTCCTCGAGATCACGTTCGACGCATTCGTCCGACCGGGCCACGGCGAGCTGACCGAGGTGACCGCGCACCCGCACGGCCTGGCGCAGTGCCAGGAGTTCGTGACGCGCTCGGGGGCGCTGCCGGTGCCGGCCGCGTCCAACGCGTCGGCGTGCCGGGACGCGACCGCGCACCAGGTGGCGCTGGGGCCGAGCATCTGCGGCGAGCTCTACGGTCTCGACCTGCTCGAGGCCGGCGTCGAGGACTTCCACGGCGCACGGACCCGGTTCCTCACGATCGTCCGGCGGGACCGCGCGAGGGACGCCCTCGCGGCGGCGCGGACCGACGGTCCCGCACAGTGGCGCACCATGCTCGCGCTCACGCCACTCGTGACGGGCCCGGGGGTCCTGGCACGGATCACGCAGGCGTTCGGGGCGGGCGGGGTCAACCTGTCGAGTCTCATCACGCGTCCGCTCAAGGCGCTCGAGGGCAAGTACGTGTTCGTCCTGACGGCCGACGCGGCGCCGTGGGAACCGGCCGTGCGGAAGGTGCTCGAGGGCCTGCTCGCCGCGGGCGACTCGGTCAAGACGCTCGGTGTCTTCCCGGCCCGGGGCGAGCTCGACGAGGCGCTCTCGAGCGACCACGTGCCGGTGGGCTCGGTCGGGGCCGGCGCGAGCGCCGACGAGCTGGACCGGGGGCTGCTGTGGGCATGACGTCGCCGACCGTCGCGGTCCTGGGCCTCGGGCTCATCGGTGGGTCGCTGGCCCGGAGACTCGCGGCGCAGGGGATCGAGGTCACGGGCCACGACTCCTCGGCCGCGACGCGCGCCGAGGCAGCGACGGCCGGGATCCTCGTCGCGTCGGACGTCGAGGCGCTGTGCACCGCGGCGCCTGACGTCCTGGTCCTCGCGGTGCCGTTGCGGGCCATGCGCCCCGTGGCCACCGAGGTCGCGCGCCACCTGCCGGCGACCACGCTCGTCACGGACGTCGGGTCGGTCAAGGGGCCGGTGCGCGACGTCCTCGACGCGTGCGGTCTGGGGGAGCAGTACGTCGGCGCGCACCCCATGGCGGGGACCGAGCACTCGGGATTCGCGGCCTCCTCGGAGTCGCTGCTCGACGGCGCGCGGTGGGCCGTCACGGTCACCGAGCGCACACGGGCGGACCTGCTCGTGACGCTGCTCGCGCTCGTGACGGGCCCCGCGGGTGGGAGCGCCTACGTCCTGACGGACGAGGTGCACGACGAGGCCGCGGCGCTCATCAGCCACGTCCCGCACGCGTTCGCGATCGAGCTGCTGAACCTGGTCTCGGCGGCCCCGGTACGTGACGTCGCGCTGGCGCTCGCGGCGGGCAGCTTCCGGGACGGGACCCGGGTGGGCCGGACCGACCCCCGCCGGACAGAGGCCATGCTCACCGAGAACGCGGGGTGGGTCGCTCCCGCCCTGCGCCTCGCCGCACGGGACCTGGAGGCGCTCGCGACGGCGCTCGAGGCGAACGCGTCGGCGGCGGAGTTCTTCGACCGCGCCGACGACGTCCGGGCCGGCTGGCAGCCTCGGGGCGCCGACGGGCCGTCGTCGGTCTCGTCCGGGTCGCCGGTGCAGGACGGGTCGGGCGAACGGCTGACGGTCGACCTCGCGGAACCGGACGGTGCAGGGGAGCTCGTCGAGCTCTGCCTCGCGGGCTGGGCCGTCGTCTCGGTGCAGGGCTCGCTCGTCGGACTGCACCGCTAGGCCGGTCGCCGCGCGAACGCGCCACCGCGGGCCGGGTCCCTCCACCCCGGTCCTCGGGCCCGTGCGCTCGCCGTGCCGCTCGTGCTGCCGGTGTCAGGGGGCCGTGGAACCGTGGGGGTCATGGAGATCACACGGATGCAGCCGGCCGGGCTCGTGGTGAGCCCGGCGTTCAGTCATGTCGCGATCGTCCCCGCGGGGGCCGCGACCATCTACGTGGGCGGCCAGAACGGCGTCGACGACACGGGCGCGGTCGTCTCGGACGACGTCGCAGAGCAGTCGGTCCGGACCATCGACAACGTCAGCATCGCGCTCGAGGCGGCGGGGGCCTCGCTCGCCGACGTCGTGCAGTGGACGGTCCTCCTCGCGGCCGACGCGGACCTCGGCGCGGCGTACGGTGCGATCGCGCCGCGACTGGCGACCGCCGGGGCGCCGCCCCTCGTGACCGCGGCGCGGGTCGTGGGGCTCGGGGTGCCCGGGGCCCTGATCGAGGTGAGCGCGATCGCCGCGGTCGTGCCGGGCTGAGCGGACCGGGCCGGAACCCGGGCGCCGGGCTCGGCCGTTCGCCGGGCTCAGTCGACCGGCTGGCGGGGCAGCCGTCGCGGCGGCCTCGGGGGGATGCGCTTGGCCGCGACGAGCTGGTCGGCCGGGATCGTCACCTCGACCGCGTCGCGCGAGCCGCCCGCGTCGGTGCGGACCGTCACGGACTCCCCGGGCGCGGTCGACTGGACGATCCCGATGACGTCGGTCACGGTCTTCGCGGGCTCGCCGCTCGCCGGGTCGCGCGTCGCGAGCGACTCGGCGTCGGTCAGACGGCGACGGAGCACGACGCGCGTGCCCGCGGGCCAGGAGGCCCAGTCGGGGTCGACGGCGGGGAAGCGGTGCGGGGGGTTCACAGCAGTCGTCACGCTCACTTGGTCGGCGGGTGGCCGGGATGTCCGTCTCCTGAGAGATACTAGGGGGAAGTGCCCTGTGCAGAAGGTGGAAGGACCTCCGACGTGACGTACGTGATTGCTCAGCCTTGTGTGGACGTGAAGGACAAGGCGTGCATCGAGGAGTGTCCGGTGGACTGCATCTACGAGGGCAAGCGGTCGTTGTACATCCATCCTGACGAGTGCGTGGACTGTGGTGCGTGCGAGCCGGTGTGTCCGGTGGAGGCGATCTACTACGAGGATGACGTGCCCTCGGAGTGGAGCGACTACTACCGGGCGAACGTGGAGTTCTTCGACGACCTGGGGTCGCCGGGTGGTGCGGCGAAGATGGGCATGATCGAGAAGGACGACCCGATGATCGCCGCCCTGGCCCCGCAGGCCTGAGCCCGGAGGCCGGACAACACCATGGGATTCGCCAGCCTGGGTGGCCTCGCCTACCCGTGGGACTCGCTCACGCCGTTCGCCGAGCGCGCCCGACAGCACCCGCGCGGGATCGTGGACCTCTCGATCGGCACGCCGGTCGACCCGACCCCCGCCGTCGTGCGGGACGCGCTCGCCGCCGCCGGGGACGCGCACGGGTACCCGACCACGCACGGCACGCCCGTGCTGCGCGAGGCCGTCGTCGACTGGTTCGCGCGGCGTCGTGGCGTGCCCAGGCTGGACCCGGACGCGGTCCTGCCCACGGTCGGTTCCAAGGAGCTCGTGGGCCTGCTGCCGTCGCTGCTGCGGCTCGGTCCGGGGGACGTCGTCGTCCACCCGGCCACCGCGTACCCGACCTACGACGTGGGGGCCCGGCTCGCCGGCGCGACCCCGCTCGCGACCGACCGGGTCGAGGACTGGGCAGGGCGAGACGACGTGCGCCTGGTCTGGGTCAACTCCCCGGGCAACCCGACGGGGGAGGTCCTCGGGGTCGAGCAGCTCGCGCGGGTGGTCGCCGCTGCACGGGAGATCGGTGCGGTCGTCGTGAGCGACGAGTGCTATGCCGAGCTCGCGTGGGAGGAGCCGTTCGCCACCTCCGGTGTGCCGAGCATCCTCGACCCGCGCGTGAGCGGCGGTTCGAACGAAGGCCTGCTCGCCGCGTACTCGCTGTCCAAGCAGTCGAACCTCGCGGGGTACCGGGCCGCGTTCGTCGCGGGAGACCCCGGGGTCGTCGCCGACCTGCTCACGACGCGCAAGCACCTGGGCATGATCGTGCCGGCCCCGGTCCAGGCGGCCATGGTCGCGGCTCTCACGGACGACGCGCACGTCGCAGCCCAGCGCGAGGTCTACCGGCGGCGTCGGGACGTGCTCCTTCCTGCGCTGGGGCAGGCCGGACTCCAGGTCGACGGGTCGCAGGCCGGTCTCTACCTGTGGTCGCGCCCGGCGGGCGAGACGGCGGATGAGCACGACTGCTGGGAGACCGTGGGCGCCCTTGCGGACCTCGGGATCCTCGTGGGTCCCGGGGCCTTCTACGGCCCGACGGCGGCCGGCCACGTCCGCGTCGCGCTCACCGCGAGCGACGAGCGGGTGCACGAGGCCGCGGCCCGGCTGACCGTGGTGTGAGCCACCTGTCGATTGTTGGGCGAATCGCGCCTCGTTCTCGCCTGTGACCCGCATCACAGGCGAGTGTCGGTTGTGTGACCGTTCCAGATTGGTCACGTGTGGGTGAAGCGAGTACCGTCGACCCAGGCCAACGCTGTCCGACACTTCGGCCACCGACGGCTCGGCCGGACAGGTGGCGATCTCGCGGCGACACCACGGAAGACACGCGCAGCCACCCGCAGGGGGAGCGGCAGCGCGCAAGGAAGGAAGACATGACCACCACCCAGCAGGCGACCGTTCGGCTCGTCGTCAACGAATCGAGCCAGGACCTGCCCGTGGTCGCAGCGACCGAGGGCAACGACGGCATCGTCGTGTCCTCGTTGCTCAAGTCGACCGGGCTCGTCACCGTGGACCCCGGGTTCATGAACACCGCCTCGTGCGAGTCGGAGATCACCTACATCGACGGCGACGCGGGGATCCTGCGCTACCGCGGGTACCCGATCGACCAGCTCGCGGAGAAGTCCACGTTCCTCGAGGTCGCGTACCTCCTGATCCACGGCGAGCTCCCGGACGGGCCCACGCTCGACGCGTTCGTCGAGCGCGTCAACCGCCACACCCTGGTGCACGAGGACTTCCGCACGTTCATGGGGACGTTCCCCCGCAACGCGCACCCCATGGCGGTCCTGTCCTCGGCGATCAACGCGCTGTCGACGTTCTACCCGGAGTCGCTCGACCCGTTCGACGACGAGACGGTCGAGCTCGCGACGGTCCTGCTCCTCGCCAAGACGCGGACCATCACGTCCTACCTGCACCGTCGCGCCGTGGGTGAGCCGCTGCTCTACCCGGACTACTCGCGCGGGTACGTCGACGACTTCCTGCGCATGACGTTCGCGACGCCCTACGAGAAGTACGAGTCCGACCCGACCGTGGTCGACGCGCTCGACAAGCTCCTCATCCTGCACGCCGACCACGAGCAGAACTGCTCGACCTCGACCGTGCGCGTCGTGGGCTCGAGCCACGCCAACCTCTACGCGTCGGTCGCGGCGGGCGTCAACGCGCTCTCGGGTCCGCTGCACGGTGGTGCGAACGAGGCCGTCCTGTCGATGCTGGACAAGATCCAGAACAGCGACTTCGACGTCGACACCTTCATGAAGAAGGTGAAGAACAAGGAGGACGGCGTCCGCCTCATGGGCTTCGGGCACCGGGTCTACAAGAACTACGACCCGCGCGCGGCGATCGTCAAGGCCAAGGCCGACGCGGTGCTCTCGACCCTGGGCAAGAAGGACGAGCTGCTCGACATCGCGCTGCGGCTCGAGGAGATCGCGCTCAACGACGACTACTTCATCGAGCGCAAGCTCTACCCGAACGTCGACTTCTACACCGGGCTGATCTACAAGGCCATGGGCTTCTCGCCGGCCATGTTCACCCCGCTGTTCGCCCTGGGCCGCATGCCCGGCTGGATCGCGCAGTGGCGCGAGATGATGAAGGACCCGCAGACCAAGATCGGGCGCCCGCGCCAGGTCTACACGGGGGCCACCGAGCGTCCGTACCTGCCGGTCGACGGTCGCTGACCTCGCCCATCACCCGCATGTGACGACGGCGCCCCGCACCATTGCGTGCGGGGCGCCGTCGTCGCGTGCGGGGAAGGCGTGGAGCGAGCGGTTCACTCCTCGTCGGCCGTCGCGACCGTGATCCGCACGTGGCCGACCGGGAGGGGCGCGGTGACCTCCTCCGGAGGCAGGTCGCCCGACGGCGTCCACACCGGGTTCTCGCGGGTCCAGGTGCTGTCGCCGACGTCCACCCGCACGACGTCGGTCTCGTCGGCGCTGGCCACGGCCCACTGGCCGACGGCCCACCCGGTCCGGCGCGCCTCCGACGCGACACCTGTGAGCGGCACGGTGTCCACCACGGTGCTCGCACGCTCGACCGTGAGAGGCAGTTCCCCGAGATCGCGCACGAGCCGTGTCCTCAGGGTCTCGTTCGAGTCGGAGACGCTCACGAGCGTGGCCGGGTCGACCGCGACGAGCTCGCACGAGAGCGTGCCCTCGGAGTTCCCCGTCAGGGCCGAGGCCCATGCGCGTGACCTGGACTCGTGCTGCGCGTAGGCGTCGGGGAAGCCGGATCGCTGCACTGCCTGGGCCGCGACCGTCACCGGGAGGTCCTCGTACCCGTCCACCTTGTCGAGGCCGTCGTAGAACGCCGTGGTCGAGAAGACGGGGTCCATGATCTGCTCGATCGTGCCCCAGCCCTGGGACGGACGCTGCTGGAAGAGCCCGATCGAGTCGCGGTCGCCGTAGTCGATGTTGAGCAGGCGCGACTCCTGCAGCGCGGTCGCCAGGCCGATGGTCGCGGCGCGGGCGGGCATGCCGCGGCGCACCGTGGTGACGGCGATCAGGGCTGCGTTGTCCGCCTGTGCGGGGGAGAGGTGCCAGGCCTGCCCGTCGGCCTCGGCCGAGCAGCGCTCGGCCACCGGGGTGTGGTCCGTCAGCCGGTTGAGCGCGATGACGACCCCGGCGCTCGCGACCGCGAGGACGGTCACGACCGTGACGACGATCCGCAGAGGACGGTGCCGGCGTCGACGGACGTCGCGCCCCTGGGCGCGGGGGCTCGTGTCCCCCTGCCCAGGAGCGGACGGGGCGCCCTGGTGCCCCGGGGCGCCGAAGACGGAGGACATGTCAGTTCGCGTGCAGCGCGGCGTTGAGCTCGATCCCGACGCCCGTGCGTGAGACCGCCTCGACACCGCCCGTGAGCGAGTTGCGGCGGAAGAGGAGGTTGTCCTGGCCCGACAGGTCACGTGCCTTGACGACCACGGGACCGCCGTCGGGACCGCTGCGTCCCACGAGGGTGACCTTGGTGCCCGCGGTGACGTAGAGCCCGGACTCGACGACGCAGTCGTCGCCGAGCGGGATGCCCAGCCCGGCGTTGGCGCCGAGCAGCGAGCGCTGGCCGATCGAGATGATCTCGCGGCCGCCGCCGGAGAGAGTGCCCATGATGGACGCTCCGCCGCCGATGTCCGACCCGTCGCCCACGACCACGCCGGCCGAGATGCGGCCCTCGACCATCGAGGTGCCGAGGGTGCCGGCGTTGAAGTTCACGAAGCCCTCGTGCATGACCGTCGTCCCCGCAGCGAGGTGCGCTCCCAGCCGGACGCGGTCCGCGTCGGCGATGCGCACACCCGAGGGGACCACGTAGTCGACCATGCGGGGGAACTTGTCGACCCCGAGGACCTGGACCTGCTGGCCGGTCGCCGCGCGCAGGCGCAGGCGCGTCTCCTCGAAGCCCTCGACCGCGCACGGGCCGTGGTTGGTCCAGACGACGTTGGCGAGAGCGCCGAACACACCGTCGAGGGAGAGACCGTGGGGGGCCACGAGGCGGTGCGAGAGCAGGTGCAGGCGCAGGTAGGCGTCCGCGGCTCCCGACGGTGCGGCGTCCAGGTCGATCACGGTGCGCACGACCACGACGTCCACGCGCCGCGCCTCGTCGTGCTCGGTCAGCGCGTCGAGCGACGCGGGGACGGTCTCGTCCGAGGGGGCCTCCCCGAGCGCGGGGGACGGGTACCAGACGTCGAGCACGGTGCCCTCGTCGGTCACGGT
Source organism: Oerskovia sp. NPDC060338 (assembly GCF_042726295.1). NCBI lineage: Bacteria > Bacillati > Actinomycetota > Actinomycetes > Micrococcales > Cellulomonadaceae > Oerskovia > Oerskovia sp. NPDC060338. Next base: position 152,652 of record NZ_JBHXCQ010000010.1, read on the forward strand.
GGCGAGGCCGAAGCCCCAGGCGGTACGGGGGCCCGTTGCGGCGCCGGTGGGAGTCGCTGAAGTCATGCCTTCACCCTATCCGTCACTCCGGGCCCGAGGGTGAACTGTCCGGGTAGGGTCTGCGTGTGACCAGCGACGAGACTCTCGACCAGACCTCCGACCAGACCGCACCGCCTGCGTCGGCGGCTCCGACGGTCCGGCTCGACCTCGACGGCGACCTCACCGCGCTCTTCCGCGCGGTGTGCGACGTGCCGTCCGTGAGCGGGGACGAGAAGGCCCTGGCCGACGCGATCGAGGCCGCGCTGCGCCCGCTCGCGCACCTCGAGGTCGTCCGTGACGGCAACGCGGTCGTCGCTCGCACGCACCTCGGGCGTTCGCGTCGCGTCGTGATCGCCGGGCACATCGACACGGTCCCGTTGACCGACCCGCCGAACCTGCCCACCCGTGTGGTCGGCGAGGGGGCCCAGGCCGAGGTCTGGGGGCGCGGCACGGTCGACATGAAGGGCGGCGTCGCGATCCAGCTCGCGCTCGCGTCCTCGCTCACGGCCCCGGACCAGGACGTCACGTGGGTCTTCTACGACCTCGAGGAGGTCGCGTCCGACCTCAACGGCCTGGGGCGGCTGGCCCGCAACCGCCCCGAGCTCCTGCAGGGCGACTTCGCGATCCTCGGCGAGCCCACGGCCGCGGGGATCGAGGGCGGCTGCAACGGGACCCTGCGGGTCGAGGTCCGCGTCCCCGGGGTCACGGCGCACTCGGCGCGTGCGTGGATGGGCTCCAACGCGATCCACTTGGCCTCGGTCGTGCTCGACCGCCTGGCGGCCTACGAGCCCGCGTCGATCGAGGTCGAGGGCCTCGTCTACCGCGAGGGCATGAACGCGGTCGGCATCCGCGGCGGCATCGCGGGGAACGTCATCCCGGACGAGTGCGTGGTCACGGTCAACTACCGCTTCGCGCCCTCGCGTTCGTTGCCCGACGCCGAGGCGCACGTCCGCGACCTCTTCTCGGGTTTCGAGGTGGTCGTCACGGACGCCGCCCCGGGTGCCCGGCCCGGGCTCGACGACCCGATCGCTGCCGACTTCGCCGAGACGGTGCTGAGCCTCACCGGCGGCCGCCCGGCGCCCAAGTACGGCTGGACCGACGTCGCTCGCTTCGCCGAGCTGGGGATCCCGGCCGTGAACTTCGGCCCCGGCGACCCGTTGCTCGCGCACAAGGACGACGAGCGGTGCCCGGTCGGCCACCTCGTGCTGTGCCACGACGCGCTGCGTGCGTGGCTCACCCGCTGATCGTCCCCGCCACGGGCCCCGGAAACGCTTAGGCTCGAGAGCATGAGCGACGACGGAGTTCCCCAGGCAGGCACCGGCTACCGCAAGGGTCCGGTGCTGCTGCGGGGAGAGCAGATCCCCCAGCAGACGACCGACCAGCGGCTGCTCGACACCGCGGGCAGCGCCGACTGGGTGCACAGCGACCCGTGGCGGGTCATGAGGATCCAGAGCGAGTTCGTCGAGGGCTTCGGAGCTCTTGCCGAGGTCGGCCCGGCGGTGTCGGTCTTCGGTTCGGCGCGCACGAGCCCCGACCACCCGGACTACGCGCTGGCGGAAGAGGTGGGCCGGCTGCTCGCCGAGCGCGACCTCGCGGTGATCACGGGTGGCGGGCCGGGCATCATGGAGGCCGCGAACAAGGGGGCCACCGAGGCCGGGGGCCTCTCGATCGGTCTGGGGATCGAGCTGCCGTTCGAGCAGGGCATGAACAAGTACGTGAACCTGGGAGTGAACTTCCGGTACTTCTTCGCCCGCAAGACCATGTTCGTCAAGTACGCGCAGGGGTTCGTGGTCCTTCCGGGCGGGTTCGGCACGTTCGACGAGCTCTTCGAGGCGTTGACCCTGGTCCAGACGCACAAGGTCACCGAGTTCCCCATCGCCCTCGTGGACAGCGGGTACTGGTCGGGCCTGCTCGAGTGGGCTCGTACGACCGTCGCGGGGCGCGGCATGATCAGCGCGCACGACCTCGACCTGCTGTACCTGTGCGACGACCCGGCCGAGGCGGTCGAGTACGTGTGCGAGCGCGGCGAACAGCTGCGTGCCGAAGAGCTCGAGTCGGTGGCCGACACGGCAGCCGCTCAGCAGCGGGCTGCCGGCGACCGGTGACGGGCGCCGCGACCCCGGAGCCCGGGGGCCGGGCGGTCGGCGCCGACCCGGCGTCGACCGTGCCCCCGGTCCCTCCGCAGTGCGCTCCGCTCGTCCTGCGAGGGCGGGAGGTGGGGGTCGACGAGAACGCCCCCGGTCGCCCCGTGCGCCCCGTGGTCATGGCGATCGTCAACCGGACGACGGACTCGTTCTACGCGCCCGCACGTCAGCTCGACGACGGGGCGGCGCTCGAGGCGGTCGCGCGGGCCTGGTCCGAGGGTGCGGCGATCGTCGACGTCGGGGGAGTGCGCGCGGGGACGGGGCCCGAGGTCACACCGGCCGAGGAGATCCGTCGGGTCGTGCCCTTCGTCGAACGGGTGCGGGCCGACTTCCCCGACCTCCTCGTGAGCGTCGACACCTGGCGAGCCGAGGTCGCCCGCGAGGCGGCCCTGGCCGGCGCGGACCTCGTCAACGACACCTGGGCCGGGCACGACCCGCGCCTGGTCGAGGTCGCGGGCGAGCTCGGCGTCGGCGTCGTGTGCTCCCACACGGGAGGCGCCACGCCACGGACCGACCCGTTCCGGGTCGCCTACCCGCCCGAGGGGCTCGACGGCTCGGCGAGCCGGCGGACCGACCCTCGCGACGCCGTCGTGCAGGACGTCGTCGCGACGCTCACGGCGGCCGCCGCGCGCGCGGTCGCGTGCGGCGTACCGGCGGCCTCGGTGCTCGTCGACCCGACGCACGACTTCGGCAAGAACACCTGGCACTCGCTGCACCTCGTGCGCCGGACCCAGGCGCTCGCGGGCCTCGGCTTCCCGCTGCTCATGGCGCTGTCCCGCAAGGACTTCGTGGGCGAGACGCTCGACCTCCCGGCCGACGAACGGCTCGAGGGGACGCTCGCCGCGACGGCGGTCGCCGCGTGGCTCGGCGCCCGGGTCTTCCGCGCCCACGACGTCGCGGCCACTCGACGGACGCTGGACACCGTGGCCGCGATCCGGGGCGACGCACCCCCGGCCGTCGCGCTGCGCGGTCTCGCGTGAGCGAGCCGGCCGCGGTGCGCGGGCCGGGCGACGAGCAGGCGGCCCGGTCGCGGGCCCGGGAGGCGGCCCCGCCCGGCGGGACCGATGCCGCGCGGCCCGGGCGAGCCTCCTCGCTCGTGACGGCCCTCCGGGCACCCGTGCGGTGGCCGTGGTGGGTGCAGGTGCTCGCGGTCTACGCCGCGGCCCGGCTCGTCACCGCCGCGATACTCCTGGTCGTCGCGCGCTCGCAGGAGTCCAACCTCTGGACCGACGCGGCGCCGTCGTACGCCGCCTGGACGGGGCGGATGTGGGACGCCTCGTGGTACCAGCAGATCGCCGAGCACGGCTACCCGGCCGAGCTGCCCGTGGGGGCCGACGGGCAGGTGCAGCAGAACGTCTGGGCCTTCTACCCGCTCTTCCCCTTCCTGGTGCGGGCCGTGCAGCAGGTCACCGGCCTGGGCTGGGACGTCGTCGCCCCGACCACGGCGCTGCTGTGCGGCGCAGGCGCGATGCTGGTGATCCATCGCCTGGTCGAGCGCGCCGGTCGCCTCGCCGTGGCGCGCCGTCCGGGCCTTCCGCTCGCCACGGTCGCGCTCGTGAGCGTCTTTCCCTCCTCGGTCGTGCTCCAGGTCGCCTACACCGAGGCGCTCGCGCTCCTGCTGATCGCCGGGGCGCTGTACCTGGTGTGGGCCCGCCGCTACGAGTGGGCGGGGCTCGTGGTCGTGCTGCTCGGTTTCAGCCGCGCCGTCGCCCTCCCGCTCGCCCTGGTCGTGGCGTGGCACGCGGCGGTCCGTGGACGTGCGTGGTGGCGCGCCAGGCGCGTGGTCGGGCACACGCCTGGCGGTGGTTCTGTGGCGGTGCCCTGGCGCGACGTCGCCCGCATCGGGGGGCTCCTCGTCGTCACGGTCCTCAGCGGGCTCGTGTGGCAGGTCCTGTGCGGCCTCGTGACCGGTCGGCCCGACGCCTACTTCCTGACCCAGGAGGCCTGGCGGGGAACGGGACCGGTCGTCCCGTTCGTGCCCTGGGTCGAGGTCTCCCAGATGCTCTTCGGCGGCGCCGGCCCCTGGGTCCTGCTGGCGGTCCTGGCCGCGGTGGCCGCGGTGGGACTGAGTCCCGTCGCACGCCGGCTCGGCCCTGAGCTCCAGGCGTGGCCGCTCGCCTACCTGGGATACCTCGTCGCCGTGATCGAGCCCTGGACGAGCCTGGTCCGGTTCCTCCTGCTCGCCTTCCCGCTGGGGGCCGTGACCCTCGGGTGGACCCGGTCGCGGTGGTGGTTCTGGGGGTGCGTCGTGGCGTGCGTCGCGGGGCAGGCCTGGTGGGTCTGGGGCCTGTGGCGGCTCACCCCGCCGAGCGGATGGCCGCCATAACGTCGACCGGTTCACGATCTGCGCATTTGCCGCGACGGCGTGTCGCACGGGTGAACTAGAATGGTGCACGGGCGTCCTCGGGCGGTCGGCGCGGCGACGTGCTGCCACCCTGCCGGGACGCCGACCACAGCAGTACTGGACTACGGAATGGAGAGCCCACAATGGCTGCGATGAAGCCGCGTACGGGGGATGGCCCGCTCGAGGTCACCAAGGAGGGCCGCGGCATCGTCATGCGTGTCCCGCTCGAGGGTGGCGGTCGACTCGTGGTGGAGCTCAACGCGACCGAGGCCAGCGAGCTGGGCGAGGCGCTCCAAGCCGTCGTGGGCTGAGACGCCTTGACCGCGCGCGACGCACAACCGCTCCTGGACCTACCTCCCGTCGGAGGAGCCCCTCGGCACCTCCCCGAGGTGGTCGAGACGCCGGGCACCGTCCTGGACTGCCCGTTCCTGACGGACGACGCGGTCTCCGCCCTCGTGGTGGCCGTCGCTCCTCCGCTCGAGGAGGAGGACGGACTGCAGCCGCGCGCGGGGACCGTGGACGCGGCCGCGCGCTACGGGATAGACCTCGCAGAGCTGGCCGACCGCTCCGGAGGCTCGGGCTTCCGGGGCGCGGCCGGCGAGGTCACGACCGTCGACCTGCCGCGCACCCACGCGGGCGCGGCCAACCCGCTGCCCTGGGCAGGGCTCCCGTCCACGATCGTGCTGCTCGGGATCGGAGCAGGCTCCGACCTCGAGCTCCGACGCGCGGGAGCCGCGCTGGCCGGGGCGACGCGCGGGCTCGAGCGCGTCGTGAGCGCAGCGACGGCCGACGCCACCCCCAGCGGTGTGACGGCGTTCGTCGAGGGGTACCTGCTCGCGGCCTACCGCACGCCACGCTTCGGCGGAGCCGCCCCGAGCCGCAAGGTGCGTGGGCCGGCCCCGGACCCGCGTGCGGCCGCGGAACAGCTCGTCCTCCTCGGCGAGGGCGCCGAGCAGCAGATCATCGCTGCACGGATCGCGGCGAGCGCGACGTGGCTCGTGCGCGACCTGTCGAACACGCCGTCCAACATCAAGGACCCGGCCTGGTTCGCCCAGCAGGCGACGGATCTCGCCGAGGCCGGAGGCCTCGAGACCCAGGTCCTCGGCCCGCGCGAGCTCGCGGCGAAGGGGTTCGGAGCCCTGCTGGCCGTGGGTGCGGCCTCGGCGAGCCCGCCCCGGCTCGTGACGATCACGTACGTGCCGGAGGACGCCGACCAGCACGTCGTCCTCGTCGGCAAGGGCATCACTTATGACACCGGTGGGCTCTCGATCAAGCCCCGTGAGGCCATGGTGCCCATGAAGACCGACATGGCCGGGGCCGCCGTCGCGCTGGCCGTGGTGCTCGGTGCCGCAGAGGCCGGTATCCGGCACCAGGTCACCGCGGTCCTCCCGCTCGCCGAGAACCACTTCGGTGCGGACTCGTACCGTCCCGGGGACGTGCTGCGCACCTACTCGGGACGCACGGTCGAGGTCGCGAACACCGACGCCGAGGGTCGCCTGGTCCTCGCGGACGCGCTCGGCTATGCGGTCTCCGAGCTCGCGCCGGACCTGCTGATCGACGTCGCGACCTTGACCGGCGCCGCGAGCGTCGGCCTCGGACGGGGCCATGCGGCCCTCTACGCGACCGCTCCCGAGCTGGTGGCAGGCCTCGAGGCCGCTGCCGACGCGACGGGCGAACGCGTCTGGCACATGCCCCTCGTCGAGGACTACACGTCCGCGCTGCGCTCGACCGTCGCAGACCTGCGGCACGTGCCGCTCGAGGCCGGAGGCGGCGGCGGATCCATCACGGCCGCCCTCTTCCTGCGGGAGTTCACGGGAGGGCTGCCCTGGGTCCACCTCGACATCGCCGGGCCGGCACGGGCCACGGCTTCGCGGCACGAGGTCACCGAGGGGCCGACGGGCTACGGGGCGCGCCTCCTGCTCCGGTACCTCGCCGACCTGCGCTGAGGTCACGCCCGGCGATCTGCCGGGTGCACGACGAGGGCCCCTCACCCGTTCGGCGGGTGAGGGGCCCTCGTCCTGTCTCACGCCCGCGCCGGCTGCGCGGAACGACGCGTGCGGTGGTCCGGCCGGTGCTCTCTGCTGCCCGGACGTCCCTGGGCTACCGGCGCACGCCGAGGAGCAGTCCGTCGCCGCTCGGGATCAGTGCGGGCAGGACGCGGTCGTCGGCGCGCAGCGAGCGTCCCACCTCGCGCACGATCGCGGTGATCTCGTCGCGCCGGGCGGGGTCTGCGACGCGGTCGCCGACGAGCGCACCGTCGACCGCGACGATGCCGCCCGGGCGCAGGAGACGCAGCGCCTGCTCGACGTACTCGGGATAGCTGTGACGGTCGGCCCCGACCAGGACCAGGTCGTACGCGCCGTCGGTGAGTCGGGGCAGGACGTCGCTCGCACGACCGGGGATGGTCCGGGTCCTGGTGGCGCGGATCCCGGCCTCGGCGAAGGCGTCCTTGGCGGCACGCTGGTGCTCGACCTCGACGTCGATGGTCGTCAGGACGCCGTCCTCGGGCATCCCGCGCAGGAGCCAGAGCGACGCGACACCCGTGCCCGTGCCGATCTCGACGACCGAGCGGGCGCCCAGCGCGGCCGCGAGAGCCTGGAGCACGGCGCCCACGCCGGGCAGGACTGCGGGGCAGCCCAGCTCGGCGGCACGCTCGCGAGCGCGCAGGAGGACGTCGTCCTCCGGCACGAACTCCTCGCAGTAGGTCCAGCTCGACGCCTTGGCGTTCGTCCGGCCGATGTCGGTGGTGATAGGGCCCTCCTGGTCTCGGGCACCGCGCGTCTCCGGGGAACCCCGGACGGACTGCTGCGGTGCTGCCGTCCTGCGCGGTGCAGGTGAGGCGATCGTACCGGCCCGCGGGCTCCGTGGCGCTGGATGAGCCCCCGTCCGGGGGAGGTTTCGTGGACGTGGTGCGCACGTCCGCGCGACGCCGGGAACGGATGCGCGACGCACGGCGTTGTACGGGGACAATGGACCGTGTGAGCAGTGACGTGAGTGCCCAGCCCTGGACGCCCCCCTCGTGGGACCAGATCGTGCGGGAGCACTCCGCGCGCGTGTACCGGCTGGCGTACCGCCTGACCGGGAACCAGCACGACGCCGAGGACCTGACCCAGGAGACGTTCATCCGCGTCTTCCGGTCGTTGTCGAGCTACACCCCGGGGACGTTCGAGGGGTGGCTGCACCGCATCACCACGAACCTCTTCCTGGACCAGGTGCGGCGCAAGCAGCGCATCCGCATGGAGGCCATGGGCGAGGACTCGGCCCAGTACGCGGCCACGGGGGAGATGACGCACCCGGAGCGAGGGTACGAGCACACGAACCTCGACCACGACGTCCAGCGCGCGCTCGACGCCCTCTCGCCCGAGTACCGGGCGGCGGTCGTGCTGTGCGACATCGAGGGGCTGAGCTACGAGGAGATCGCGGTCACGCTGGGCATCAAGCTCGGCACGGTGCGTTCGCGCATCCACCGTGCGCGCTCGCAGCTGCGTGCGGCGCTGCCGCACCGTGACCCGTCCGAGCGTGCGGCCACGGACGGCACGCCGTCCGAGGACGCTGCGGTCGACCAGCTGACGGCCCTGGCGGTCCGCACCGCACCGGGGGGACCATGACGCACCTCGGGACCCTCATCAGCGCGCTGGCCGACGACCAGCTCTCGCCCGCGATGCGCGAGCGGGCGCTGACGCACGTCGCAGGGTGCGACCAGTGCGCGGCCGAGCTCGCGGTGGCGCGCGCGGTCCGCAAGCGCCTGTCGTGCGCGCGCGACGTGCTGCCGACGACGGACCTGACCTCCCGGCTCCTGGCCCTCTCGGCCCAGATCCCGGAGGTCGACGGAGACCCGCTGCGCCAGGGGCCGGCCGTGCGCGACCCGTGGGCGCCCCCTCCGGAGGCGGGGGCGCTGAGCTGCGCGCTCACGGGAGACATCGCCGCTCATGCCCGACGACGCCGCTCCCGTCGCGTTCTCGTCGCCGCATCGAGCGGGGTCGCCGTGCTGGCCGTCGCGCTCTTCACGCTCGGTGACCGGCCGGTCGTGGTGCCGGACCGTCACGTCGCGTCGCCCCTGACCGTGCTGGCCGAGGCCGGCGGTGCCTCGGCGGCGGGAGCCACCGAGGTGGCCCTCGTCCCCGTCCTGCCGGAGATCTCCGAGGACGGTGGGGCCGGTGGCGGTTCCGGTGGCGTGGACCTCGCGGACTCGACGGCGCTCGCGTGGATGGCGGAGAACGGGTGGACGAGCCCGTCGGGGATCCTCGACGGGTTCGACGTTACGTCGGTCCGGCTCGTCGGATCCGAGGGCGACGTGCTCCGCGTGGACCTCGCCGGCCCCGAGGGAACCATCGTGGTGCGCGAGCAGGTCGGCCGGCTGGACACGTCGAGCCTCTCGCGCTCGGAGGGCTTCGAGGGGCGCGCCGTCTACGTCCTGTCCGACGAGCCGCCTCACCTGGTGTGGCAGGCTGGGGACACGGTGATCGACGTCGTGGCAGAGGTGAGCAAGGACGTCCTCGCCTCGTTCGTGGCGACGTTCCCCGCGCACGACTTCGACGCGGGGGTCCCGGCCCGCATCTCCCGGGGATGGACGACCATGACAGGAGCCTTGGGCACCCCATGACCGCACACGACTCAGCGCTGGACCCCGCCGAGCCACAGCCCGCTGCGCCGCCTCACGAGAGCTCGCCCGAGCACGCGCCCGTGTCGGTGAACGGATCTGGACCGTCGGAGGACGTGCCGTCGTCGCCCGAGCAGGCGTCGACCCCGCAGACGGACGCCCCCGAGGTGCTGGGTGCATCGTCGGTCGAGGCGCCGCCGTCGGCCGTGGCGCCGGACGCTCCTGCACCGGTTCACCGGTCCGGCGGCGAGCCGGTTGCGCCGGAGCCGAGCACCCCTTCGGAGCCCGCACCGACCCCCGGGGCAGGGCAGCGCACCGAGGAGGTGCCCGTGCCTGTCCCGGCCCCCGCGCTGCCCCCGGCAGCTCCGAACCCCTTCGCTCCGCCGTCGGCGTTCCGGTCCACCCCGACCGCCCCCCTGTCCCCGGGCGCGCCGGGGGCGAGCCACGCGGCTCCCGGCCCCGTGCCGCCGCCCGGTCCGCACGACACCCGCCCGTACGGGGCGCCCCTGGGCGCGCTGCCCGTCGCCCGACAGGGCCTGCCGGGATACGCCCCGCAGGGGCCGGCCGGCCGGCCCCCGTACGCCGCGTACCAGCACCCCACGGCCACACCGGGCGGTCCAGCGCAGCACGGAGCCACCCCGCCGCAGCCGGGGTATCCGGGAGCGGACGGCCTGCCCGGCGAACCCGACCCGCAGGGCCCCACGACGCCCGCCGAGCACTGGGGTGCACCGCCCCCGCCGCCGGCGCAGAAGCCTCGTCGCCGGATCGGCGTCGGTGCCGTGGCGGGTATCGCGGCGCTCGCCCTCGTGGCGGGCGCGGTCGGTGGCATCGCCGCCGACCGGATCGCCGACGGCACCCAGCGCCGTCCGGTCAGCGCGTCGCTCCCGCTCGCAGGGACGAGCCCTGAGGCCGAGCGCCCCGAGGGATCGGTCGCCGCGATCGCCGCGACCGTGCTCCCGAGCGTCGTGTCCCTGCAGGTCGAGGGCGCGGACGGGATCTCGACGGGCTCCGGCTTCGTGATCCGTGAGGACGGCTACATCCTCACCAACAACCACGTGGTCGCCGGCGGCGCGGACGGCGGCAAGGTCACGGTGCTCTTCGCGGACGGGAGCGAGCGTCCGGCCACGATCGTCGGTCGGACCGCGGACTACGACCTCGCGGTCGTCAAGGTCGACGAGGCCGGCCTGACCCCGCTCGTGCTGGGCGACTCGGACGCCGTGGGCGTCGGTGACCCCGTCGTCGCGATCGGTGCCCCGCTCGGGCTCAACGGGACGGTCACGACCGGGATCGTCAGCGCGCTGAACCGTCCCGTCGCGGCAGGCGACTCGGCCGAGACCGCGTTCATCAACGCGATCCAGACGGATGCGGCCATCAACCCGGGGAACTCGGGCGGACCGCTGGTCAACGGTGCGGGCGAGGTCGTGGGCGTGAACTCCGCGATCGCGCAGCCGCCGGGCACGGGTGGCGCGACGGGCAGCATCGGCCTCGGTTTCGCGATCCCCTCCGACCAGGCCCGGCGCACGGCCGAGGAGCTGATCGAGAAGGGCACCGCCACCTACCCGGTGATCGGGGTCCTGCTCGACTCGCGCTACCAGGGCGAGGGCGTCCAGGTCACGACCGAACCGCAGGGCGGGCAGTCGCCAGTGACCGCGGGCGGTCCCGCGGACGCCGCCGGGATCCAGGCCGGAGACGTCATCCTCGCGATCGACGGGAGGCCCGTGAGCCTGAGCGACGAGCTCATCGTCGCGATCCGCGCGAAGGCACCCGGGGACACCGTGACCCTGCGTGTGCGCACCGGCGACGACGAGCGCGACGTCCGCGTGGTGCTCGACGAAGCCACGAGCGAGTAGTCTGACCGCGTGTTCGGTATCAACGGCGCCGAGTTCGTCGTCCTCCTCGTCGTCGCCGTGATCGTCATCGGTCCCGAGCGACTGCCCCGCTACGCCGAGCAGCTCGGCGCGTTCGTCCGCACGGCCCGCGGCTTCCTCAAGGACGCCAAGTCGCGCGTCGACGAGGAGCTGGGGCCGGAGGTGGGCGACGTCGACTGGTCCAAGCTGGACCCTCGTCAGTACGACCCGCGACGCATCGTCCGGGAGGCGCTGCTCGACGACGACGACCTGCTGGGCACGTCCTCGCGGCCCCGTGGCGCGTCGCCCGTCCCGCCGCCGCCACCGCCGCCCACGGACGCGGACGGCGTGCGTGTCCCGGCGCCGTTCGACGACGAGGCGACCTGAGCGAACTGGCCTGGATCCCAGGGAACGACCCGGATTCGGTCGACGCACGTCGACCTGTCAGAATGGGGCAATGGTCAACGAGGTTCCCGGTGAACGGCGTCCACGCATCTTCTCGGGGATGCAGCCCACGGAGGATTCGCTCCAGCTGGGCAACTACATCGGGGCTCTGAGCCAATGGGTCGCGCTGCAGGAGTCGTACGACGCGATCTACTGCGTCGTGGACATGCACGCCCTGACGGTCAACCCCGAGCCCGCGAAGCTGCGCGAGCGCACGCGTCGTACCGCAGCGCAGTACCTGGCCGGGGGAGTCGACCCCGAGACCTCGACGCTGTTCGTGCAGTCGCACGTCCCCGAGCACGCTGAGCTGGCGTGGGTGCTGTCGTGCCAGACGGGCTTCGGCGAGGCGGGTCGCATGACCCAGTTCAAGGACAAGTCCGCGAAGCAGGGCACCGACGGCACGACCGTGGGCCTCTTCACCTACCCGGTCCTGATGGCCGCGGACATCCTGCTCTACGACGCGGCGCTCGTGCCCGTGGGCGAGGACCAGCGGCAGCACCTCGAGCTGGCCCGCAACCTCGCGGAGCGCCTCAACTCACGGTTCGGCGAGGACACCGCCGTGGTCCCCGAGCCCCACATCGTCAAGGCCGTGGCGAAGATCTACGACCTGCAGGAACCGACCGCCAAGATGAGCAAGTCGTCGTCGGGCGGCAAGGGCGTCATCTGGCTCCTGGAGGACCCCAAGGCGGCCGCGAAGCGCATCCGCTCCGCGGCGACGGACTCGGACAACGAGATCCGCTACGACCCGGCGAACAAGCCGGGCATCTCCAACCTGCTCACCATCTTCTCGGCCCTGACCTCGCGTCCGGTCGAGGCGATCGCCGCCGACTACGAGGGCAAGGGGTACGGGCACCTGAAGGTGGACCTCGCCGAGGTCGTCGTGGACTTCCTGACGCCGTTCCAGGCTCGCGCGAACGAGTACCTGTCCGACCCGGCCGAGCTCGACGCGGTCCTGGCCCGGGGGGCCGAGCGTGCGCGCGGGCTCGCCCAGACCACCCTGGACCGCATCTACGACCGCGTCGGCCTGCTGCCGGCCCGTCGGACCCGCTGATGAACCTGCCCGAGCGCGGTCCGTCGCAGGTGCGGATCGGCATCGCGATCGAGATTCCCGAGCCGTTCGGCCCTGCGCTCCAGGAGGCTCGTGCCGCGTTCGGCGACCCCTTCGCCGGGGACATCCCCCCGCACATCACGTTGCTCGGCCCGACGGTCGTGGACGAGTCGGCCCTCGACGAGGTGTACGGGCACCTCGAGCGCGTGAGCGCGCAGGCTGCGCCGTTCCGGGTCATCCTGCGTGGCAGCGGGACGTTCCGGCCCGTGTCGCCCGTGGTCTTCGTGATCGTCGCGCAGGGCATCGCGGAGTGCGAGGAGCTCGAGGGCGCGGTGCGCTCGGGCGTGCTGGACCAGGAGCTCCGGTTCAACTACCACCCGCACGTCACGGTCGCCCACGAGGTCGACGACGAGGCGCTAGACCTGGCGTTCGAGGAGATGGCGGGGTTCGAGGCCGCGTTCGACGTCACGGGCATCCATCTCTACGAGCACGGCGACGACGGGGTCTGGCGTCCGGCCCGCCGGTTCGAGCTCTCCGGTCTGTCGGACGGGTGAGCCGGGGCTTCCTCTCCTAGGCTCGGGCGATGACCTCTCCCACGACGCCCGACGACGAGGCTCCTGGCCTGGTGGCTCGGCTCACGACCCGGGCCAAGGCGGTGCAGGCCTGGTGGAACACGACCCGGCCCGCTCGGGCCCTCGCGCAGTACGGGGTCCAGCGGGGGGCGCTCCTGTGCGGCGGCATGGCCTACTCGGCCCTGTTCTCGCTGTTCGCCGGCCTGACGATCTTCTACACGGCCTTCATGGCCTTCCTGGGCAACCGCGAGGAGCTGCGGGACGAGATCTTCACGCAGATCGACAAGGCGATCCCGGGACTGATCAAGCAGACTCCCGACGGCCCGGGCATCATCTCGCCCGACCAGCTGATCCTCGACCGTGGCTTCGACCTGTCGAGCATCATCGCGGTGTTCGTGCTGCTCTTCAGCGCGATCTCCTTCATGGCCGCGCTGCGCACCTCGACCCGCGCGATGTTCTCGCTGACGAACGTGGGGCAGAACCCGGTCCTGTCCAAGCTGCGCGAGCTCGGTGGGTTCGCCGTGCTGGGTATCAGCGTCGTCATCTCCGCGGCCGCGACGGTCGTGGTCCAGACCCTCGGGGCGACGCTCTTCGGCCATGGTGTCCTGGCGTCGGTCCTGGTGCCCGTGGTCGGCATCTTCGTCGGGCTCTTCTTCGACGCCGTCGTGGTCCTGCTCATCATCCGCTTCGTCGCGGGAGTACGCCCACCCCGCAAGGACCTGTACATCGGTGCCCTGACGGCCGCGGCAGCCTTCGGGGTCCTGCGCTACCTCGGGACGAGCGTGATCGTCGGCAGCTCGTCCCGCAACGCCCTGCTGGGCTCGTTCGCCACGTTCGTCACGATCCTGCTCCTCGCGAACTTCGTGACCCGGATCCTGCTCATGGTCGCGGCCTGGATCGCGGACCCGCCCGCGCAACCGACCGCGGACGAGCTGCGTGCGCAGGCCGAGGCCGAGCAGGAGGAGCGGCTCGAGGCGGAGGTCCGACGCGGGGCCGGCTACGGGTATCCCTGGAGTCCCGTGGTGCGCGGGGTGCGGCGCGGCCGCGAGCCGCGGGTGTCCGTCAAGATCTGAGCCGCCAGACGCCGACGGCGGCCCGCCGGCCGGAGCCGGGGACCGCCGTCGGGCAGTGCGGGAGGAGCGTCAGAACGCGCGGGTGATCATCGCGCGCTTGACCTCCTGGATCGCCTTGGTGATCTCGATGCCACGAGGGCACGCCTCGGTGCAGTTGAAGGTCGTGCGGCAGCGCCACACGCCCTCCTTGTCGTTGAGGATCTCCAGGCGCTGCGTCGCACCGTCGTCGCGCGAGTCGAAGATGAACCGGTGCGCGTTGACGATCGCGGCCGGACCGAAGTACTGGCCGTCGGTCCAGAACACGGGGCACGAGGACGTGCACGCCGCGCACAGGATGCACTTGGTCGTGTCGTCGAAGCGCTCGCGCTGCTCGGCCGACTGCAGGCGCTCCTTGCTCGGCTCGTTCCCCGACGTGATGAGGAACGGCATGATCTCGCGGTAGGAGGCGAAGAACGGCTCCATGTCGACGACCAGGTCCTTGATGACCGGCAGTCCCTTGATGGGCTCGACGGTGATCGGCTTGTCCGGGTTGACGTCCTTGAGGAGCGTCTTGCACGCCAGGCGGTTACGGCCGTTGATGCGCATCGCGTCCGAGCCGCAGATCCCGTGGGCGCACGAGCGACGGAAGGTCAGCGAGCCGTCGTGCTCCCACTTGATCTTGTGCAGCGCGTCGAGCACGCGGTCCGTGCCGTGGGCCAGGACCGTGTACTCCTCCCAGTACGCGTCCTCGCCGTGCTCGGACTCGGGGTTGTAGCGGCGGAGCTTGATCGTGACCTCGAAGGAGGGCACGGCGCCGACCTCGGTCTTCTCCGAACCGGCAGGGGCTTCGAGTGTGGCAGTCATCAGTACTTACGCTCCATGGGCTCGTACCGGGTCTGGGTGACGGGCTTGGAACCCAGCACGATCTTGTAGGAATCGAACTCCTCGACGTGGTCGAAGTATCCCTCCACGTGCCCGTCGGCGGTGTCGCCGGCGGCCGTGGGGCGACGGTAGGCCATCGTGTGGAGCATGTAGTTGGCGTCGTCGCGGTCCGGGAAGTCCTCGCGGTAGTGACCGCCGCGCGACTCCTTGCGGTTGATGGCCGCGATGACCGTGACCTCGGCGATGTCGAGGAGGAAGCCGAGCTCGATGGCCTCGAGCAGGTCGGTGTTGAACAGGCGTCCCTTGTCCTGGACCGAGACCTTGCGGTAGCGGTCCTGGAGGGTGCGGATGTCCGAGAGCGCCTGGTTGAGCGACTCGCCCGTGCGGAACACCTGGGCGTTGGCGTCCATGGTCTCCTGGAGCGCCTTGCGGACGTCCGCCACGCGCTCGCCGTCGGGACGGTTGCGCATCTCGTCGAGCTGGGCGATCACCGCGGCGGCGGGGTTCTCCGGCAGGTCGCGGTACTCGGCGGTCGCGGCGTACGCGGCGGCCTGACGGCCCGCGCGCTTGCCGAACACGTTGATGTCCAGGAGCGAGTTGGTCCCGAGGCGGTTGGAGCCGTGGACCGAGACGCACGCGACCTCTCCGGCCGCGTACAGGCCGCGGACGACGTTGTGCCCGTCACGCAGGACCTCGCCACCGACGTTGGTCGGGATGCCGCCCATGGCGTAGTGCGCCGTGGGGTAGACGGGCACGGGCTCGGTGTAGGGCTCGATCCCGAGGTACGTGCGCGCGAACTCCGTGATGTCCGGGAGCTTGGCGTCGATGTGCGCGGGCTCGAGGTGCGTCAGGTCGAGCAGGACGTAGTCCTTGTCCGGCCCGGCGCCGCGTCCCTCGCGGACCTCGTTGGCCATCGACCGCGCGACGATGTCGCGCGGCGCGAGGTCCTTGATGGTCGGGGCGTAGCGCTCCATGAAGCGCTCGCCCTCGCCGTTGCGCAAGATGCCGCCCTCACCGCGGGCGGCCTCCGAGAGGAGGATGCCGAGCCCGGCGAGACCTGTCGGGTGGAACTGGAAGAACTCCATGTCCTCGAGCGGCAGGCCGCGACGGTAGGCCAGGGCCATGCCGTCACCGGTGAGCGTGTGCGCGTTCGACGTCGTCTTGAAGATCTTGCCGGCGCCGCCTGTGGCGAAGATGATCGCCTTGGCCTGGAAGACGTGGATCTCGCCGGTCGCCAGGTCGTACGCGACGACGCCGGTCGCGTTGACCGTCTCGCCGTCCGGCACGTCCTCTGCCGCGAGGTCGTGGTCCGTGATGAGGTCCAGGACGTAGAACTCGTTGAAGAACTCGACGTCTTGCTTGACGCAGTTCTGGTAGAGCGTCTGGAGGATCATGTGACCCGTGCGGTCCGCGGCGTAGCAGGAGCGGCGCACCGCGGCCTCGCCGTGGTTGCGCGTGTGGCCGCCGAAGCGTCGCTGGTCGATCTTGCCCTCGGGCGTGCGGTTGAACGGCAGGCCCATGCGCTCGAGGTCGAGGACCGCGTCGATGGCCTCCTTGGCCATGATCTCCGCGGCGTCCTGGTCGACGAGGTAGTCGCCGCCCTTGACCGTGTCGAACGTGTGCCACTCCCAGTTGTCCTCCTCGACGTTCGCGAGGGCGGCGCACATGCCGCCCTGCGCCGCGCCGGTGTGGGACCGCGTGGGGTAGAGCTTCGAGATGACCGCCGTGCGGACCTTGCCGGACGACTCCAGCGCCGCGCGCATGCCGGCGCCGCCTGCTCCGACGATGACGACGTCGTACTGATGGGTTTGCATCGGTGTCGATGCCTCCTGTGACGAGTGGGAAGGGGGACGGGGGCTGTCAGGCGGCGTCTGGGGGAACGTCGACCGGCAGGTCCGTCAGGCGGTGCAGAACGACGGGAGCTGGTAGTCCAGCGCGTTCGGCGGGCACGGGTCGAACGTGAAGACCACGAGGGTGCCGAGCACGGTGACGATCACGAAGGCCAGGTACAGGGCCCACTTGAGCACCATGCGGGTGCCGTCGCGCTGGGCGTAGTCGTTGATGATGGTGCGGACGCCGTTGGTGCCGTGGATCATCGCGAGCCAGAGCATCAGGAGGTCCCAGACCTGCCAGAACGGCGAGGCCCACTTGCCGGCGACGAAGCCGAAGTCGATCGCGTGGACGCCCTCGCCGACCATGAGGTTCACGAAGAGGTGCCCGAAGATCAGGACGATCAGCACGACGCCCGAGGCGCGCATGAAGACCCAGCTGTACAGCTCGTAGTTCGAGCGCGTCGTCTTCTGACGCTTGTACGGGTCGCGGGGGGCCGCGAGCGGAGAGCTGGTGGTCGTGGTGCCCATCAGTGCCCACCTCCGAAGACGTTCATGAGGTGGCGGGGCAGGAAGCCCGCCATGGTCACGACGAACAGACCGACGACGACCCACAGCATGGTGCGCTGGTACTTGGGGCCCTTGGCCCAGAAGTCCACGAGGATGATCCGGACACCGTTGAAGGCGTGGAACACGATGGCGGCGACCAGGCCGGCCTCACCGAGTCCCATGATCACGGTCTTGTACGTGCCGATCACGGCGTCGTACGCCTCGGGCGAGACTCGTACCAGCGCTGTGTCCAGCACGTGCACGAGGAGGAAGAAGAAGATGAGCACGCCGGTCACGCGATGCGCGACCCACGACCACATGCCTTCACGGCCGCGGTACAGCGTGCCAGCAGGTGCACTGGGCACTTTAGGGGCCTCCTGTGGCGAGTTCAGGGGTGAGATATCGAGCTGGACGACGTCGTCCGCCGGTGGCCGTTCACGACCGCTCCGTCTCGAGGCTCCGAGGAGTCGGGAGGAGCGGCAGATCCAGGGCTCGCCGGAGTCCGTCGATATCCGTCTCTGGGGTTCCACCATAGTGACATCGGCGTCAGGTTGCGGACCGCCTGGGCTCCCAAGCGGCCCGCCCACCCCGGATTGTGACTCATTCCACAGGGCGTGAGGGAACTGTGGAGGACCGGTCTCGCGGGCGTCCCGGACGGCGTCTCGACCCGTGGTCACTATGCTTCGAGCATGTCGACCACTCCTGCGCCTGCCCCTGCTCCCGGTGGGTCGTCCACGGACGACCGGGCCGTCCCCGGCTTCTATGCCGTGATCCCCGCGGGTGGGGCCGGGACACGGCTGTGGCCTCTGTCCCGACGGGGCAACCCCAAGTTCCTGCTCGACCTCGCGGGCACCGGGCGCTCGCTGCTCCAGGCCACGGTCGACCGCCTGGCGCCCCTGACGGGCGAGGGGGGCATCGTCCTGGTCACGGGCCGCCAGCACGTGGCCTCGGCCAGGACGCAGCTGCCGGGGCTCGACGAGGACTCGGTGCTCGCCGAGCCGTCGCCCCGGGACTCGATGGCGGCCATCGGGCTGGCGGCCGCGGTCCTCGAGCAGCGTCACGGCGACGTGGTGATCGGCTCGTTCGCGGCCGACCAGGTCATCACGGGGCAGGCGGCGTTCGAGCAGGCCGTCCGGGAGGGCGTGGAGGCCGCGCGGGCGGGCTACGTCGTCACGGTCGGCATCGCGGCGTCGAGGCCCTCCACCGCGTTCGGCTACGTCCGCAGCGGGGCGCCGCTCGGCCTCGAGGGGGCTCCGACCGGTCTGCACGCAGAGGGCTTCACGGAGAAGCCCGACGCCCTGACCGCGCAGCGCTACGTGCGCTCGGGGGAGTACCGCTGGAACGCGGGCATGTTCATCACGCGGACCTCGGTCCTGCTCGGGCACCTGGCCGACCAGCGCCCCGAGCTCCACGACGGGCTGCGACGGATCGCCGCGGCCTGGGACACGCCCGAGCGGGACCAGGTCCTCGCGGACGAGTGGCCCGGGCTCGAGAAGATCGCGATCGACCACGCGGTCGCCGAGCCCGTCGCGGCCGTGGGCGGGGTCGCGGTGGTCCCGGGGAACTTCGGCTGGGACGACGTGGGTGACTTCAACTCGCTCGCCGCCCTGCTGCCCGCTGCGGACGAGTCGGGCTCCAAGGTCCTGGGGGACGCAGGCCGGGTCGTCCGGCTCGAGAGTGCGGGCTCGGTTGTCGTCCCGGCGAGCGAGCGCGTCGTGACGATCCTCGGCCTCGACGACGTCGTGGTCGTCGACACGCCCGACGCGCTCCTGGTCACGACGCGGGCGCGTGCCCAGCAGGTCAAGTCCATGGTCGACGCGGTGCGCGAGCGCGGGCTCGACGAGCTGCTCTGACTCTTCCCACCTGTGCGCCCGGGGCGGGCGTGCGCTCGCGCACCTGGGCGAGCGGCGCCGTCGGGCCGTGGGAGGAGCTCCCACGCAGCCCGACGGCGCAGCGCGGGCCGCGCGGTCCTCTCGCCGTCCGGTGCGTGACCGTCCCGCCCCGCCGTCGCAGGTCGGCGTTAGTCTCGGCGTGTGAGCACGCCTGAGGAGAGCACCCAGAACGACCGCACCCCGTCGCTGCCGTCGGGCGGCGGGCGGACCGAGGCCGGGGACCGCGTCGCGGCCGTCGCGGCCTCGCTCGCGGACGAGCTCGTCGCGATCCGGCGAGACATCCACGCGCACCCCGAGGTCTCGCGGGCCGAGACCCGCACCACGGCGCTGATCGCCGACCGCCTGCGCGCAGCCGGGCTCGTGCCGCGCCTGCTGCAGGGCACCGGGCTGGTGTGCGACGTCGGAGGAGCCGAGGGGCCCGACGGCGAGACGCGCGGGCGGGTCGCGCTGCGAGCCGACATCGATGCGCTGCCGCTCCAGGACCGCTGCGAGCTGCCGTGGGCCTCGACCGTCCCGGGGGTCGCGCACGCGTGCGGTCACGACGTCCACACGACCGTGGTGCTCGGGGCAGGCCTGGTCCTGGCCGAGCTCGCGCAGCGAGGAGAGCTCACGCGCCCCGTGCGGCTGATCTTCCAGCCCGCCGAGGAGGTCCAGCCCGGTGGCTCGCTCGACGTGATCGCGCAGGGCGGTCTCGACGGCGTCGACGAGATCTACGCGGTCCACTGCGACCCCAAGGTCGACGCCGGGCAGATCGGTACGCGCATCGGCCCCATCACCTCGGCCTCGGACGAGGTGTCGGTGACCATCACCTCGCCCGGCGGCCACACGTCACGCCCGCACCTGACGGGCGACGTCGTCTACGCGCTCGGCCAGGTCATCACCCAGGTGCCCGCGGTGCTCGGGCGCCGGCTCGACCCGCGCTCGGGCGTCAACCTCACGTGGGGCGCGGTGCACGCAGGGTCGGCGCACAACGCGATCCCCAGCACCGGGACCGTCCGGGGGACGCTGCGCTGCCTCGACGTGCGGGCCTGGGAGTTCGCGGGGCAGGTGCTCCACGACGCGGTCGAGCAGGTCGTGGCCCCCTACGAGGTCGAGGTGACCGTGAACCACACGCGCGGCGTGCCGCCGGTCGAGAACGCCGAGGACTGCACGGGGGCGCTCGAGGCGGCAGCGCGCGACGTGCTCGGGCCGGCCTCGGTGCTGCTGACCGAGCAGTCGCTCGGGGGGGAGGACTTCGCCTGGTACCTGACCAAGGTGCCCGGCGCCATGGCGCGGCTCGGGACCCGGACGCCCGGCGGCCGCTCGTACGACATCCACCAGGGCGACCTGCAGGTCGACGAGTCGGCGATCGGTGCCGGGGTCCGGCTGCTCGCGCGCGTCGCGCTGGGCTGAGCGGGCAGGGCGGGCACGGCGAGCAGGGCGCGCTCGGCGACGGGCGCGGCGGGCACCCGGACCGGTCCAGCGGTGGCGGCCGGACGGCTCGCGGAGTCCCCAGCAGTCGCCCGTCGTGGTTGCTCGACACAACCAGGTGTCCGATCCGTGGACCGAGAACGACCACGGCTGAGACGCCAGATGACGCTTCCATAACGAAGCGGCGTCGTTACCCGCAAGTAACGTCCACGATTCAAGGACGTGGCTAGTGTTCGATCCATACAGGCAGACGGACTCCGTGACCTTCCCGTGCAACGGCGCGCGGGTGGGTCCCGGTCATCTCCGTGAGGCCAACGACGAGATCGACAGGAGCTCATGGTGAAGAGAGCAACGCAGATGACCGCGCTCGCGGCGGTCGCCGCGCTGACGCTGGCCGCATGTGGCAGCGCGCCCGACGAGGGTGGCAGCACGGGAACGGCGGGAGGCTCCGAGTCGAGCTTCAAGGCCTGCATGGTGTCCGACGCCGGCGGGTTCGACGACAAGTCGTTCAACGAGTCGGGCTACAACGGCCTCATGGCTGCCGAGAAGAACCTGGGCATCCAGACCGCCACGGCGGAGTCGAAGGAGGAGTCGAACTTCGCTCCGAACATCGATAACCTGATCTCCGAGAACTGCAACATCATCGTCACGGTCGGCTTCCTGCTCGCGACCGCCACGGGCGACGCGGCCCAGGCGAACGCCGACGTCGACTTCGCGATCGTCGACTCGACGGCGCAAGACGCTGACGGCAACACGATCGAGCTCGACAACGTCAAGCCCATCAGCTTCGACACCGCCCAGGCCTCGTTCCTCGCCGGCTACCTCGCCGCGGGCATGAGCAAGACGGGCACGGTCGCCACCTACGGCGGTCTGCAGATCCCGTCCGTGACGATCTTCATGGACGGCTTCGTCGACGGCGTCGCGAACTACAACGAGACGCACGGCACCGACGTCAAGACCCTCGGCTGGAACAAGGAGACGCAGAACGGCTCGTTCGCCGGCGGCTTCGAGGACCAGTCCCAGGGCCAGCAGCTCACGCAGACCTTCATCGACCAGGGCGCGGACATCATCATGCCCGTCGCCGGTCCTGTCGGTGTCGGCACGCTCGCCGCGGCCAAGGACGCGACCGACGTCTCGGTCATCTGGGTCGACGCCGACGGCTTCGAGACCAACCCCGACTCGGGCGACCTGATCCTGACCTCGGTCCTCAAGGAGATCGGTGCGGGCGTCGAGGACGTCATCACCGCAGCCTCCGAGGACGAGTTCTCGAACGAGCCCTACGTGGGCACGCTCGAGAACGGCGGCGTGGACATCGCGCCGTACCACGACTTCGAGTCCAAGGTCCCGCAGGAGCTCAAGGACGAGATCGACCAGCTCCGCAAGGACATCATCGACGGCACCATCGTCGTGGAGTCCCCGAGCTCGCCGTGACCTGACGCTGTACCTCGTGGTGGGGGCGGCCCCCCCCCCCCCCCCCGGCCGCGCGCCCCCACGTGTGGGTAAAACACAAGCCAAAGGGGCCGGGGCACGAAGGGGGGGGGGTTATAAAAAAAAACCACCCCCCCAAACACAAAT
>NZ_JBHXCQ010000010.1:174888-231133 GCF_042726295.1 Oerskovia sp. NPDC060338
AATGGACTTTATCGACCCGCCCCCCACGCACATCATCGCCGCAACCTGGGTGGGGGCGCCCCCGCGCGCGCGGGCCCCTCACGTTGAACCTGGGGGTCGCGCCGCCCCGGCATCCTCGCCGGGCCGGCTCGACCAGTCTTGGGCTAACGTCACAGGCAAGGCTGCCTGTGCATCGAAGGGACCGTACGTGAAGCTGGAGCTCCGCGGTATCACCAAGTCGTTCGGACCGCTCGTCGCCAACGACCACATCGACCTCGTCATCGAACCGGGGCAGATCCACGCCCTCCTCGGGGAGAACGGCGCAGGCAAGAGCACGTTGATGAACGTGCTGTTCGGCCTCTACCAGGCCGACTCGGGCGCCATCCTGCTCGACGACGAGGAGCGCGCCTTCCGGGGACCGGGCGACGCGCTCGCCGCCGGGATCGGCATGGTGCACCAGCACTTCATGCTCGTGCCCGTGTTCACCGTCGCAGAGAACGTCATGCTCGGGCACGAGGACGTCAAGGCCGGGGGGTTCCTGGACCTCGAGGCCGCCCGTGCCCGCGTCCGCGACCTGTCCACGCGGTTCGGCTTCGGCCTGGACCCGGACGCAGTCGTCGAGGACCTGCCGGTCGGCGTGCAGCAGCGCGTCGAGATCGTCAAGGCGCTCGCACGCGAGGCCAAGGTCCTCATCCTCGACGAACCCACCGCGGTGCTGACCCCGCAGGAGACCGACGAGCTGATCGAGATCATGCGACAGCTCAAGGCCTCGGGCACCTCGATCGTCTTCATCACGCACAAGCTGCGCGAGGTCAAGGCCGTCGCGGACGTCATCACGGTCATCCGCCGGGGCGCCGTCGTCGGCAAGGCCGAGCCGACGGCCTCGGAGACCGAGCTCGCGTCGCTCATGGTGGGACGCTCGGTCTCGCTCGGCCTCGACAAGGCACCCGCGAAGCTCGGTGACGAGACCTTCGTGGTCACGGACCTCACGGTCCTCGCGCCCAACGGGCAGGCCGTCGTGGACCGCGTCTCGTTCTCGGTCGCGCAGGGCGAGATCCTCGCCGTCGCGGGCGTGCAGGGCAACGGGCAGACGGAGCTCACCGAGGCCATCCTCGGGTTGCTCCCCTCTGCGGAGGGGTCGATCGAGCTGCACGGCAAGGAGCTGCGGGGTCTCTCGCCCGACGCGGCCCTCGACGCCGGGATCGGGTTCGTCCCCGAGGACCGCAAGGTCGACGGCCTCGTCCTCGACTTCACGGTCGCGGAGAACCTCGTGCTCGACCTCTACGACAAGTCCCCGTACGCGCGGGGCATCGCGCTCAACCTGCCGGAGATCCGGCGCAACGCCGAGCACCGCATCACGGAGTTCGACATCCGCACGCAGGGCCCCGGCCAGGAGGTCGGCCGGCTCTCGGGCGGCAACCAGCAGAAGGTCGTCCTCGCGCGTGAGCTCTCGCGACCGCTCAAGCTCTTCATCGCGAGCCAGCCGACGCGCGGCGTGGACGTGGGTTCCATCGAGTTCCTGCACCGCCGCATCGTCCAGGAGCGTGACAACGGCACGCCGGTGATCATCGTCTCGACCGAGCTCGACGAGGTCGTGGAGCTCGCCGACCGGATCGCCGTGATGTACCGCGGGCGCATCGTGGGCTTCGTCCCCCCGACGACCTCCCGCGAGGTGCTCGGCCTCATGATGGCCGGCGTGCCCTACGACGAGGCCACCGCACAGGTGACCGACCAGACCGACACGACGGGAGCAACCCAGTGACCGACCAGCAGCCCGTCCCTCCGGCGACGGGGGAGCCGACCCCCGAGGCGCCGCGCGCGGCGAAGCCCGCGAGCGACGCCCGCTGGGCTGCGACCTTCCGGGAGATCACGACGGGCCCGTTCGGCGTCACCGTCCTGGCGTTCGTCCTCGCGCTCGTCATCGGCGGGCTCCTGATCATCGTCACCGACCCTGACGTGACCGCCGCCGCGAGCTACCTCTTCGCCAAGCCCGCCGACTTCTTCGGCGCGGCCTGGAGCGCCGTGAGCGACGCCTACTCGGCGATGTTCCGCGGCGCGGTCTTCAACTACGAGGCCCCCACGTTCGCTCGCGGCATCCGCTCGCTGACCGAGACCATGACGGTCTCGACGCCGCTCATCATCGCGGCCCTCGGCGTGGCGGTCGGCTTCCGCGCGGGCCTGTTCAACATCGGCGCCCAGGGGCAGGTCCTCATGGGGGCCGCGATCGGTGGCTACGTCGGCTTCGCCTGGAGCCTGCCGCCCGTCCTGCACCTGCTGCTCGCGCTGCTCGGCGGCGTGCTCGCGGGTGGGTTCTGGGCAGGCATCGCCGGGTTCCTCAAGGCCCGTACGGGTGCGCACGAGGTGATCGTGACGATCATGCTGAACTACGTCGCGCTCTACCTGGTCGCGTGGTTCCTCACGACCAGCGCGTTCACCCGGCCCGGCTCCAACCAGCCCAAGAGCCCGGGCGTCAAGGACACGGCCCAGCTGCCGCTGCTGCTCGGCGACCAGTTCCGCCTCAACGCGGGCTTCCTGGTCGCGATCCTCGCCGCGGTCTTCGTGTGGTGGCTCATGTCCCGCTCGACGTGGGGCTTCCGGTTCCGCGCGGTGGGCTCCAACCCGCAGGCCGCCCGGACCGCAGGCATGGGCGTGGCGTCCTCGTTCGTGCTCGTCATGGTCGTCTCGGGTGCCCTCGCGGGCCTCGCCGGTGCCGTGCAGATCCTCGGCACCGAGAAGGCGCTGACCGGTGGGATCGCCGGATCCATCGGGTTCGACGCGATCACCGTCGCCCTGCTGGGCAGGTCCAAGCCGCTCGGCATCTTCTTCGCCGGTCTGCTGTACGCCGGGCTCAACGTGGGTGGCCGGGCCATGGAGGCCTCGACGGGCACGTCGATCAACATCGTCCTGGTCATCCAGTCGCTCGTCGTGCTCTTCATCGCGGCCCCGCCGCTCGTGCGGGCGATCTTCCGGCTGCCCGCCCCGAACCCCGTCGTCGTGAAGGGAGCCAGCGCATGACCGCCATGGCCGCACCGCGTACCCAGGTCGCTGCCGTGACGGCGACCCGCAGCTGGAAGGTCCCCATCACGCTCGGGGTCTTCGGCCTGCTCTCGTTCGTCCTGTTCGGTCTCCTGGGACCTGCTGGTTCCGTGACGACCTTCGGGATCTCGACGGGGGCCGACCTCCTCAAGTTCGACCCGGTCGAGCTCCCCACGCGGGCCACCGCGATCGTGCTCTCGGTGCTCTGCCTGCTCCTGGCGGGCTACGCGACCGTGCGGGTCCGTGCGGACCAGCCGGTGGGCCGGTGGGTCCTCGCGGTCTTCGGTGTGCTGTGGGTCCTGACGTTCCTCGTGTGGGCCGTCGCGGACAAGAGCACGTCGATCGTGAGCCTCCTGCAGGGCTCGCTGCTCCTCGCCGTCCCGCTCGCGTTCGGTGCGCTCGGCGGCCTGCTCAACGAGCGGGCCGGCGTCGTCAACATCGCGATCGAGGGTCAGCTGCTCACAGGGGCGTTCGGCGCAGCGGTGCTTGCCTCGGTCGTGGGCAACGCGTACGTCGGCCTGGTCGCCGCGCCGCTCGCCGGGCTGCTGATCGGCGCGATGCTCGCACTGTTCACGGTCAAGTACCACGTGAACCAGATCATCGTCGGTGTCGTGCTCAACGTGTTCGCGGTGGGTCTGACGAGCTTCCTGTTCTCCTCGGTGCTCAAGAACGACCCCGCGACGCTCAACACGCCCCCGCGCCTGCCGACGCTCCCGATCCCGCTGCTCTCCGAGATCCCGATCATCGGTCCGGTCCTGTTCCGCCAGTCGATCATCGTGTACCTGCTCTACGTCGCGGTCATCGTCATCAGCATCGCGCTCTTCCGCACGCGGTGGGGCCTGCGAGTCCGCTCGGTCGGGGAGTACCCCCAGGCCGCGGACACGGTCGGCATCAACGTGAACCGCACCCGGTGGGGCAACGTCCTGCTCGGGTCCATGGTCGCGGGCCTCGGCGGCGCGTTCTTCACGATCGGGTCCGTGGGAGCGTTCGGCCAGGAGATGACGGCGGGCAAGGGGTACATCGCGCTCGCCGCGATGATCCTGGGCCGCTGGAGCCCGTGGGGCGCCCTGGGGGCCGCGCTGCTCTTCGGGTTCGCCGACAAGCTGCAGCAGGTGCTCGGCGTCCTCGAGACCCCGATCCCCAACCAGTTCATGCTCATGCTGCCCTACGTCGTGACGATCTTCGCGGTCGCCGGCCTGGTCGGTCGCGTGCGCGGGCCCGCTGCCGCGGGCGAACCGTACGTGAAGGGATGACCGGATGAGCGACGAGACACCGACGATCGACTGGGAGGCCCTGCGGGTCGCCGCCCGGGCCGCGATGGAGAAGGCGTACGCGCCGTACTCCTCGTTCAAGGTCGGGGCGGCCGCGCTGGTCGACGACGGCCGGCTGGTCACGGGAGCCAACATCGAGAACGCGGCGTACGGCGTGACGCTGTGCGCCGAGTGCTCGCTCGTGAGCGACCTGATCGGGAGCGGGGGCGGGCGCCTCGTGGCGTTCGCGTGCGTCGACGGGCACGGCGACGTGCTCATGCCGTGCGGTCGGTGCCGCCAGCTCCTGTGGGAGCACGGCGGGCCCCGGCTGCTCGTGGAGACGACCCGTGGCATCAAGCCCATGACCGATGTGCTGCCCGACGCTTTCGGGCCCGAGGATCTGGTGGAGAGAGCATGAGCACGCAGAGCACTCCGGTGGGCGCCTCCGGCGCGCTGCCGAACAAGGAGACCGAGTCGTTCGACGCGGTCGACGTCATCCGCACCAAGCGGGACAAGGGCCGCCTGTCGGCCGAGCAGATCGACTGGGTCATCGACGCCTACACGCGCGGTGTCGTGGCCGAGGAGCAGATGGCCGCCCTCAACATGGCGATCCTGCTCAACGGCATGGACCGTACGGAGATCGGTCGCTGGACCGCGGCCATGATCGCCTCGGGCGAGCGCATGAACTTCTCGGCGCTCTCGCGGCCCACGGCCGACAAGCACTCGACGGGAGGCGTCGGGGACAAGATCACGCTGCCGCTCGCCCCGCTCGTCGCGGTGTTCGGCGTGGCCGTCCCGCAGCTCTCGGGGCGCGGCCTCGGGCACACCGGGGGCACGCTCGACAAGCTCGAGTCCATCCCCGGCTGGCGCGCCGCGCTGACGAACGAGCAGATGATGAACCAGCTCGAGCACGTGGGCGCCGTCATCTGCCAGGCGGGCTCGGGCCTGGCCCCGGCCGACCGCAAGCTCTACGCGTTGCGCGACGTCACGGCCACGGTCGAGGCGATCCCGCTCATCGCGTCCTCGATCATGAGCAAGAAGATCGCCGAGGGCACGGGGGCGCTCGTCCTGGACGTCAAGGTCGGCTCGGGTGCGTTCATGAAGGACCTCGAGCAGGCGCGCGAGCTCGCGCGCACCATGGTGGACCTGGGCACGGACGCGGGGGTCCGCACGGTCGCGCTGCTGACCGACATGTCGACCCCGCTCGGCCTCACGGCCGGCAACGCGCTCGAGGTCCGCGAGACGCTCGAGGTGCTCTCCGGCGGGGGACCGCGCGACGTCGTCGACCTCACGGTCGCGCTCGCGGTCGAGATGCTCGACGCGGCCGGCAAGCCCGTCCCGGAGGAGGAGGTGCGGCACGCGCTCTCGAACGGCCGGGCCATGGACAAGTGGCGCGAGATGATCGCGGAGCAGGGCGGCGACGCCCGCGCACCGCTGCCCGTGGCACGCGAGAAGGAGCACGTGGTCGCGGACCGCGACGGCGTGCTCTCGCACCTGGACGCGTTCGGCGTGGGTGTCGCGGCCTGGCGCCTCGGAGCGGGCCGCGCCCGCAAGGAGGACCCGGTGCAGGCCGGGGCCGGGATCGAGATCCACGCCAAGCCGGGCGACGTGGTCACCAAGGGGCAGCACCTGCTCACGCTCCACACCGACACCCCGGAGCGGTTCGACCGGGCGGTCGAGGCGCTCGACGGCGCCTGGGCCGTCGCGGACCCGGGCACGGTCGTCGAGACGCCGGCCCTGATCCTCGACCGGCTCGCCTGACATGACGTCGGAGGGGGAGGCCCCGGGGGGCGCGGCACCGCGCGACCCGGCGGCCTCCCTGCCCGACGACCGTCGACCGCGTTCGGTCTACGGGGTCGGCGAGGAGCCGGACATCCGCTTCAGCCTGGCCAACGAGCGCACCGCGCTCGCGTGGGTGCGCACGGGGCTCGGCCTGGTCGCGGGCGGGGTCGCGCTGACGTCCTTCGCGTCGTTCGCGGACCTCACCGGGTTCGTCGACCTGATCGCCGCGGTGGCCTGTCTCGCCGGGGCCGGGTTCGCGGGGTACGCGCTCCTCTCCTGGAAGCGCGTCGAGCGGGCGATCCGCCGGGGTGAACCGCTGCCGTCGCCGAACGGTCTGCCCGTGCTGGTCGCGGGCGTCGTCGTCCTGGCGCTGCTCGTGGCCGGGTACGCGGTCACCGAGGTCTGGCGGCGGTGACACCGCCGACCCGGGACCCCGGGCTCCAGCCCGAGCGCACGGCTCTGGCCTGGCAGCGCACGGTCCTCGCGGTCGTGATCGGTGCCATCCTGCTCGCGGTCGCGGGCCTGCGCGCGGGGCAGCCCGTCCTCGCGGCGTGCGCGGGGGTGCTCGCGGTCGCGACGCTCGTGCCCGCGGTCCTGCGGCCGCCGTCGGGCGGGCTGCCCCGCGACGGTCGGCTGCGGTCGTGGGGGTTCCTGGTCAGGGTCGCGTCGCTCGTGGGGACCCTGGGCCTGCTGGGCGCGGCGAGCGCGCTCGTCCGGCTGCTCTGAGGGCTGCGACGCGGGGAGCGAGGCCCTCGTGGGGCTCGAAGGATGGCAGGCTGTCCGGATGATCCTCGCCGACCTCCAGCTCACCCGGGTCCTGCGCGCAGCGGGCGCCGGCCGGGGTCCGTTGCCCCCGTCGCCCCCTGCGGGGCGCTACGTCCTGCCCGACGGCGCTGCCTCCTCGGCGCGTCGGGCCGCCCTGCGCGCGGGGCATCCCGGGCAGGTCGCGGACCGGCTCGTCACTGTGCTCGAGTCGTTGCGCCCGTGGGAGCGCGAGCACGTGCTCGACCCTCTGCGTCGCCGTGCGGTCGCCCCTGACCAGCGCCGTGACCTCGCGGGCGGAACCGGCCCGGTGGCGGGCCGCCCGGTCGCCCAGGGCCAGGGTTCTGCTCCCGGCCGCCCCGACCTGCGCTTCCCGGAGCCGCTCGTGCTGGGCCGGGCCCGGGCGGTGCAGGTCGACGAGACGACGTGCGGGTCCGCGGTCCTCGCCGTCCTGGCCGCGGCGGGAGACCCCGTGGTCGCGCTGTGGCTCGTCGCGGGTACCGACGTCTCGCGAGGGGCCGGCGAGCACGTCGTGAGCGAGGGCCAGGTGGACGCGACCGCCCGGGAGCTCGAGACGTCGTCGGGCCGGTTCCAGGCGCTCCAGCGCCTCCTCAAGGCGCGCACGACGCGCGCCGCGCTCGGTCCCCTCCCGTGGCCCGGCGGGCTCGGGACGCCACCCTGGACGGCTGCGCGCGACGCCCGCTACGCCGACGTGCGCTTCACGCACCGGATCGTCGCGGGCGGCGGCCCGGGCGACCCGGTGCTCGCGAGCGCGCTGCGGTCCGCGGCCGCGGGCGTGCCCGTGCCGCTGTACACGGGCGGCGACGTCGGGACCGGGTGGTCCACCGCGGTGCCGCGCCACGTGGTGCTGCTGGCCGGGGTGAGCGGGCCGCAGGACGGGACGGGCGCGGACGGCGGGACGAGCGCGCACGGCGGGCGCTGGTGCTCGCTGTACGAGCCGTCGTCCGGGGCGCTGCACCGTGTGCGGGTCGCGGACCTCCTCGCGGGCACGCGCGTCGCGGGGGAGCCGAGCAAGGCCGTTCGCCGCGCGCTCGGGGGCTGGCCGCACGTCACCTGGGCGGTCCTGCCCGCCGGACGGGCTGGCGGGTCGCGCCGGGTCGGGTGACGATGGAGGGACGGCGAGAGGAGCACCCCATGAGCACCGTGCCCGGAGCGGAGGCCTGGCGAGACGCCGGGCTGGTCACGCCCGACGACGTCCCGACGAACCTGGTCGAGGAGGAGTCGCAGGGCGAGCCGCCGCCCTCGCCCGAGGACGCAGAGGACTACACCCCGGGGACCCCACGACCCGACCTGGACGGTGAGGCCGCCGAGGCCGACGTCGTCGAGCAGGCGGCCGTGGTCCCGGTCGGCGAGGGCGGCGACGAGGATGCGGACGCCCCGGGGGGTCCTGGCGGCGACGGCGCGTGAGACAGCATGACCGCCCGTGACGCAGCCGTGACCTGCCCGGCGGGGCGGCCGTCGGGTGCACCCGTCCCGTGCCCGGTAGCGTGAGCGCATGACCTCCACACCCTCCTCAGTGAGCGAGACCGTCGCGGCGATCGCCGCGCTCCCCAAGGTCGTCCTCCACGACCACCTCGACGGCGGGCTGCGTCCCGCGACGATCATCGAGCTGGCCGCTGCGATCGGGCACGACCTGCCCGCGACCGAGCCGGACGCGCTGGGCACCTGGTTCGTCGAGTCGGCGGACTCGGGCTCGCTCGTGCGCTACCTCGAGACCTTCGACCACACCATCGCCGTCATGCAGACGCCCGAGGCGCTCGCGCGCGTCGCCCGCGAGTCCGTCCTCGACCTCGCCGCGGACGGCGTCGTGTACGCCGAGCAGCGCTGGGCCCCCGAGCAGCACCTGCAGCGCGGCCTGAGCCTGCAGGACACCGTGGACGCCGTCCAGGCCGGGCTCGAGGAGGGCGTGGCCCTCGCAGCGGCCCAGGGGCGCACGATCCGCGTGGGGCAGCTCGTCACCGCGATGCGGCACGCCGACCGCTGGCAGGAGATCGCCGAGCTCGCCGTGGCCAACCGTGGCAACGGCGTGGTCGGGTTCGACATCGCGGGTGCCGAGGACGGCTTCCCGCCCTCGCGCTTCCCCGACGTGTGGCAGTACCTGGCCGACGAGAACTTCCCCGTGACGATCCACGCGGGCGAGGCCTCGGGCGTCACGTCGATCGCCGAGGCGGTCCACCTGGGCCAGGCCTCGCGCGTGGGCCACGGCGTGCGCCTCATCGAGGACATCTCGTTCGACGAGAGCCACGGTACCGCGGCCCTGGGGCAGTTCGCCCACTGGGTCCGTGACCACCAGATCCCGCTCGAGTTGTGCCCCGTCTCCAACCTGCAGACCGGTGCGGCGGGCTCGATCGCGACGCACCCCATCACGCGCCTCAAGGAGCTCGACTTCGCGGTCACGCTCAACACGGACAACCGCCTCATGTCGCGCACGTCCATGACCCACGAGATGACGCTGCTCGTCGAGCAGGCCGGCTGGACGCTCGAGGACCTCTACGACGTCACGGCCACGGCCGCGTGGAGCGCCTTCATCCACCACGACGAGCGCCGCGCGCTCATCGACGACGTCATCCTCCCCGGTTACCAGGAGATCCAAGGAGCACAGCTGTGAGCACCGCAGGCACGTCCCCCCTGGACCGCGCGTCCCTCGCGCAGTTCGTCGACCACACCCTCCTCAAGCCCGAGGCGACCCGCGCGGACTTCGAGGCGCTCGTCGACGAGGGCGTCGCGCTCGGCGTCTACTCGGTGTGCGTCTCGCCCTCGGTCCTGCCGCTCGACGGCAAGGGCCTGAAGATCGCGACCGTGTGCGGGTTCCCGTCGGGCACCCACCACAGCGAGGTCAAGGCCGCGGAGGCGGCCCGTTCGGTCGCCGACGGCGCGGACGAGGTCGACATGGTCATCGACCTGGGTGCGGCCAAGGCGGGCGACTGGGCGTACGTCCAGGCCGACATCGCCGCTGTCCGTGCGGCGGTCCCGGCGCCCAAGGTGCTCAAGGTCATCATCGAGTCCGCCGCGCTGACGGACCACGAGATCGTCGAGGCGTGCCGCGCCTCGGAGGCCGCGGGTGCCGACTTCGTCAAGACCTCGACGGGCTTCCACCCGGCGGGCGGGGCCTCGACGCACGCGGTGTCCATCATGGCCGAGACCGTGGGCGGACGCCTCGGGGTCAAGGCCTCGGGCGGTGTGCGCACGCTCGCCGACGCGCTCGCGATGATCGAGCACGGGGCCACGCGCCTGGGCCTGTCGGGCACCGCTGCCGTGCTCGCGGGCTTCGACGGGATCGAGCCTGCTGAGAACGGCTCGTCGGGCTACTGACACGTCCGTGCTGACCGAGGGGTGACCGTGCCTGGACGGGCGGTCACCCCTCGGCGCGTTCGGGGTTAGGCTAGCCTCACTTCGCCATCGCGGGCGGAGCGCACCTTGGAGGACCGCATGACAGACCCCACCCCCCGCAGGCCCGAGCGCGTCGCGACCCACGCCGTGGTCGTGCGCACCGAGCAGCTCACGCCGCACATGATCCGCGTCGTCCTCGGAGGGGACGGTCTCGACGGGTTCGACGCCGGTCCGTACACCGACCACTACGTCAAGCTCCTCTTCCCGGACGCGGCTGGTCCCGAGGGCCGCGTCCCGATGCGCACGTACACGATCCGCTCGTGGGACTCCGTGGCGCGCGAGCTGGCCATCGACTTCGTGGCGCACGGCGACGAGGGCCTCGCCGGTCCGTGGGCGGCCGCCGCCCAGGTGGGCGACCCGATCTCCTTCTTCGGCCCCGGTGGTGACTACGCGCCGTCGGGCTCGGCGGACTGGCACCTGCTCGTGGGGGACGAGAGCGCGCTGCCCGCGATCGCCGCGGCTCTCGAGGCCATGCCCGACGGCGTGCCCGTCCTCGCGGTCGTCGAGGTCGCCTCGGCGGACGAGGAGCAGGCCCTCACGTCGCCCGGAGCGCTCGACCTGCGGTGGGTGCACCGCGACGAGCACCCCGACCGCGCGCCCGGGGAGGCGCTCGTCGAGGCCGTCGAGGCGCTCACGTTCCTGCCCGGGACGCCACAGGTGTTCCTGCACGGCGACGCCGGGTTCGTGCGCACGCTGCGCCGCCACGTCCGGCTCGAGCGCCAGGTGCCCGTGACGTCGCTGTCCGCGTCGGGCTACTGGCGCCGTGGACGCACCGAGGAGGGCTGGCGTGCCGAGAAGGCCGACTGGAAGGCCGCCGTGGAGCGCGACGAGGAGCCTGCGCTGCGGTCCTGAGCGCCGGTCGCTCAGCGGGCGCGCTCGACGGCGATCGCGAGC
Source organism: Oerskovia sp. NPDC060338 (assembly GCF_042726295.1). NCBI lineage: Bacteria > Bacillati > Actinomycetota > Actinomycetes > Micrococcales > Cellulomonadaceae > Oerskovia > Oerskovia sp. NPDC060338. Next base: position 186,003 of record NZ_JBHXCQ010000010.1, read on the forward strand.
GCGACCCGGTTGGGCATGTCGAGCTTGGTCATGGTGCGGCTCAGGTGCGTCTTGACCGTGGCCTCGGCACAGTAGAGGCGTTCACCGATCTGTGCGTTGCTCAGCCCTTCCGCGACACCCTGGGCGATCTGCCGCTCGCGGTCGGTGAGCTGGTCGAGGAGCGCGCGGGCCCGCTGCTGCTCGCTCGTCACCTGTCCCTGCGCGACGCGCGAGACGACGTAGCGGACCACGCGGGGCGCCAGCACCGACTCGCCGTCCGCGACGGCGAGGACGCCCCCGATGAGCTCCGCCGGCGAGGCGTCCTTGAGCAGGAACCCGCCCGCACCGGACTCGAGCGCTCCCAGGACGTCCGTGTCGCTCTCGAAGCTCGTCAGGACCAGGACGACCGGAGGCTCGGGGAGCAGGCGCAGCGCGCGGGTCGCCTCGACGCCCTGGACCCTTGCCATGCGCAGGTCCATGAGCACCACGTCGGGACGGTGGGCGAGGAACGCCGGGACGGCCTCGTCGCCGTCGGTCGCCTCGGCCACCACCTCGATGCGAGGACTGCTCGACAGGATCAGGCGGAGGCCGGTGCGGACGAGCGCATCGTCGTCGACCAGGAGGACTCGGATCACGCGTCGATCGTAGGGCGAAGCACCCACACCTGGGCCCGCCGTCCGGTGAGGGCGTCTCAGTCGACGTCGACCGCGTCGCTCACCCACGGTAGCCAGACGTCCACGACGAAGCAGCCCTCCTGGGGGCCGAGCGTGGCCCGTCCGCCGAGGAGCTTGGCCCGTTCGGCGATCCCCGTGATCCCCGCCCGGCTCCCGGGTGCTCGTGGGCCGGGGGACCCGGGGAGCGGATTGGTCACGCGCAGGCTCACGCCGCTCGCCGGGTCCCCGCCGAGGTCGATGAGGACCTCGCTCCCGGGCGCGTGCTTGTGCACGTTGGTCAGCGACTCCTGGAGGATCCGGTAGGTCGCTCGCGCCACGTGCGGGCTGATCGACGAGGCGTCGTTGAAGACGACCGTCGCGACGAGCCGTGTGCCGGCCGCCCGGGTGGTGGCGAGCAAAGCAGGAAGGTCGGACAGCGTGCCCCCTGCCCTCTGCGCCTGCCGATGGGCGAGCCCGTCCGGGTCGCGAAGGATCTCGATCAGGTCCCGGAGGTCCTCGAGCGACCGGTGGGCGTTCTCTCGGACCACCTTGGCCGCGTCGCGGAGCTGCCCGTCCTGCTCGGGGACCGACACCTCGAGCACTCCCGAGTGGAGCGAGACCAGGGAGAGGCTGTGGGCCAGGGTGTCGTGCACCTCACGGGCGATGAGCTGACGCTCCTGCTGGCGCGCGACCTCCTCCTGCTGGCGGGTCACCTCGTCCCTCAGCTCCTCGGTGACCACGTCCTTGCGGGCGACCTCGTCGCGCAGGTGCTCGGCCACGACCTCGTGGCGCTGGGCCTCGCCACGGAACCGTCCCACCTGGTAGTGGGCGCGGCGCGCCCAGCCGACGCTCACCGAGAGCGCGAGCCCGGCCGTCGCGAGGAGCACGTACACCCACTCCGGCGCACCGACGGCCTCGGTGGACCCGGTCGCCGTGAACGAGAAGATGCGTCCCTCGACGGGCCGCAGGGCGTCGCGGGTCAACGAGACGATCGTGGCGAGAGCCGTGAGCGCGCCCAGCAGCCATCCGACCCGGACCGGGCGCGACGAGACGACCCAGGACAACGCCACGAGGGCGCCGATCGCGTCCAGGGGGAAGAGGAGCGCGCCCCCGCAGGCGATCAGGCAGACCGCGACCGGGTAGCGGCGGCGGAACACGAGCATGGTCGCGATGCCGACCGCGGACGCCCAGCCGATCAGGACCCAGACGAAGACCACGTCCGAGATCTCCTGGCCGTCCACGCCGTCGAGCGTCCCCGCTGCGGAGCCCGCGAAGGCGATGCACACGGAAGAGGCGACGAAGGACGCGACGACGATCCACACGGTCGAGGCACGGGACCACCAGCGTCGGCCGTCCGTCGGCCGGTCGGGGACCGTTCCGGGGGAGGGTTCGGAGGCGGCGGCAGGAACCGCTGCCGGACGGCGACCCTGGTGAGCAGCGGCCTGTCCTTGCCCCTGCTGCCATGGCGGCGGCCAGGAACCACCCGTCGGGCCGGCGACCGCCCACCCCGGAGGCACGGGGCTGCCGGGGGGCGGCGTCGCGCGAGGCCAGGGGGAGCCCGAGGGCGGGTGCGGGGTGGTCACGGCCCCAGCGTAGGGAACACCACCGACGGCGGGGTCCGTCGACCGGTTCGGGAGGCCAGGGACCGCGTACGACTTTCGGTGCGCTGGTCGTACCCGGTCCGCCGACGCGCCCGCCCGGTGCGACGCGATGGAGTGGTCCCGTACCGATCCGGAACCCACGAGAGGCCCTCCCATGAATAGCGACCCGACGCAGCAGCCGTCCGTCCAGCAGTACCCGCACCAGCAGTACCCTCAGCAGCCGTACCCGAACCCGCCCTTCCCGGGGCAGCCGCAGCCGCCCCTGGCCCCCGTGCCGCGCAAGTCCTTCTTCGCGCGGCACAAGGTCCTCACGGTCTTCCTGGCGTTCCTCGCGCTGGTCGTCGTCGTCTCGGTCGCGTCCGGCCTCGGGGGCGACGAGCCGTCCGGCACCACGGTGCCGGTGGGCACGACCGGGACCGGCGACGCAGCCCCGGAGGGCGAGCCCGACGGGCAGGCTCCGGCCGCCCCGGAGGAGACGGTGCCCGGCATCGGCACGGCCGTGCGCGACGGGAAGTTCGAGTTCACCGTCACAGCCGTCGAGCCGGGCGTCGCCAGCGTGGGCGACGAGCTCCTGAGCGTCGACGCCCAGGGGCAGTTCGTCCTGGTCCACGTCACGGTGACGAACGTCGGCGACGCGGCCCAGATGTTCGACGCGAGCTCGCAGAAGCTGTTCGACGCCCAGGGGCGCGAGCACTCGGCCGACTCCACGGCCGGGATCTACCTGGGAGACGCCAACAGCTTCCTCAACGACATCAACCCCGGCAACTCGATCCAGGGCGTCGTGGTGTTCGACGTCCCTGCCGACGCGGTGCCGGCGAGCATCGAGCTGCACGACTCGTTCATGTCGGGTGGCATCTCGGTCGCACTGGGCTGACGGCCCGTCCTGGACAGGTCTCGCCGGGAACGACGGGGGCCGTCCCCCGCTCCGTGAAGGAGCGAGGGACGGCCCCCGGGCTTCGGCCCGTCAGATCCCGAGCGCCTCCGCGACGTCGCGACGGACGTGGTCCAGCCGGGTCCGCGCGAACGCGCGGGCGGCCGTGAGGTCGTCGTAGCTCGCGTCGGGCGCGACCGGGACGATGACCTCGAGGTAGCACTTGACCTTGGGCTCGGTGCCGCTGGGGCGCACGATGACCCGGGTCCCGTCCGCGGACAGCAGCCGCACGCCGTCGGTCGGGGGCAGACCGTCGAGGCCGTCCGAGAGGTCGACGACCTCGCTCACCCCCGAGCCCGCGAGCGTCCGCGGGGGCGCTGCGCGCAGCCGCGACATGGCCGCCGTGATCTGGTCCAGGTCCGTGAACCGGGCCGAGAGCTGGTCGGTCACGTGCAGGCCGTGCGCGCGCGCCAGGTCGTCGAGCGCGTCGACGAGCGTGCGCCCCTCGGCCTTGAGCCTGTTGGCGAGCTGTGCGAGGAGCAGCGCGGCGCTGATGCCGTCCTTGTCGCGCACGTTCTGCGGGTCCACGCAGTACCCGAGCGCCTCCTCGTAGCCGTAGACCAGGCCGTCGACGCGCGAGATCCACTTGAACCCCGTGAGCGTCGAGGCGTAGCCCAGGCCGTGGCTCTCGGCGATCTTGCGCAGCAGCCGCGAGGACACGATCGAGCTCGCGAAGAACTGCGTCCCGGGCGCGATGCGCAGCCGTGCCGCCCGCTTGCCGATCTCCTCGCCGAGGAGCGAACCCACCTCGTCGCCGTGCAGCATGCGCCACCCGTTCGAGCGCGCGGTCTCGGCCCCCTGGTAGGTCCCGACGCGCGTGTCGTAGACCGCCAGCGCGCACCGGTCGGCGTCAGGGTCGTTCGCGATCACGAGGTCCGCCTTGGCGTCCTGCGCGTACGCGAGCGCGAGGTCGATCGCGCCGGGCTCCTCCGGGTTGGGGAAGGCCACGGTCGGGAACAGGGGGTTCGCCTCGAACTGCTCGGCGACGCTGATGACGTCGGTGAAGCCCGCGTCCTCGAGGACCCGGTTGACGACCGCCCCGCCCACGCCGTGCAGCGGGGTCGCGACGATGCGCAGGTCGCGCGCCGCGCCGTCTGACAGGCGACCCACCGACTCGACATAGCCGAGCGCGAGGTCCCGGCCCAGGACCGTCCAGCCGTCGACCGCCCGCGGAACCCGTGCGGCCACCGGGGCACGGTGGATCGCTGCGGCGATCTCGGCGTCGTACGGGGGCACGATCTGAGCGCCCTGGCCCGAGTCGGTCACGACCCGTCCGCCGAGGTAGACCTTGTAGCCGTTGTCCTGGGGAGGGTTGTGGCTCGCGGTGACCATGACGCCCGCGTCGGCGCCCAGGTGGCGCACGGCGTAGGCGAGGACGGGAGTGGGGAGGGCCGACGGCAGGATCGACGCCGCGACCCCCGCGGCGGTGAAGACCGCCGCGCTGTCCTGGGCGAACGTGTGCGAGTGGTGGCGGGCGTCGTAGCCGATGACGACCCGCGGGGTCTGGCCGGGCAGCGCGTCGCGCAGGAACGACGCGAGGCCGGCGGCCGCCCGGATGACGACCGCGCGGTTCATGCGGTTGGGGCCGGCCGCCATCTCGCCCCGGAGGCCCGCCGTTCCGAACTGCAGCGTCCCGGAGAAGCGGTCTCGGAGCTCGGCGCGGGCCCGCGCGCGCACCTCGTGGTCGCGCGGGTCGGGCGAGTCGGCCTCCGTGAGCAGCGTGCGCAGCTCGACCTGGTCGGCGGGCTCGGGGTCCGCCTCGATCCAGGCCTCGACCTGCTCGAGGAAGGCCGCGTGGCCGGCGCCGGCCTCGTACCCGGGGTCGTCGACCTCGTTGGCCAGGGGCTCGGGGTTCGTCATCTCACACCAACTTCGCGATCTGGGCGAGCAGGGAGCTGATCCGGGGGCCGGCAGCCTGGCCGGCCTCGATGACCTCGCCGTGCGACAGCGGTGTGGGGCTGATCCCCGCGGCGAGGTTGGTCACGAGCGAGATGCCCAGCACCTCGAGCCCCGCGTGCCGTGCGGCGATGGCCTCGAGGGTGGTCGACATGCCCACCAGGTCCGCCCCCAGGATCCCGGCCATGCGGACCTCGGCCGGGGTCTCGTAGTGCGGGCCGGGGAACTGCGCGTAGACGCCCTCGCCGAGCGACCCGTCGACCGTCCGGGCCAGGTCGCGCAGGCGCGGGGAGTACAGGTCGGTGAGGTCGACGAACGTGGTGCCCTCGAGCGGTGAGGTCGCGGTGAGGTTGATGTGGTCGCGGATGAGGACCGGGGTGCCCGGCCCGTGGTCCAGGTTCAGGCCACCGCAGCCGTTCGTGAGGATGACGGTCTGCGCGCCGGTCGCGGCAGCGGTCCGGACGCCGTGGACGACGTGGCGCACGCCCTTGCCCTCGTACAGGTGCGTGCGCGACCCGAGCACGAGCGCGTGGCGGACCGAGCCGTCGGCGCGCTCGATCCGGATCGAGCGGGTGGTGCCCACGTGCCCGGCCACGGCCGGCTTGGAGAAGCCGGGGATCTCGTTCGTGGGGATCTCCGCGACGACGTCGCCCAGGAGCTCGGCCGCGCCGCCCCAGCCGGACCCGAGCACGAGGGCCACGTCGTGCCCCTCGATCCCGGTGGCGTGGGCGATGTGGTCGGCAGCGGCGCGGGCCACGAGGAACGGGTCGGTGGTGGGGTCGTCGAGAGACAAGGTCGTCGTCATAGGACGAGGCTAACCGTTCTTGGGCCTCGCGCCCCGCCGAAGGCCCACCCGGCGACCGGCTGACCGATCTGTCCGCATGCTGACACGGTGACCTCGGACTTCCTGACACAATGGCACCCGTGACGAACGAGAACAGTGACCTGCAGGCCAGCCGTATCGTGATCGTGGGCGGTGGTCCCGGAGGCTACGAAGCGGCCCTCGTCGCCCGCCGGCTCGGCGCGGACGTCACGGTGGTCGAGCGCCAGGGGCTCGGGGGAGCCGCGGTGCTCACAGACGTCGTCCCCTCCAAGACGCTCATCGCGACCGCCGACTGGATGACCATCGCGGACCGCGCAGCCGACCTCGGCATCCGCCTGCCCGTCGACACGGTCAAGGCCGCCCACCCGGCCATGCGTCGGCACATGGTGGACCTCGACGCCGTCAACACCCGAGTCATGGCGCTCGCGGCGGCCCAGTCGGCCGACATCCACGCACGCCTCGAGCGCGAGGGCGTGCGCGTGCTCCTCGGGGAGGGCCGCCTCGACGGGCCCACCCGCGTGCAGGTGACGCCGTCGGACGCCGACGAGCAGCCCGTCACGCTCGACGCGGACGTCGTCCTGCTCGCGCTCGGCGCGACGCCGCGCGTGCTACCGACCGCCGTCCCGGACGGCGAGCGCATCCTCACGTGGACCCAGCTCTACAACCTCAAGGAGCTCCCCGAGCGCCTGATCGTCGTGGGCTCGGGGGTCACGGGGGCCGAGTTCGCGGGCGCCTACAACGCCCTGGGCTCCGACGTCGTGCTCGTCTCGAGCCGGGACCGCGTCCTGCCGGGTGAGGACGCCGACGCGGCCGAGCTCATCGAGGGCGTCTTCCGCTCGCGCGGCATGACGGTCATGTCGCGCTCGCGTGCCGAGGCCGCCGTGCGCACCGCGGACGGGGTCGAGGTCACGCTCGCCGACGGCCGGGTCGTCCAGGGCACCCACGTCCTGCTCGCGGTCGGCTCCATCCCCTCGACGCAGGGCATCGGGCTCGAGGAGGCGGGGGTGCGCCTCACGCCGAGCGGGCACGTCCAGGTCGACAAGGTCTCGCGCACCTCGGTGCGGGGCATCTACGCGGCCGGTGACTGCACGGGCATCCTGCCGCTGGCCTCGGTCGCGGCGATGCAGGGCCGGGTCGCCATGTCGCACGCCCTGGGCGACGCCGTGAGCCCCATCAAGCTGCGCACGGTCGCGGCGAACATCTTCACGGCCCCCGAGATCGCGACCGTCGGGTACAGCGAGGAGAAGCTCAAGGAGCAGGGCTCCAAGTACGTGACCACGACCCTGCCCCTCGCCCGCAACCCGCGCGCCAAGATGCTCGGCATGCGCGACGGGTTCGTCAAGCTGTTCGCGCACCCCGAGGCCGGCGTCGTGCTCGGAGGCGTGGTCGTGGCACCGCGGGCCAGCGAGCTCGTCTTCCCCATCACGCTCGCGGTCGCGCACCGTCTCACGGTGGACGACGTGGCCGAGGCCTTCACGGTCTACCCGTCGCTGAGCGGGTCCATCGCCGAGGTGGCCCGCATGCTCCACCACCGCGAGGACTGAGCCGCCGCGCGAGGGGCGCCGGGCGCTCCGGGCGGGCGGCGCCGTCGGGCGTCCTGGGCCCGCGGGTGGACAGTGCCGCGGCCTTCACGGCCGCGGCGCTGCCCCTACTCCTGCTCCGCGCTGCCGGGCCGGACCACCGCGACGAGCGGACGGTGGTCGGACCAGGCGACGTCGAGCACCGTGACGCGCTGGAACTCCAGACCCGAGCCGAACACCCAGTCGATCCGGTAGGCGGGAGCGTCCGCAGGAGAGGTCAGGTCGCCGGGGTTCCCGACGTCGTCCTGCCCGCTGACGAGCCCGTGGGACTCGACGAGCTCGATCTCGTCCCAGCCGGGCTCGGCGTTGAGGTCTCCCGCGAGCAGGTACGGACCGGTCACGGGCTCGGCCGCGAACAGGGCGTCGAGCTGGTCGATGCGTGTCGGGGTGTTCGCCTCGCGGTGCTGCAGGTGCACCGAGGTCACCCGGACGCCGCCGGGCCACGAGGTGTCGCCGTCCACGGGGGTGAACGTGGCCGAGACGGTCGAGCGGTTCTGCGGGCCGGCGCCCAGCGGCAGGGCGAGGCGCGCGACGTCGCTCGCCGCGACCACGTCGGGGTTCCACAGGACCGCGTTGCCGAACTGGCGGTCGGCAGCACCCACGAACTCGACCTCCAGGCCCGTCTCCCGGGCGAGGTAGGACGCCATGTCCACGCCTCCCCCGAGCACCCAGCCGCGAGAGACCTCCTGGAGCGTCACGACCTGCGCGCCCGAGTCGCGGACGATCGCGACGACCTCGTCGAGGTCGACCGACGGTGTCGCGCTCACGCCGTAGTGCAGGTTCCAGTCCAGCACCGTGAGGCGCTGCTCGCGGTCGGCGACCGCGACGGGGGCTGCGCTCGTCGAGACGAGCAGCGCGCCGGCGGCGGCCAGGGCCGCGACGGCCGCGGTGACCGGCAGGGAGATGCGCAGGCCCGGCGCGGGCGCGTGGGCCGCGTCGGCTGCGGCGCCCACGGCTGCGCCGGACGCCTCGGGCAGGTCGGCCGGAACGCCGCGCGCGCGGCGCAGGCCCGCGACCGCGAGCACGACCGCGACGGCGACCGGGACGCTCGCGTTGGGCACGGGCAGGGGGACGTCGTAGTCGAGCTGGTAGACGAGCAGCGGCAGGATCAGGCCCAGCCCGACGGCGGTGCTCGCCCCCGCCAGGCGGGCCCACCCGAGCTCGTGGGCGGGTCGGGTCAGGGCGTGGCGGACCGCGTCGGTCGCGGTCGCCGCGAGACCCACGACGCACACCAGCAGCGCCCAGCCGAGCGACGACGAGACGTCCTGCGTGCGCCCGGGCACCAGGAACAGCACCGCGGTGAACGCGGGCAGCAGCACGAGCGAGACCCACCGGCCGGTCGAGGCCAGAGAGCGAGCGGCGGGGGTGCTCGTCCCGGCGACGCCCCAGAGCGGGAGCAGCCCGACGACCAGGGCCATGACGGCGACCGCTCCACCGGACACGGGCAGCGAGAGGCCGGTCTGCGACGCGACGAACGCGGGGTTGCCGAAGACCATGACGCCCAGCGCGAGGTAGGGGCCCAGCACCCACAGCCCACGTGATCCCGGGGTGGCGGGGTCGCGACGCAGGAGCCAGGCCGCGACCACGGCCACCCCGCCGAGGGCGACCGGCGCGATCCAGCCGAGCAGGTCGGTGCGCCAGTAGGCGTCCCACGTGCCGTGCAGCAGGCTGACCCCGGCGGCGCCGAGCACCCCCAGGCCGATGCCCATCGCGACCATCCGGCCGTTCGCCGGGCGCGGCGGACCTGCGGGGCTGTCGTCGAGCTCGGCCGCGGGATGCGGCCGGGTGCCGCTCGCGAACCCGGCGACCAGGACGACGGTCGCGACCGCGAGCGCAGCGCCCCCGAGCCCGAGCCCGTAGCGGGCCGTGCCGAGCCAGGAGCCCGACGCGGCCGCGATCCCGAGTCCTTGCAGGCCCAGGCGCCACACCACGAGCGCCACGACGGCACCGACGACGACGCGACCGTTCACGGGCAGGCGGGCCGCGACGATGGTCACCGCGAGGGCAGGCGCGGCGTAGGTGACCAGCGCCGTGACCGCGGCCGTGACGACCCCGGAGGTGAACGCGCGGTCCAGCAGGGGCCCGCTCGCGCGGATCATCTCGACCGCGAGCGCGGTGACCACCGTGAGGAGCAGCAGTCTTGCCGCGTTGCCCCGTCCGAGGCTCGCGACCCGGCGTGCGGCGTGCGCGATCTGTCGGCGCGTCGTGTGCGGCGCGGTGCCCGAGGTCGTCGGGCCCGCCGCGGAGGGAGGCTCGTCACCGGCGGTGTCCGCCGAGGGGGCGTGCGGGGCGTCGTCGGCCGGGGCCGGGGCCGGGGCCGTCACGCTCGAGGGTGACGGCGCGAAGCGCGCGTCGGCCTGCGGTGCCGTGGGTGCGGCGTCGGGGGGAGAGGCCGGTGTGACCTGGCCGATCGCCGCGGTGTGCGTGGGGACGCGGTGCACCGTGCTGTCCGACCGCCGGGCCAGGTCCGCGAGCTCCGCGGCGCGCTGGGCGGCGCGACGCTCGGCCCGTGTCGCGGGTGTCGAGGGCTCGTCCCGCGGCGCGTCCGCGGCAGAGGGGGCGGCCGAGGTCGGCGGGTCGTCCGGGAGGTCGGTACGGGTGCGGTGGTCGTCGGTCACGGCCCGACGGTACTAGGGGCCGCTGACGCGGCGACGGGGGACGCGCGACGTTCACAGGTCGCTCACCCCCTCTGACCGCCGTACTGTGATCCGGATCACAGAAACAGGGCGATCGTGCCACACTGAGAAGCAGTCGTCGACGACCCGGGCCACCGCTCACCGAGCCCCGCCCGGGAGGGAGGCCAGCATGACGAGCACCGTCCCCGCCCCGCCCGCCGGGGTGGTCGGCCACGTCGTCGGGGGCCGCCCCGTGCGGGAGGCCGAGAGGTTCGGCCCGGTCCACGACCCCGCCACGGGGCACGTCACGGCTCGCGTCGCCCTGGCATCGGTGGACGACGTCGACCGGGCCGTCGCCGCGGCGCTCGCGGCCTTCCCCGGCTGGGCCTCGACGGGCCTGTCCCGGCGGGTCGAGATCCTCTTCGCGTTCCACGAGCTCCTGCGCTCGCACCGCGACGAGATCGCGCACCTGGTCTCGGCCGAGCACGGCAAGGTCGTGAGCGACGCCGAGGGCGAGGTCGCGCGCGCGCTCGAGAACGTCGAGTTCGCCGCGGGGATCCCGCACCTGCTCAAGGGCGGGTTCAGCCAGCAGGTCGCCACGGGCGTGGACGTCCACGAGGTCAAGCAGCCGCTGGGCGTCATGGCGGGCATCACACCGTTCAACTTTCCGGCCATGGTGCCGCTGTGGATGATCCCGACGGCCATCGCGTGCGGCAACACGTTCGTCCTCAAGCCGAGCGAGCGGGACCCCTCGGTCTCCCTGCTGCTCGTGCGCCTGCTCGCGCAAGCAGGACTTCCCGACGGCGTCGTCAACGTGGTGCAGGGCGACCGGGTCGCGGTCGACCGGCTCCTGGAGCACCCCGACGTCGCGGCGGTCAGCTTCGTCGGCTCGACGCCCGTCGCGCGGCACGTCTACGAGACGGGCACGCGCCACGGCAAGCGGGTCCAGGCCCTGGGCGGGGCGAAGAACCACCTCGTCGTCCTGCCCGACGCCGAGCTCGACGCCGCGGCGGACGCTGCGGTCTCGGCGGGGTACGGGTCCGCGGGAGAGCGGTGCATGGCGATCTCGGTCGTGGTCGCGGTCGGTGAGATCGGCGACCGGCTGGTCGAGGCGATCCGGACGCGCGTGGAGGGGCTCGTCGTCGGGCCGGGGAACGACCCCACCTCCCAGATGGGGCCGCTCATCACGGCCGAGCACCGCGACCGCGTCGCGTCGCGCGTGCAGAGCGCGCTCGACGAGGGTGCGAGCCTCGTCGTGGACGGACGCGAGGGGCCGCCCGTGGCCCCCGGGGCCGACGGCGTGGACGTGAGCAGCGGGTTCTTCCTGCGCCCCAGCCTGGTCGACCACGTGCTGCCCGAGCACACCGTGTACCGCGAGGAGGTGTTCGGTCCCGTGCTCTCGGTCGTCCGCGTCGAGTCGTTCGACGACGCGCTGCGGCTCGTCAACGAGAACCCCTACGGCAACGGGGCGGCGCTCTTCACGCGTGACGGGGGCGCGGCCCGACGCTTCGAGGTCGAGGCGCAGGCCGGGATGATCGGGATCAACGTGCCCATCCCCGTGCCGGTCGGCTACTACTCGTTCGGGGGGTGGAAGGGCTCGCTGTTCGGCGACTCGCACATCTACGGACCCGAGGCCATCCACTTCTCGACCCGGACCAAGGTCGTGACGTCGCGCTGGCCGGACCCGGCGACGAGCGCGATCGACCTCGGCTTCCCCCGGAACAGGTGACCCCACGTGACCGCACGCGACGGCAGGTGGAGACAGGCATCGGCGGCGACCGCGCGACCCGACGCGGGGACCGGGCGGCCGAGCGGACGGAGGACCGGCGCATGACGGACGAGGCGACGGGCACGGCGCGGCGCGACCGCGAGGACGCCCACGTCTTCTACTCGTGGTCGGCCCAGGAGCTGATCCGCCCCGTGACGATCGCGGGCGGCGAGGGGGCCTGGTTCTGGGACACGGACGGGCGGCGCTACCTGGACTTCGCGTCACAGCTGATCAACCTCAACCTCGGGCACCAGCACCCTGCGCTCGTGGGCGCGATCCAGGAGCAGGCCGGGCGGCTCGCGACGGTCGCGCCGTCGTTCGCCAACCCGGTCCGCAGCGAGCTCGCGCGGCTCGTCGTCGAGCGGGCGCCGGGCGGCGCGGACGGCGGGCTGACCCGGGTCTTCTTCACCAACGGCGGTGCCGACGCGGTCGAGAACGCCGTGCGGCTGGCGCGTCGCCACACGGGGCGCCAGAAGATCCTGGCGGCCTACCGCTCGTACCACGGGAACACCGGCACGGCCGTGACGGCCACGGGGGACCCGCGCCGCTGGCCGAACGAGGTGGACCCCGGCGTGCGGCACTTCTTCGGGCCCTACACCTACCGGTCGGCGTTCGGCGCCGCCGACGACGCCGAGGAGTGCGTGGCGGCGCTGCGCCACCTGCGCGAGGTCGTCGAGCTCGAGGGGCCCGCGACGATCGCGGCGATCCTGCTCGAGACGGTCGTGGGGACGAACGGCGTGCTCGTCCCGCCCGACGGCTACCTCGCGGGCGTGCGCGAGCTGTGCGACGAGCACGGCATCCTGTACGTCGCCGACGAGGTCATGGTCGGGTTCGGGCGCGTGGGCGAGTGGTTCGCGGTGGACCGCTGGGGGGTGGTGCCGGACCTCGTGGTCTTCGCCAAGGGAGTGAACTCCGGGTACGTCCCGCTCGGCGGCGTCATCATCTCGGAGCGGGTCGCCGCGAGCTTCGACCGCGCCGCGTTCCCCGGTGGCCTGACCTACTCGGGGCACCCGCTCGCGTGCGCGCCGGGTGTCGCGAGCATCCGGGTCTTCGAGGAGCAGGGGATCCTCGACCGCGTCCGCACGCTGGGCGAGAAGGTGATCGGTGCGCGCCTGCGTGACATGGCCGCCCGCCACCCGAGCGTGGGGGAGGTGCGCGGGCTCGGGTTCCTGTGGGCGATCGAGCTCGTCCGCGACCCCGCCACGCGCGAGCGCCTCGTGCCCTTCCAGGGGACGGCCGCCCAGAACGCGCCCATGACGCAGGTCGTCGCGGCCGTGACGGCGGGCGGCGTCTGGCCCTTCCCCCAGGTCAACCGGCTGCACCTCGCCCCGCCGCTCGTGACGTCGGTCGAGGACCTCGAGCACGGCCTCGACGTGGTCGACGCCGCTCTCGACGTCGCCGACCGGTACGTCGTCGAGCCCTCGCCCACGTGACGCGCCGGTCCGCGCGACCGACCCGACCCGATCCGACCTGCAGGAGCACCACCCGCAGCAGCGCCACCGCACCAGCCGCCCCAGCAGCCACACAGACCCGAGGAGAACCCATGATCGTGCGAGCCGCCCTCACCCAGGTCCGCTGGACCGGCGACCAGGAGTCCATGCTCGCGGCCCACGAGACGTTCACGCGCCAGGCCGCGGACCAGGGGGCGAAGGTCATCTGCTTCCAGGAGGTGTTCAACGCTCCCTACTTCCCCCAGGTCGAGGACGCCGCGTTCTACTCCTACGCCGAGCCGGTGCCGGGTCCCACGACCGAGCGCTTCGCGGCCCTCGCCCGGGAGCTGGGCATCGTGATCGTCCTGCCGGTGTACGAGCTCGAGCAGCCCGGGATCCTCTACAACACCGCGGCCGTGATCGACGCCGACGGCAGCTACCTGGGCAAGTACCGCAAGACCCACATCCCGCACCTGCCCGGGTTCTGGGAGAAGTTCTACTTCCGCCCCGGCAACCTCGGCTACCCCGTCTTCGACACCGCGGTCGGACGGATCGGGGTCTACATCTGCTACGACCGGCACTTCCCCGAGGGGTGGCGCGCCCTGGGGCTCGCGGGAGCGACCATCGTGTTCAACCCGAGCGCCACGAGCCGCGGCCTGTCGAACTACCTGTGGAAGCTCGAGCAGCCCGCGGCGGCCGTGGCCAACGAGTACTACGTCGGGGCCATCAACCGGGTCGGGTTCGAGGAGCTCGGGTCGAACGACTTCTACGGCACGAGCTACTTCGTGAGCCCCGAGGGAGCGTTCGTGGGCGAGACGGCCGACGCCTACGAGGAGGAGCTCGTGGTCCGCGACCTCGACCTCGACGTGCTGACCGAGGTCCGCAACCGCTGGCAGTTCTACCGCGACCGCCGACCGGACGCGTACGGCCCGCTGACGGCGCCCTGAGCCGCCGGCCCCGAGCAGCTGCGTCGGCCGGAGCCGGCCCCCGCACAGAAGGACCGACCGACGAACGAGAGGACCGCACCATGGCACTGACCCTCATCACGGGTGGCACCGTCGTCGGGCCCACGGGGCGCTCGCGCGCCGACGTCCTGCTCGACGGCGAGCAGGTCGCCGCGCTCGTGCGCCCGGGCGACACGACGCTCGGGGTGGACCTCGCCTCGGTCGCCGAGACCGTGATCGACGCGACCGGCAAGTACGTGATCCCGGGCGCCGTGGACCCGCACACCCACATGGAGCTGCCGTTCGGCGGCACGGCCGCCTCGGACACGTTCGAGACCGGGACGCGCGCCGCGGCCTGGGGAGGCACGACGACGATCGTCGACTTCGCGGTCCAGCGCACCGGCGAACGGGTCCAGGACTCGCTCGCCGCCTGGTTCGCCAAGGCCGAGGGGAACTGCGCGATCGACTACGGCTTCCACCAGATCCTCGGCGGCGTCGACGACGACTCGCTCAAGGCCATGGACGAGCTCGTGACCGAGGGCATCACGAGCTTCAAGCTCTTCATGGCCTACCCCGGGGTCTTCTACAGCGACGACGGGCAGATCCTGCGGGCCATGCAGAAGGCAGCGACCAACGGTTCGATGGTCATGATGCACGCCGAGAACGGCATCGCGATCGACGTCCTGGTGCGCCAGGCGATCGACCGCGGCGACACGGCCCCGTACTTCCACGGCACCACGCGCCCGTGGGAGACCGAGGAGGAGGCCACGCACCGCGCGATCATGCTCGCGCGGCTCGCCGGTGCCCCGCTCTACGTGGTGCACATGTCGGCCAAGCAGGCCGTCGCCACGCTCGCCCGCGCCCGCGACGACGGCTGGAACGTGTTCGGCGAGACGTGCCCGCAGTACCTGTACCTGTCGCTCGAGGAACAGCTCGGGGCCAGGAGCGAGGAGTGGGGCGACTTCGAGGGCGCCAAGTGGGTCTGCTCGACCCCGCTGCGCTCGCGGGCCGAGGGCCACCAGGACGAGCTGTGGCGCTACCTGCGCACGGGCGACCTGTCCGTGGTGAGCACCGACCACTGCCCGTTCTGCATGAAGGAGCAGAAGGAGCTCGGGCTCGGCGACTTCTCCAAGATCCCCAACGGGATCGGCGGCGTCGAGCACCGCCTCGACCTCGTCTACCAGGGCGTGGTCGACGGGAAGATCTCGCTCGAGCGCTGGGTCGAGCTGTGCTGCACGACGCCGGCGCGCATGTTCGGGCTGGGCGACCGCAAGGGCGTGCTCACCCCGGGGGCCGACGCCGACGTCGTGGTCTACGACCCCGCCGGGCACACGTCGATCGGGTACACCTCGGGCGCGGACGCCGCACACGGGAACCGCAAGACCCACCACATGAACATGGACCACTCCGCCTGGGAGGGCTTCGAGATCGACGGGCACGTCGACGTCGTGATCTCGCGCGGCACGGTCCTGGTCTCGGACGGCGAGTACCACGGGCACCCCGGGCACGGTCGGTACCTGCGCCGCAGCACCTCGGCGTACCTCCGATGACGGGCGGGTACCGGCCATGACCGCGGCAGGCACGGCCGAGCGACTCGACCTGGGCGTCGTCCTGCAGACCAACCCGCCGGCGTGGCGCGTGGTCGACCTCGCGCGCCGCGCCGAGCTCCACGGGTTCAGCCACGTGTGGACGTTCGACTCCCACCTGCTCTGGCAGGAGCCTTTCGTCATCCACTCCCAGATCCTGTCCGCGACCCACCGCGTGACCGTGGGGCCCATGGTCACCAACCCCTCGACGCGCGACGTGACCGTGACCGCCTCGCTCTTCGCGACCCTCAACGACATGTTCGGCAACCGCACGGTCTGCGGGATCGGCCGCGGGGACTCCGCGGTCCGGGTGACCAACGGCAAGCCCGTGACCCTCGCCGAGCTGCGGGCGGCCGTCACGACCGTCCGCGGGCTCGCGGGCGGGCAGTCCGTCGAGTACCACGGCACGACCCTGCACCTGCCCTGGGCCCCCGACAGCCGCACCCCCGTGTGGGTCGCGGCCTACGGCCCGCGCGCGCTGGCGCTCGCGGGCGAGGTCGGGGACGGCTTCATCCTCCAGCTCGCCGACCCCGACATCGTGGCCTGGTCGATCGACGCGGTGCGCCAGGCGGCCGAGCGGGCCGGTCGCGACCCGGCCGAGGTGACCATCTGCGTGGCCGCACCCGCGTACGTGACGGACGAGGCGCCGTCGGGCACTCCTGCAGGCACGGGCGGGGACGGGCCCGCGCACAGGGGAGGGCGGTCGCTCGCCCACGCCTACGACCAGTGCCGCTGGTTCGGCGGCATGGTCGGCAACCACGTCGCGGAGATCGTCGCGCGCTACGGGGCGGGGGAGGGTACGGGGACGGGCGGGGACGGGCCGAGCATCCCGCGCGCCCTGACCGACTTCGTCGCCGGGCGGGTCGACTACGACTACAACGAGCACGGGCGCGCAGGGAACACGCACACCGCGTTCGTGAGCGACGAGATCCTGGACCGGTTCTGCCTGGTCGGGCCGCCCGAGCGGCACGTCGAGCGGCTGCTCGAGCTCAAGGCGCTCGGCGTCGACCAGTTCGCGCTCTACCTCCAGCACGACGCGAACGACGAGACGCTCCAGGCCTACGGCGAGCTGGTCCGTCCCGCGGTCCAGGAGGCGGGCCGGGTCCGGGAGTGAGCCCTCGGCCGGTGGGTCAGGCGAACAGCTCCTGACCCACGAACGCTCCCTGGGCGCCGCCCAGCGTGGCGCCCGCGGCGATCCCGCGCGGCACGGCCCAGATCCCGGAGCCCGTGTGCCGCAGGTACTCGCTCATGAGGTCGTGCTTGGCGAGGGCGTTCTGCATCGGCACGTACTGGGTCGCCGGGTCGCGCACGTACGCGAGGAAGAACAGCCCCGCGTCGAGCCTGCCCAGCCCGTCCGAGCCGTCGGTGTAGTTGTAGCCGCGCCGCAGCATGCGCGCGCCGCCGTTGCTCGTGGGGTGCGCGAGGCGCACGTGCGAGGCCGGGTCGATGAGTGGGACGCCCCCGCGGCCCGCGGCCTCGAAGTCGGGCTCGGTGCGCTCCTCGCCGCCGGACAACGGCGCCCCCGAGCCCTTGGTGCGCCCCACGATGGTCTCCTGCTCACGCAGGGGCGCGCGGTCCCACGTCTCGATCGTCATGCGGATGCGGCGTGCGACCAGGTACGAGCCGCCCGCGAGCCAGTCGGCCCCGTCGCCCGGCGCGACCCACACGTGCTCGTCGATCGCCGAGGACTCCTCGGACGTGATGTTGGCCGTGCCGTCCTTGAAGCCGAACAGGTTCCGGGGCGTGGGCTGAGCGGTCGTGGTCGACGACGTGCGCCCGTAGCCGAGCTGGCTCCAGCGCACCGACGCGGTGCCGAACGCGATGCGCGCGAGGTTGCGGATCGCGTGGACCGCGACCTGCGGGTCGTTCGCGCACGCCTGGACGGCGAGGTCTCCGCCGCAGCGCGCGTCCTCGAGCATGTCGCCCGGGAAGTGCGGCAGGTCCGCGAGGAGGTCGGGCTTGCGCCCGTCGAGGCCGAACCGGGCCGACCCGTCGGCGGCCGTGAAGAACGAGGGGCCGAACCCGAACGTGATCGTCAGCCCGGAGGCCGGCAGGCCCTCGGCCTCGCCCGTGTCGTCCGGCGGCGCGTCGTACGGGCCCGACATGGGTCCGAACTCCCCGGCGGGCTGGCCCTGCGTCATGCGCGAGGCCGCGAGCGTCCACGCGCGCAGGAGCGCGACCACCTCGTCGCGGTCCTGGGTCGTGACGTCCCAGGTCGCGAAGTGCAGGCTGTCCTGGACGGGGGTCGTGATCCCGGCCTGGTGCTCGCCCGTGAAGGCGAACGCGCCGTCGCCCTCGGCAGGACCCGCGCTCGGCGCGGCGCCCCGCGCCGAGGCCGTGGCGCTCCCGGCGAGGAAGCCTCCCGCGAGCCCCGCCCCGGCCAGCCCGACGCCGGCCATCCCCAGGACGGCTCGCCGCGAGATGCGGCGCGCCTCCCGGGTCGGCTCGGTCGGTCGCGTGGGGTCACCGGGTCCGGTGGTCCCACGGGGTGCGTCGGGCCCCTCGAGGGCGGAGGAGCCGGCGTCGGGCTGGTCTGGAGCGGTCGTCATGGTGCGTCGGTCCTCAGAGCACCACGGCGGCGGTGAGCTGCGAGAGCGGCTCGCTCAGCGAGTCGACGGCCTGCGAGAGCGCCTTGACCTGCTCGGGCGTGAGGTCGGTGTAGAGCACGAACCCGTCGCCCTGCTTCTGCTCGTCGAGCAGGCCCTGGAGGGTCGCGAAGCGCTCGTCGAGCGTCGTGGCGAGCTCCTCGTCCTTGGCCGAGACCACGTCGCGCAGACCGTCGTAGGCGACCTTGGCGCCGTCGACGTTGGCCTGGAAGTCCCACAGGTCGGTGTGCGACCAGATCTCCTCCTCGCCCGTGACCTTGCCCGTCGCGACCTCGTCGAGCAGGCCCTTGGCGCCGTTGCCGATCGCGGGCGCGTCGATGCCGTCCGCGAACGACGCCTCGTGCGTGCGGTCGAAGAGCTCCTGGGTGTCGGCGAGGAGCTGGTCGGCGTACTGCGTGCGCTGCTCGGGGGTCAGGGCCACGTAGGTCTCGCCGCCGTTGGCCTCGGGCGCGGGCTGCCACAGGTCCTTCTCGAGCAGGTGCCAGCCGGTCCACTCCTGGCCCTCTTCGAGGTCGGCCTCGCGCAGGTCCATCTTGGGGTCGAGGTCGCCGAACGACTCGGCCACGGGCTCGATGCGCTCCCAGTGCACGCGCACGGGGGCGTAGAGGGCCTTGGCGGCCTCGTCGTCGCCCGCCGTGTACGCGGCCACGAACTCCTGGGTGCCCTCGAGGAGCTGCTCGGTCTGGTCCTTGACGTACGCGACGTAGTTGGTCGAGGCCAGGGCGATCTGGTCGGCGACCGCGCCCGTGGGCTCGATGTCCTTGCCCGAGTCGGTCACGGTGAAGTCGGAGCGGATGCCGTCGCCGATCATGCCGGGCTTGCACGCGGTCACGTACTCGCCGGGCTTGGCCGTGAGCACCAGGTCGCGGCTGATGCCCGGACCGATGTTCTCGACCTCGGACACGATCCGCAGGCCGTCCTCGGCGAGCAGGTAGAACTCGGTCACGTCGTCGCCCGTGTTGGTCACGGTGAAGACGATGTTGCCCGCCGGCGCCTCGGCGGCCGAGAGCGTGCACGCGTCGGCCGACGAGTCGACCGTGAGCTTCGCGGAGCCGGCGGCCGAGCCGTCCGAGCCGGCGGGGGCCGGGTCGTTGGGCGTGCACGCGGCGAGGAGCGGGACGAGAAGAGCGGCAGCGAGCAGCGGCGCTGCGGCGTGGGTGGCCCGTGAGCGGGTCATCGGTTTCCTCCGGGAGTCGTGACGGTGGTTGCCGGGGTGCTGGCCTGCGCGGGGGCACTGCTGCGAGGCGCGCTGAACCAGACGGTCCGGACGAAGAAGAACAGCGTGGGGACGAGGTAGAGCCACCAGGCGGCGAGCTCGAGCCAGGTGGTCGCGGGGGAGAAGTTGAAGACGCCCTTGAGGACCGTGCCGTACCAGCTCGACGGGGGGATCTGCGCGCTGACGTCGAACGCCAGGTTGTGCAGCCCGGGCAGGATGCCGGCCTCCTGGAGGTCGTGCACGCCGTAGGAGAGGACCCCCGCAGCCACCACGATGAGGAACAGCCCGGTCCAGGCGAAGAAGACGCGCAGGTTGAGCTTGACGGCGCCCCGGTAGACGGCCCAGCCGAGCAGGACGGCCACGGCCAGCCCGAGCACGGCTCCGAGCAGGGGCTTGGTCGTGGTGCCCGTGGCCTGGGCGCCCGCCCACAGGAAGAGCGCGGTCTCGAGGCCCTCGCGCCCGACGGCGAGCAGCGCCATGACGACCACGGCCCACTTCCCGGCGGCGACGGCGTCGTCGAGCTTGTGCTGCAGGTCGGTCTTGAGGTGCCGGGCCGTCTTGCCCATCCAGAAGATCATCCACGTGATGAGGCCGACCGCGACGATCGAGAGCGTGCCGCCGATGGCTTCCTGGGCCTCGAACGTCAGCCCCTGCGGTCCGTAGGTCAGGGCCGCGCCGAACCCGATCGAGACGGCCACGGCGATGCCGACTCCGAGCCAGAGGAAGGGGAGCAGGTCGCGCCGACCGGTCTTGACGAGGTAGGTGACGAGGATGCTGACGACGAGCGCGGCCTCGAGGCCTTCACGCAGGCCGATGAGAAAGTTGGCGAACACGGGAGTCCTTCGACGGGTCGCGGGGCGGTGAGCCCGGGAGCCGGAGGCCGGGGCGACCGGTGGCCGCAGCGGTGGCGCCCCCGCTCTGGAACGCGGGTCCCAGTTTGGTAAGGCTTGCCTTCCTCCGCGAGAACAGTACTCCCGTCGCCGGGTCGTCGACACCCGTGCCCACGTGAGCCGTCCCACACGGACGGGGAGCTGCCCCCTGGCCGGGGCGCCGCGATCTTGGTACGATGGTCCCAAGTTCCTCCGACGAGGGACGCGCGGACGAGGGAGCAGTACCCGCACGGACAAGACTGACTCAGAGGGGTTACTTGTCATGGCTTGGGTTGTCCTCGTCCTCTCCGGGATGCTGGAGGCCGTCTGGGCGACGGCGCTGTCCGCCTCGGAGAACTTCACGCGCAAGCGACCGACCGTCGTCTTCGCCGTCTCCCTGATCCTGAGCATGGTCGGTCTCGCGTGGGCCATGACCTCGCTGCCCACGGGCACCGCCTACGCGGTGTGGGTCGGCATCGGCGCCACGCTCACGGTCGTCTGGGGATTCTTCACCGGGTCCGAGACCTTCACCTGGCTGCGCGGACTGCTCCTGGTCCTGCTCGTCGGGTCCGTGGTCGGCCTCAAGGTGGTGAGCTGACGTGCCGTGGATCGTCCTGCTCGTCAGCGCCGTCTTCGAGGCCGTCTGGGCCACGGCCCTCGGCAAGTCCGACGGGTTCTCCCAGCTCGTCCCGTCGATCGTGTTCTTCGTCGCGCTCGCCGTCAGCATGGGCGGGCTCGGCTGGGCCGTGAAGCACATCCCGATCGGCACCGCCTACGCGGTGTGGGTCGGGATCGGTGCGGCCCTGACCGTGTCCTACGCGATCCTGACGGGCGACGAGTCCGCCTCGGTCGGCAAGGTCGTCTTCATCGCGGGCATCATCGCCGCGGTCGTGGGGCTCAAGCTCGTCCCGCACGGGCCCGCGAAGGACCCCGCGCCGACTGAGGTCGAGGGCGCCCCGACCGACCGGTCGGACCGCTAGCGACCACGGCGAACGGCCCGTGGCCACCCTCGGACGTCGAGGGCCGGCCACGGGCCGTTCTCGCGCCCGGAGCACGCCGTGCGGGGGCCGTCCTCGTCAGCGGACCTCCGCGAACCGCCCCACGAGCTCGGGCCACGCGTCCCGGAACGCGTCCAGCAGGGGGAGCGAGGGCACGTCCTCGACCGCGACCCACGCGATCTCGAGGCTCTCGGCGTCGGTGGCGCGCGCCCCGAGGTGAGCACCCGGCACGACCTCCGCGAGCACGGTCGTGTACCGCCACGGCCCGTGGTCCAGGACCCGGTCGCCCACGATGCTCACGAGGGCGGGGTCCACCCCGGCCTCCTCGTGGGCCTCGCGCAGCGCGCCCTGCTCGGGGGTCTCGTCGGGGTGGATCGCGCCGCCGGGTACACCCCACGTGCCGCCCTGGTCGCTCCAGGTCGCCCGGTGCTGGAGCAGGACGTGGCTCACCCGTCCGTCCTCGCCGCGGCGCGCGACGAGCAGGCCCGCGGCTCCCGCGAGCCCCCAGTGCCGCCTGCCGCACGTGCACTCGACCCACCCGTCCCCGGGCTGGAGGTGTCGAGGGGCGCGGGGGGCGTCGGTCGAGGTGGACGGAGGTGCGGGCTCGGTCGGGATCGTCACGGTCCCACCCTGCCATCCGGCGGGCCGGACGGGACAGTGCGCGGCCTGGGTGACCACGTCGTGGACAGGAGCCCGCACGGGGCTCACGTCGCGCGGCGACGCCGGCCGACCGTGAGCACCCCGTACGCGGCGAGCCCCACCACGACCCCCCAGAATGCCGAGCCGACGTGGGCGACCACGATCCCCGAGGTCGTGACGACGAGCGTCAGCACGGCTGCTTCGAGGGCCGCCGGAGACGGGCTCGCACCGGGCGTCGAGGCCGCGGGGGCGAAGGTTCCCGCCAGGGCGCTCGTGAGCGCGCCGACGAGCGCGACCCCCGCGACGGTCGTGACCAGGGCCGCCGGGACGGCGTGGAAGAGACCGACCAGGCTCCCCGCGAACGTCCCCACCACCAGGTACCCGACCCCGCACGCGACCCCCGCGACGTAGCGGCGCGTGCGGTCCTCGTGCGCCTCCGGGCCCGTGCAGATGCCCGCGGTGATCGCGGCCAGGTTGATGCCGTGCGCGCCGAACGGCGCCAGGAAGGCCCAGGCCGCGGCGGTCCCGCCGACCAGCAGCCGGCTGTTCGGGCGGTAGCCGCTCGCACGCAGCATCTCCAGACCCGGGCCGTTCTGGGCGCTGAGCGTCACGAGCAGGAGCGGGACGGAGATCCCGACGACCGCGCCCAGGTCGAGCGTCGGGGTGGTCCACTCGGGGACGGCCAGGGCGAGCGCGGTCGTCGGGCGCGAGACGTCGCCCGCGACGAGCGCCGCCACGACCCCGGCGAGCAGTGCCGCCAGCACGGCGTAGCGCGGCGCGAGGCGGCGCACCACGACGAACGCGACGGCGACGCTCGCCCCGATCACCGGCGAGCCGACCGCGCTCACGACCGCACCCAGCACGAACGGGAGCAGGACCCCCGCGAGCAGCGCCGAGAGGATCTGGGGCGGGACCGCCGCCAGGAGCCTGCCGAACACTCCGCTCGCACCGAGCGCGAGCGCCGCCACCGCCGCGACGAGGTAGGCGCCCACGACGTCCGAGAACGCGAAGTCTCGCAGCGTGCCGAGCAGCAGGGCCGCCCCGGGCGTCGACCAGGCCGTGATGACCGGCTGACGGGTCAGCAGGCTCAGGACCACGCCCGTCAGTCCGCTGCCGATCGAGACGGCCCACAGCCAGGAGGTCGTCTGGGCCGTCGTGAGACCACCGTCGTGCGCGGCCTGCAGGATGATGAGCGACGGCCCGGCGAACGAGACCATGACCGCGACCAGGCCCGCGACCACGGCGGAGACCGACGCGGCGCGCACCGGGCCGGGGGACGGTGCCGGTCCCGTGAGCAGGTCCACGGTCCGGGAGGGTGCGGCGCGAGGGCTCCGGGCGGGGAGGGGCGAGGGTGAGGCGGACGTCACGGGCCCACCCTGCCACCGCGGTGACCTCGTGCGCGGGAACCGGGCGGGGAGAAGCCCGCGCGGCCTTCGGCCGCCTGATCCCGAGGCAGCAGGGGCGCCGGGGAGGCAACGTCCCGGACAGGGCGGTCGACCTCGAATTCGGTGGACGCGCGGCCTCGGGCCCCGCACCATGGACGGGTGAGTCATCCCGAGCCGAACATCGTGTCCGACCCGACCGCAGAGGATGCCTCGACAGGCGCCGACGCCAGGCCCTCATACGCCCCTGAGTCCACCGACCCCGCGGCCGTCTCCTATGGTCCCGCGAGCCTGCCCGAGGCCGCGGACCAGGCTGATCCCGCCGACCCGTCCGGCCCGTCCCGCCCGTCCGGAGCGACCCCGACGGACGACGAGGCCGACAAGCCGCGCTGGCGCCGTGACGCCACGATCTTCCTGGGCGGGCAGACCGTCTCGCTGTTCGGGTCGATGCTCGTGCAGTACGCGATCATGTGGCACCTGACCCTCGAGACCAAGTCCGGTGGTGTGCTCGCCCTGGCTGCAGTGTTCGGCTTCCTGCCGCAGGCCGTCGTGTCGATCTTCGGAGGGGTCTGGGCGGACCGGCTCAACCGCAAGTTCCTGATCATCGCGGCCGACGCCTCGATCGCGGTCACGACCCTCGCGCTCGCTCTGCTGATGCTCGCGGGGAGCGACGACCTGTGGCTCGTCTACGCCGCGCTCGCGATCCGCTCGGTGGGCGCCGGGATCCAGATGCCCGCGGTGGCCTCGCTCCTGCCGCAGCTCGTCCCCGTGAGCAAGCTCATGCGCGTGAACGGGATCAACGGGTCGATCCAGTCGGCCATGACGCTCCTCGCCCCCGCGGTCGCCGCGGCGATCTACGCGAGCGCCTCGATCGTCGCGATCTTCTTCGTTGACGTCGTCACGGCCGCGATCGGGATCGGCCTCCTGGCGCTGATCCCCGTGACCAAGGTGCTGCGCACCGACGTGGGCGCGGGCGAGAAGGTCGGGTACTTCGACGACCTCGTGGGCGGCCTGCGCTACCTGCGCGGCCACGCGTTCGTCCGCTGGGTGCTGGGCCTGTACGCGGTCGTGTTCCTCCTGATCGTCGCGCCGTCCTACCTCACGCCACTCATGGTCGTGCGGACGTTCGGCGACGAGGTCTGGAAGCTCACGGCCAACGAGCTCGCGTTCTCGATCGGCATGATCCTGGGCGGGGTCCTGCTCGCGACGTGGGGCGGCCTCAAGAACCGGGTCGCGATGATCGTCGGCGCGACGTTCGTGTTCGGCGTGCTCTCGGTCGGCATGGGACTCTCGACGAACATGTGGGTCTTCTTCGGCTTCATGTTCCTCCTCGGACTCGCGGTGCCGGCGTTCTCGACGACCTCGATGACGGTCCTGCAGGAGACGGTCGAGCCCGACCGGCAGGGGAGGGTCTTCGGGTTCGTCGGGATCGTGATGGCGCTCGCGATGCCGATCGGCATGGTCGTGTTCGGCCCGCTCGCGGACCGGTACTCGGTCGAGTCGCTCCTGATCGTGTCGGGGGCGCTCATGTTCCTCGTGATCGCGGTCGCCGTGCTCGTGCCCTCGGGCCGCCGGGCCATGCGTGCGGCGGACGAGCACACGTCCGTCACGGTCTGAGGACCAGGCGGCAAGGACGCCGACGGGGTTCGGCCGGCACGCTCCGAAGAGCGTGCCGGCCGAACCCTGTCGGCGTCTCAGCGAAGGAGCGTCAGGCGGACGCCTCGGCGACGTCGGTGATCTCGCAGATCGAGGTGCCCGAACTCACGCTCGCGCCGACCCCGGCGGTCAGGCCCGTGACGCGGCCCGCACGGTGCGCGACGAGGGGCTGCTCCATCTTCATGGCCTCGAGCACCACGATGAGGTCGCCCTCGGCGACCACGGCGCCCTCGGAGACCGCGACCTTGACGATCGTGCCCTGCATGGGCGAGGCCAGCGTGGTGCCGTTGCTCGAGCCCGCCTTGGTCGCCGAGCGACGCGCGGGACGCCGGGCCGCGTTGGCCGAGCGGGCGCGGCCCGCCGCCATGCCGAGCCCTGCGGGGAGGACGACCTCGAGGCGCTTGCCGCCGACCTCGACGACCACCCGCTCGGTCGCGGGCGCCTCGTCCTCCTCGGCAGGAGTCTGGGCGGGCGTGGCGGGTGCGAGCTTGGTCAGCTCGTCGGCGAACGTCGTCTCGATCCAGCGCGTGTGCACGCGGAACGCCGAGTCGTCGGCGGGGACGAAGTCCTCGGAGTCCAGCACGGCGCGGTGGAACGGGACGACCGTCGGGATGCCCTCGACCACCATCTCGCGCAGCGCGCGACGTGCTCGCTGGACGGCCTCGAGGCGCGTGGCACCGGTCACGATGACCTTGGCGATCATCGAGTCGAACGCGCCGGAGATGACGTCGCCCTCGCTCACGCCGCTGTCGACGCGCACGCCCGGTCCGCTGGGGAAGTGCAGGCGCGTGATGCGGCCCGGGGCCGGCAGGAAGTTCGCGGCCGGGTCCTCGCCGTTGATGCGGAACTCGAGCGAGTGCCCGCGCGTGGTCACCTGCGAGTAGCCGAGCGGCTCTCCCGCCGCGATGCGCAGCTGTTCGCGCACCAGGTCGATGCCCGTGACCTCCTCGGAGACCGGGTGCTCGACCTGCAGGCGCGTGTTGACCTCGAGGAACGAGATGGTGCCGTCGGCGCCCACGAGGAACTCGCAGGTCCCGGCGCCGACGTACCCGGCCTCGCGCAGGATCGCCTCGGAGGCCTTGTAGAGCTCGGCCTGCTGCTCGTCGGTCAGGAACGGCGCGGGGGCCTCCTCGACGAGCTTCTGGTGGCGGCGCTGGAGCGAGCAGTCGCGCGTCGAGACGACCACGACCGTGCCGTGCTCGTCGGCCAGGCACTGGGTCTCGACGTGGCGCGGGGTGTCCAGGTAGCGCTCGACGAAGCACTCGCCGCGACCGAACGCTGCGGTGGCCTCGCGGACCGCGGAGTCGAACAGCTCGTCGATCTCGTCGGCCGTGCGCGCGACCTTGAGCCCGCGCCCGCCGCCGCCGAAGGCCGCCTTGATCGCGATCGGCAGGCCGTGCTCGGCGGCGAACGCGTGGACCTCGGTCGCGTCGGCGACAGGGTCCGGGGTGCCGGGGACCAGGGGAGCGCCCGCACGGTGCGCGATGTGCCGGGCGCTCACCTTGTCGCCGAGCGCGTCGATCGCGGAGGGGGGCGGGCCGATCCAGACGAGGCCCGCGTCGATCACGGCCTGGGCGAACCCGGCGTTCTCGGCGAGGAAGCCGTAGCCCGGGTGCACCGCGTCGGCGCCCGCACGGCGTGCGACGTCGAGCAGCTTGGCGACGTCGAGGTAGGTGTCGGCGGCGCGCGCGCCGTCGAGCGCGTACGCCTCGTCGGCGAGGCGCACGTGCAGGGCCTCGCGGTCGGAGTCCGCGTACACGGCGACCGACGCGATCGAGGCGTCGGCGCAGGCGCGGGCGATGCGGACCGCGATCTCCCCGCGGTTGGCGATGAGAACCTTCGACAGTCGTCTGGGCAGGCTGGTCGCGGGGTTCGTTGAGTTCACGGGCACGGCTCACGGTAACGCGTCGGGCGCCCTCGGTTCACGCTCCGACCACCGGTACCGGACAAGATTGGAGATCAGGCCAAGGCACACCGGGGTCGTTTGTAGGAACCCTCCATGGTCGGAGGGACGAACCGCCCCGGGGTCGGCCTGCGTTGTGCGGCCTCGACAAGCCGACGGCCCGCCCGCTCTGCCGCCCGGCGCCCGAAGGCGAGGTGCGGCGGAGCGGGCGGGCCGTCATCGGCTCACGCCCAGAGGTCGGTCCAGGCCACGTCGATCTCGCCGAGCAGCTCGCGCACGAGCGGCAGGCTGATGCCGACCACGCCGTGGTGGTCGCCCTCGATGCTCTCGACGAACGCCCCGCCCAGGCCGTCGACCGTGAACGCGCCGGCGACCGCGAGCGGCTCGCCCGTCGCGACGTACGCGGCGATCTCGGCGTCGGTCACGTCGGCGAAGTGGATCGTCGTCGAGCTGGTCGCGCCGAGCGTCGCCCCGCTGCCGCCGTCCTGCGGGTCGCGCAGGTCGACGAGCCAGTGCCCGGTGTGCAGCACGCCGGACCGGCCGCGCATCGCGCGCCACCGGGCGGTCGCCTCGTCGGCGTCCTTCGGCTTGCCGTACACCTCGCCCGCGAGCTCGAGCATCGAGTCGCAGCCGACCACGATCGGTGCGCTCTCCTCGGGCCCGACGGCGTCGCTCGCCTCGTCACGCTCGCGCGCCTCGCGCGTGAGCACCTGGGCGACCTCCTCGGCCTTCGCCTGGGCGAGGACGAGCACCGCGTCGGCGGGGTCGAGCGCACCGAACCGTGCGGTCGCGGCGTCGAGGACCGCGTCCTCGTCGAGCCCCGAGACCCGGACCTCGGGCGTGACGCCCGCCGAGCGCAGGGTCGCGAGCCTGGCCGGGGACTGCGAAGCCAGGAGCAGGCGGGGTGCAGGGGTGCTGGTGTCGCTCACTGCAGGGCTCCGCGCAGCACGTCGAGGCCGACCGAGCCCAGGTTCAGGGCACGCTCGTGGAACGCCTTGACGTCGAACTCCTCACCGCGGGCCTCCGCAGCCGCACGGGCGGCGTCGCGCGTCTGCTCCCACAGGCGCTGGCCGACCTTGTAGGACGGGGCCTGCCCAGGCCACCCGAGGTAGCGGTTGAGCTCGAAGCGCACGAACGACTCGTCCATGTTGACGTTGGCCTTGAGGAACTCCCAGGCCTTGTCGGCGTCCCAGCGCGGGTCCTCGGAGTCGCCGCGCCACTCCTCGGGCGCGTCGAGCCCGAGGTGCACGCCGATGTCGAGCACGACGCGGGCCGCGCGCATGCGCTGGCCGTCGAGCATCCCGAGCCGGTCGCCCGGGTCGTCGAGGTAGCCCAGGTCGGCCATGAGGCGCTCGGCGTACAGGGCCCAGCCCTCGCCGTGGCCCGAGACCCAGCACGCGAGGCGGCGCCACGAGTTGAGCGTGTCGCGCGCGGCGACGGCCTGGCCGCACTGCAGGTGGTGGCCCGGGACGCCCTCGTGGTAGACGGTCGTCTTCTCGCGCCACGTGTTGAACTCGGTCACGCCCGGCGGCACGGACCACCACATGCGCCCGGGGCGCGAGAAGTCGTCGCTCGGGGGCGTGTAGTAGATCCCGCCGGTCTGGGTCGGGGCGATCATGCACTCGAGGTCCAGGACCGGGGTGGGGATGTCGAAGTGCACGCCGTCGAGGGCCTGGATCGCGGCGTCCGAGGTCTCCTGCATCCACGCACGCAGCGCGTCCGTGCCGTCGAGCCTGCGGCTCGGGTCCGCGTCGAGGATCGCGACGGCCTCCTCGACCGTGGCGCCCGGGCCGGCGATCTGGGCGGCGACGGCCTCCTGCTCGGCGATGACGCGCGCGAGCTCCTCGAGGCCCCACTGGTAGGTCTCCTCGAGGTCGACCTCTGCGCCGAGGAAGTTGCGCGACGCGAGGGCGTAGCGCTCGCGCCCCACGCCGTCGGCCGTGGGGGCCTGGGGTGCGAGCTCGTCCTCCAGGAAGTCGGCGAGCCTGCCGTAGGCGGCCACGGCACCCGCCGCGCCGATCTCGAGCTCCTTGCGCACGAGCGAGCACGCCGCGGACTCGTCGAGCACGGCTGACGCCTCCTCGCCACGGACGAACGTGACGAAGAACGACGTCTCGGGGTTCGCGAGCTCGCGGGCCTGCTTGACGCCCTCGCGGACCTGGCGGATCGCCGCGACGTTGCCGCGCGCGGCACCGGCCGTGAGCGAGGCGATGTACCCGTCCATGGCTCCCGGCAGGGCCGCGAGACGGGCCGCGACGTTCTCCCACGCCTCGACCGTGCCCGTGGGCATCATGTCGAAGATGTCGCGCAGCTCCTGCAGCGGGGACGCGATGTTGTTGAGCAGCGCGAGGTCCTCGCCGGCCTCGTGCAGCTCGAGCGAGAGACCGACGCGCTCGCGCATCGCGGCGAGCGTGACCCGGTCGACGTCGTCGACGGGCTCGGCGTCCGCGAGCTCGGCCAGCACGGCCCGGTCCGCGGCCGCGAGGGCCTCGTACCCGGCGGGCGACAGGTTGGTCATGCGGTGGTCGTAGCCCGTGAGGCCCATGGCCGTGGCGGCGAGCGGGTTCAGGTCGGCGACCGTGAGCACGTACGCGTCGGCGATCGCGTCGATCGCGGAGGGCGTGCGGGGGGTCCTGGCGGTGGGGGTGCCGGGCTCGGCCGGCGAGGTGGGTGAGGTCACCCGGTAGAGGTTACTGCGTGGTACCCGCAGGGGTCGTCGTCCGTGAGGATGATCAGTCCTGGCGCAGGAGTCGTTCCGCCAGGTCGAGCACGGCCGACGGGGCGGTCAGCTCGAGCGACTGCGCACCGCCCCCGTCCGGGCCGATGTACACGAGCTCGTCAGCGTCCTCGAAGACGAGGACGGACCGCGTGCTGCCCGGGAGCGAGAGCTCGACGCGCACGGATCTCCACGCCCCGGTGGGCGCGACCTGCTCGGTGACCAGGCGGGGGTGCTCGGCGCCCGCCCGACCGAGGGCATCGAGGAGGTCCTGGTTCGTCGGCGCCGAGGACGGTTCGGCGTCAGCGGCGGGCGCCGGGTCGGCGGTCCCGACCCCGGAGATGCCGGTCCCACCACCGGCCCGCTCCGGGTGCATCGCGGCGAGCAGGTCGTCCGCCCAGGCGCGCTGGTAGCGCACGAGCACGACGGCCGGCCGGCCTTGCGTACCCCGGGGGTACCAGACCGCGACGGGGTCGCCCGAGCGGGGGCCCTCCGTCATGGCGGGGACGGGCACCGTGAACGGTGCCCGGACGGGGACGTGGTCGACCGAGAAGGTGAGCCGACCGCTCACGAGCGTGGCGCCGTCGGGCAGCTCGCGCGAGGATCCTGAGGGAACCTGGTCCGCCTCGGCCGTGACGTCAACGAGCACCGAGCCCGTGGTGCGCTCGGCCGCCGTGAGCAGGGCGTCGCGTGCGCGGGTCTCGCGCTGCGCTTCGCGGTCGTCGAGGTACCGCGCGAGCGCGAGGACCGCGACGAGCAGGAGCAGGACGGTCAGGACGCCCAGCACCGCGGCCGGGAGGGGCCAGCCCTGCGACGGTGCGAGCTGCTGGTAGGCGACGAGCGCGACCGTCGGGACGGTCGGGACGATCCACGCCCACCGGCGCCAGCCGGTGCGGGCCGGGAGCGGCGGCACGGCGGGCCCGCTGCCGTCGGCCGTGAGCGGACGTTCGACGGCCCCGGGGCCGTCCGCGAGCTCGACCAGGACGGTCGTGGTCTGGCTCATGACTGCAGGCTCCACCGCCAGGAGTCGGCGTTGTGCCGACCCGCGCGGCCGCCGAAGCTCTTGGCCGTCGCGCCCGCCCCGGTCCCGCGCAGGCCGCGCGCACGGTTGGTCCACTCGGACAGGGGCGCCTCGTCGTCGGGCACGTGCGAGGCCGCTGCGGCCGCCGCGAGCCCCGCGACGAGGGCCGCGACCTCGATGTCGTCGGGCGCGCCGCGCACGACGCGCAGCGAACGGCCCGACGGCGCCTCGGGCGTCCCGCTCACAGGCCGCCGTCCGTCGGGTCGTCCGCCGCGTCCCCGTACCCCTCGAAGTCGGCGGCCTCGCCGCGCGACGCGGCCCACTCGGGGATGTCGAAGCCGGCCTCGGCGAGGGCCGCGACGACCTGCTCGCCCGCGTTGTCGAGGAAGTCGATGACCGAGTCGAGCGAGGTGTCGGGCGTCGAGCCCGGTCCCACGACGAAGCCCAGGTAGAAGGGCTCGGCGACCTCGGGCGCCGGGGGCGCGTCCGCGTCGCCGCCCGCGCCGAGCTCCTCGTCCGAGGCCCACACGAGCGAGGTGAGGTCCGGGTGCATGCCGAGCGAACCGTGCAGCGCGTCGTAGACCTGGGCGTTGAGCGTGCTGATGCGCGCCTCGAGGGCAAGGACACGGGGGTCCTCGTCGGCCTCGGACGCACCGAACTCGGAGCGCACGCCCACCGCGGTGCCGATGTAGTCGTGCAGGGCTGCGGCCAGGGCGTCGACCGCGGCGTGCAGCGGCGCCTCGTCGACCGGGCCGAGCGGCTCGGCGCCGTGCGACACGCTGTCGTGCCCGTTGTCCGGGTGGTCGTGGCCCTCGTGGCCGTCGCTCGTGTGCTCGTCGGGCATGTCGTCCTCGCGGTTCGTCTCGTGGTTCGCGTCGTCGTGCGGTGCTGGGGCTCCCGCGGTCACAGCGGGATGTTGCCGTGCTTCTTGGGGGGCAGGCTCGCCCGCTTGGTGCGCAGCGCGCGCAGCGCGCGCACCACCTGCACGCGGGTCTCCGACGGACGGATCACCGCGTCGACGTAGCCGCGCTCGGCCGCGTCCCAGGGGTTCACGATGGCCTCCTCGTACTCGCCGACCAGGCGTGCCCGCTCGGCGTCGACATCCAGTCCTGCGTCCGCCGCAGCCTTGAGGGTGCTGCGCTGGAGGATGTTGACCGCGCCGCCGGCGCCCATCACGGCGATCTGGGCGGTGGGCCACGCGAGGTTCACGTCCGCGCCGAGCTGCTTGGAGCCCATGACGATGTACGCGCCACCGTACGCCTTGCGCGTGATGAGCGTGACGAGCGGGACCGTGGCCTCGGCGTACGCGTAGATGAGCTTGGCGCCGCGACGGATGATGCCCTGGTGCTCCTGGTCGACGCCCGGCAGGAAGCCCGGGACGTCCACGAGGGTCAGGACGGGGATGTTGAACGCGTCGCACGTGCGCACGAACCGCGCGGCCTTCTCGGCCGCGTCGATGTCGAGCGTCCCGGCCATCGCGAGGGGCTGGTTGGCCACGACGCCGACCGACTGGCCCTCGACGTGCCCGAACCCGATCAGGACGTTCTTCGCGAAGAGCGGCTGCACCTCGAGGAAGTCGCCGTCGTCCAGGACGTGCTCGATCACGGTGCGCATGTCGTACGGCTGCGAGTCCGAGTCGGGGACCAGGGTGTCGAGCTCGAGGTCCTCGTCCGTGACCTCGAGCTCGGTGTCCTCGGGCGGGAAGCCGGGGGCGTCCGAGAGGTTGTTCTGCGGCAGGTAGCCGATGAGGTGGCGCACGTAGTCGATCGCGTCGTCCTCGTCGGCGCCCATGTAGTGCGCGACGCCCGAGCGCTCGTTGTGGGTGCGTGCCCCGCCGAGCTCCTCGAAGCCCACGTCCTCGCCCGTGACCGCACGGATCACGTCGGGGCCCGTGATGAACATGTTCGACGTCTGGTCGGCCATGACGATGAAGTCGGTCAGGGCGGGGGAGTACACCGCGCCGCCCGCGCTCGGGCCGAGGATGAGCGAGATCTGCGGGATGACGCCCGAGGCCGCGACGTTGCGCCGGAAGATCTCGGCGAACTGCGTGAGCCCCGCGACCCCTTCCTGGATACGCGCGCCACCGCCGTCGGAGATCCCGACGAGCGGGACGCCCGTGCGCAGGGCCAGGTCCTGGACCTTGGTGATCTTCTGGCCGTGCACCTCGCCGAGGCTCCCGCCGAAGACCGTGAAGTCCTGCGAGTAGATGCACACCTGACGACCGTCGACGGTCCCGTACCCCACGACCACGCCGTCGCCCGCGAGCCGCTTCTTCTCGAGCCCGAAGTTGGTCGAGCGGTGCTTGGCGAACGCGTCGAGCTCGACGAAGCTGCCCTCGTCGAGCAGGGCCTCGATGCGCTCGCGGGCCGTCTTCTTGTTCCGGGCGTGCTGCTTGGCGCGGGCCGCCTCCTCGGGTGCGACGGACGCCTCGGCGCGCCGACGGTCGAGGTCGGCGAGCTTCGCTGCGGTGCCGATGAGCTGACCGGTGGGGGCCGGGGTGGTGCCGGCGACAGGTTCGTTCACGCAGACGAGCCTAGTTGGTGGGTGGGACCAAGCGGGTGCGGGGGATCGCACCGGCGTCCGCGTCGGCGTTGGAGGGTTCCCACAAACCGTTGCGGCGCGGTGCCCGTCGTCGTGCGAGACGCCCCTTCGTCGCGCGGGTGGTGCTGCCGTGCTCCGGGCGCGTCCGTGCATGATGGGGGCATGACGACTGCCGACCACCCTGCGCTGCGCCCCGACTTCCTGCGGGACCTGCTCGTGGTCCCGCACGGCCCGCTCGAGCGCCTCGAGGTCGTCGAGGAGTCCGTCTCGACCAACACCGAGCTGGCCGCGGCCGTGGCCCAGGACCCCCAGGCGTGGCCTGCACCCGCGCTGCTCGTGGCCGAGCACCAGGTCGGTGGGCGGGGCCGTGCGGGGCGCTCCTGGGAGACGCCCGCGCGGACCGCGCTGACGGGCTCGCTCCTGGTCCGGCCCGACGTGCCGCGCGAGCGCCTGAGCTGGCTGCCGCTGCTCGCGGGCCTCGCGACGGTCCGGTGCCTGCGCGCGACCGCGGGCGTCGAGGCCGTGGTCAAGTGGCCCAACGACGTGCTCGTCCCGGCGCCGGGCGCGGCGGCCGACGGAGGCCGCGGGGCAGCGGAGGAGGTCGAGGGCTGGGGGACGCGCCGCAAGGTCGCGGGCATCCTGTGCGAGCTCCTGCCCGACGGCGGAGCGATCGTGGGCGTCGGGCTCAACGTCCTGCAGAGCGAGGGCGAGCTCCCGGTCGCCTCGGCCACCTCGCTCGCCCTGGTGGCGGCTGCCACGACGGACCGTGAGGTCCTGCTGACGGCGCTCGAGGAGTCGTTCGCGCAGACGCTCGGCCGCTGGCAGGACGCGGGAGGCGACGCGGAGGCCGCGGGCCTCGTCGCGGAGTGCGTCGAGGTGAGCGCCACGCTCGGCGCGCACGTGCGGGTCGAGCTCACGGGGGGTGGGCAGGTGATCGGCGAGGCGTTCGGGTTCGGACCCGACGGGTCGCTGCTGGTCCGCGAGGGGGACGGAACGACCCGTTCGCTGCACAGCGGCGACGTGCACCACCTGCGTGCGGGGTCGGGGGACGCGGCCGGCTCGAGGACCGGTGGAGCAGCCCCCGCGGGCCCCGCCGGAGGCCCCGTCGGTGCGCAAGCGGGGTGAACGGGCCAGGGCCTGGGGCAGCACTGAACTAGGATCTGTCTGTGACGCACGACATCCCTGAGGCAGCCGAAGAGACCACCGAGACGACGAAGGCAGCCGAGGAGAGTCGAGCGGAGAGCCCCGTCGTCCCCGAGCGGGCGACGGTCGAGGCCGACGTCGACGCGGCCCTCCTGGGCGGGCCTCGCGCCCTCACGGTCGAGGGGCTCGCGGAGCGGGCCGGGCTCACGGAGAAGCAGGTGCGCTCGTACTGGCAGGCGCTCGGGCTCCCGATCACCGAGGAGCAGGAGCAGATGTTCACCGAGGACGACGCGGTCGCCCTCGAGCAGATCTACTCGGTCGCCGAGCGCGAGCAGTTCGACGACCGGTCGCTGACGACCCTCATCCGGTCGATGGGCCACACGACCGAACGGCTCGTGCTCTGGCAGGTCGAGGCGCTCGTCGAGCACATGACCAAGCGGTTCGACCTCGACGACACGAGTGCCCGGCTGCTCGTGCTCGACCGGCTCCCGGACCTCGCGCCCGTGCTGGAGACCCAGCTGAGCCACGCGTGGCGCCGCCAGCTCGCGGCCGTGGCGGCGCGGTTCGCGGTCGAGTTCTCCGAGGCCCGCGCGGGTGACGTCACCGACTCCCAGGAGCTGCCGCTCCCGCGGGCGGTCGGGTTCGCCGACATCGTCTCGTTCACCAAGCGCACGGCCGGGCTCGGGTCGAGCGAGCTCGCCGAGTTCGTGCAGCTCTTCGAGACCCGGGCGCGCGACGTCATCACGGCGGCCGGCGGCCGCGTCGTCAAGACCATCGGGGACGCGGTCCTGTACGTCGCCGACGACGTCGCGACGGGGGCCAAGGTGGCGCTGGGCCTCGCCGAGGAAGGCGAGCGGGCCGGCGAGGGGATCGAGGTCCCGCCCGTACGGGTCAGCCTCGTCTGGGGCCGGGTGCTCTCGCGCTTCGGCGACGTGTTCGGACCGTCAGTCAACCTCGCGTCGCGGCTCACCGAGATCGCCGAGCCCGCGACCGTGCTCATCGACCGCGAGACGGCCGCCCTGCTCTCGCGGGACTCGCGGTTCGCGCTGACGGCCCAGCCCGAGCGTGAGGTCCATGGCCTGGGAGTAATCGAGCCCGTGCGCCTGCAGTGGGCGTACAAGGGCTGACCGGCACCCCGGCCGCTGCGGCTCGACGGACCGACCACGGGGCCGTGCGGGCCCGGCGTCGCGGGGCCGAGGCCCGGCCTCAGACCGCGAGGACCAGCTCTGGGCCGTTGTTGGCCACGCTGTTGACCAGCGGCGCGACCTCCTGCGCCGTCATGCGCACCTCGGGTGCGACCAGCAGGCCCGCGGCCTCGTCCTTGCCGACGGCAGGGTCGAGCCACGCGTCCCACAGGTCCGGGGCGAGCGACAGCGGCATGCGGTCGTGGATCGACGCGAGCGCGGGGGCGGCGGCGGTCGTCACGATGGTGGTCGACACGAGCCAGCGTGCGGGATCGTCGTCCGCCTTGGTCCGGTCGCGCCAGAACTCGTAGAGCCCCGCGAACGCCGCGACCGCCGACCCGTCGGGGTGGATGAAGAACGGCTGCTTGCTGACCTTGGGCTTGCGGGCTGTCGATCCGGGGGCCGGGGGAGTCTCGATCCGGCGCCACTCGTAGTAGCCGTCGGCGGGAACCAGGCAGCGCCGGGCCGCGAACGGCTTGGCGAAGGCGGGCTTGTCCAGCAAGGACTCCGCGCGCGCGTTGATCATGCGTGCACCGACGCCCGGGTCCTTGGCCCAGCTCGGCACGAGGCCCCAGCGGGCCACCCGCAGCGATCGGCGGACCTCTCCCGTGTCCTTGGCCGCGCGCTCGACCACGATCCGCACGGGGTCTGTCGGGGCGACGTTCCAGGAGGGTGGCAGGAGGCGCGCGTCGTCGGCGAGGTCGGCGATCGCGAACTCGTCGGCCAGGTCCTGGGCGTCCCGGAAGGAGGCATAGCGTCCGCACATGTCTTCCAGGATGCCTCGGGCCACCCACGCGGCGCTGCCGCAGCGCACGGGGAGGGGTGAGCGGCGTCGTCGGGCATGCTGCGACAACTAGATTGACAGCCTGACTAGTTCGCGACACTATCTAGTCATGCCCGAGAAGACCTGGCCCAGCGAGTGGTTGCGCGGCGTCCTGGACGTGTGCGTGCTGCGCATCCTCGCCGCCGGCCCCACCTACGGGTACGCGATCGCCGCGCGCCTCGCCGACGCCGGGCTCGGCGCCATCAAGGGCGGCACGCTCTATCCCCTGCTGGGACGGCTCGAGGCCGGGGGGCTCGTGACGGTCGAGTGGCGGGCAGGCGACGGCGGACCCGGGCGCAAGTACTACGAGCTGACCCCTGCGGGGCATGACGAGCTCGCCCATCGCGCCACGCTGTGGGACGCGTTCACCCGCACGACCCGCGACCTCGTCGGCGGCGTGCAGACGGACGGCCCCGACGACGGGCCCGTCCGCCCGTCCACCCAGACCGAGGAGACCCGATGACCCGCACGAGCGAGAAGCGGACCGCCGCACGCTACGAGATCGAACGACGGCTCGCGCCGCACGTCGACGAGAGGTGGGCAGAGGCCTTCGTGATCGAGCTGAGGCTCCTCGACGTAGGCGGCGCCGCGCTCGGCGCCGCGCTCGCCGAGGTCGAGTCGCACTGCGTCGAGAGCGGTGAGTCGGCCGCAGAAGCGTTCGGAGACCCCGTGGCCTACGCGCGCAGCCTCGGCCTGCCCCCGCAGCGCGAGGGGCGCTGGGAAGCCGTCCAGGTCCTCGGGCCGGTCGGCACCCAGTTCGTGGGGCTGCTCGTCCTCGGCTGGGGCGTCTCCTCGATCGTCCTGGCGCGCGGTGAGGGCGGGGCGGACCCGGGGGTCGAGGTGACGTTCGGGATGATCGCCCTGCTCGTGGCGTTCGAGGTCGCGATCATGCTCTTCTACCGGCACAGCTCGGCGGTGCTCCGGTCCGTGCTGGGCCGGCCCGTCGTGTCCGTCGTCGTGCTGACGGGGCTCGTGGCGGCGTTCGCCGTGGGGGCGGTCCTGCTGGACGGCGTGCTTGTGACGCTCCCGGCGTGGCCCGTGGCGGTCGCGGGGGCGCTCGTGCTCGTCGCGGGAACCGCGTGGAGCCTGGTCCAGGCCCGTCGGGGCACGCTCGAGGACCCGATCCTCTCGCCCGTCCCGACGGACGGCGCCGTCGACGAGGAGCGCGTCGAGAAGGGCGCGGGCGAGCGGCTCCTCTCGGCGAGCGTCACGTGGATCTTCCCGCTCCTCGCCCTCGCGTCCCTCGGGGCGACGTGGCTCGTGGCGGGACGCTGACCCCAGCGGCAGCCCCGGCCGGCCGGGGTGGGCGCGTGGACGGGGAGCCACGCGGTGCAGCACTGTGTCGTACTCCGCACGCCGTACCCACCGCTGGTGGCTCGGGGCAATCATCGAATCGTTATGATTGGCTCTCGTGAGCAACCCGCCGGCAGGAAATGCCCCGACCCCGCAAGCGCCCTCCACGGGCGCCGTCCGTAGCACCCCCGCACGCAGGTCGGGCCGCTCCACGGTCAAGTGGGTCCTCCTGCTCGGCGCGCTCGCGGCGCTCCCGGCCTTCACGGTCGACATGTACCTGCCGCTCCTGCCCGACGTCGCGACCGACCTCGACGCGAGCCCCGCCCTGGCTCAGCTCACCCTCGCGGGGATGCTCCTCGGCGGTGCCGTCGGGCAGCTCGTGGTCGGACCGCTCTCCGACCGTTACGGACGACGCGCGCCCGTGATCATCGGCCTCGCGCTCCACGTCGTCACCTCGATCCTCTGCGCGGTCGTACCGGGCATCGGATGGCTCATCACGCTGCGCGTGCTCCAGGGCTTCTTCAACGCCTCGACGCAGGTCGTCTCGATCGCCGTGATCCGCGACCGGTTCACCGGGTCGGACGCGGCCCGCATCCTGTCGCGCCTCATGCTCGTGATCGGGCTCGCGCCGCTCCTGGCGCCCACGTTCGGTTCGCTGATCGCCGCGCACGGCACATGGCGCTGGGTGTTCTGGGTCCTCGCGGTGCTCGGAGCAGCCCTCGCCCTGATCGTCCTGCGCTTCATGCCCGAGACGCTCGAGACCGAGCGACGCCAGACCGGAGGAGTGGGCAGCGTCTTCCGCGGGTACGCGACGCTGCTGCGCGACCGCCACTTCCTCGCGCTCGCGGTCCTCCCCGGGCTCGGCCAGGCGGTCCTCATGAGCTACGTCGTCGGGTCCCCGTTCGTGCTCCAGGAGGGCTACGGGCTCACGCACGGACAGTTCGCGGCGCTGTTCGCGGTCAACGGGATCGGTCTCGTGATCTCCGCGCAGGTCAACGCCTCGCTCGTGCGCAGGGTCGCACCCATCCGGATCCTGCGCACGGCCCTCGTCCTGCAGTCGGTGTTCGCGGCGGGACTGCTCGTGGTCGCGCTCACTGGCGCGGGCGGGCTGATCGGCCTCCTCGTCGCGCTCTGGCTCACGCTCTCGCTCCAGGGCCTCATCCCGGCCAACGCGTCTGCTCTGGCGCTGACCCGGCACGGCGAGCGGGCGGGCACCGCGGCGGCCGTCATCGGGGCGTTCCAGGCAGGCGTCGCAGGGCTCGTGAGCCCGCTCGTGGGCGTCCTCGGCGGCGACGAGGTGGCCATGAGCTCGGTCATGCTCGGGGCCGTGGTGGCGTCCCTACTGGTGCTCGGACTGGCCACCCCGGCGTTCCGGAAGGGTGGCTGGCACCTGCCGGCCTGACGGGGCGAACGGCCGCCGCGCGGCCCGCGGCAGCAGGACACTTCACATTTCCTTTTCACGACACGAAGGCCGCACCCTTCCCGTACCTCTAGGCTCTTCCCATGCCCAGCCCGAAGTCCGCCTCGAAGAGCGGCCCTCATCACGCGCGCTCCCAGCGCTCGCACAAGGCCCTTCGCGTCGTCGGAATGGTCGCCACCGGATGCCTGGCCTTCGCCGGGACGGCCGCGGCCGCGATGTACGTCGACTTCCAGAGCTCGGTGGTCGTGAGCGACGTCTCCAACCTCGTCGAGGGCGCGTCGCCGGAGCCCCCCCGGGACCCGGACGACCCGTTCGCGGGCAAGGCGCTCAACATCCTCGTGATGGGCACGGACTACCGCGACGCCGAGAACGCCGCGATCGCGGGCGAGGAGGAAGGCATGCGGTCGGACACCACGTTCGTGGTGCACGTCTCCGGTGACCGCACGCGCATGGAGGTCGTCTCCATCCCGCGTGACTCCCTGGTCGACATCCCGTCGTGCAACCTGTCGGACGGGTCGACCTCGAAGCCGCGCAAGGCCACGATGTTCAACGAGGCGTTCCAGATCGGGGCCGGGCAGGACGACGACCTGGTGGGCGCGGCCGCCTGCACCATCACGACCGTGCAGTCCCTCACGGGGCTGACGATCACCGACCACGTCGTGCTGAAGATGAACGGGGTCGTGGGTGTCGTCAACGCGATCGGCGGGGTCACCATGTGTCTCCCCGAACCCATGAA
This sequence comes from Oerskovia sp. NPDC060338, assembly GCF_042726295.1. Lineage (NCBI taxonomy): Bacteria > Bacillati > Actinomycetota > Actinomycetes > Micrococcales > Cellulomonadaceae > Oerskovia > Oerskovia sp. NPDC060338. The sequence continues at coordinate 225,955 of NZ_JBHXCQ010000010.1, forward strand.
GGAAAGCCCCCGGTACGGGACGCTCGACCTGCCGGCCGGACAGACGACCCTGAACGGTGACCAGGCGATCAGCTTCCTGAGGGCGCGCCACGGCACGGGGATGGGCCTCGAGATGGGCAGCGACCTGTCCAGGATCCCGCGACAGCAGGCGTTCATCGACTCGATGCTCCGCGAGGTCCTGTCCAAGAACCTCATCACCAACGCCCCCGAGCTCTACGGCATGATCAAGGCAGTCCTGTCGTCGGTGAGCGCCAGCCCCAGCCTCGCGGGCCTCGACTCCCTCGCCGGCCTGGCGTTCTCGCTCAAGGACATCGACACGAACGAGATCGTCTTCACCGAGCTGCCCGTCATCGACGCCCCCACCAACAAGAACCGCGTCGTGTGGACCATGGACGCCCAGGCGATCTGGGACCGCATGGCCGCCGACGAGCCGCCCCCCGGGCACGAGACTCCCGCCCCGACCGACGTGGTCCCGGACACCGGTGCGGTCCAGGGGACCGATCCTGCGACGGGGACCGATCCCGGGACCGGCGCCGTACCCGAGACGGGGGCCGTCCCCGATGCGGGAACCGGTGAGGTCGCACCCCCGGTGGTCGAGGAGCGGCTGCCGGGCGTCTGCTGATGCCCCGCGCCCGATGAGCCGGGTGCGAGGCGCACCCGGCCACGCGATCCGGTCGGGCCTCGCAGCTAGCGGCCCACTCGTAGCGCGCCCAGCCGTGCGACCGCGTCGCGGAGCACGTCCTCCCGCTTGACGAACGTGAAGCGGACGCGCGAGGCCAGGGCACGCGCCGTCGTCGGGCCTTGGGGGACGTCACCCGGCGCGCCCGGCGCACGGCAGAACGCGCTCACGGGCACGCCCACGACGCCCGCGAGGTCCGGGAGCCGGCGGCACAGCTCGACACCGTCGTCGAAGCCCAGCGGGGCGCCGTCCGCGACCACGAAGTACGTCCCGCGGGGGACGACGACCTCGAACCCCGCCGCCACGAGCCCCTCGCACAGCAGGTCGCGCCGGGTCGCGAGCGACGCGGCCAGGGCCCGCGGCGCCTCGTCGTCGGCGAGCGCCTGGGCGATCGCGGGCTGGAACGGTGCCCCCGACGTGTACGTCAGGAACTGCTTGACGGTCCGCACCGCCTCCACGAGGTGTGCCGGCCCGTGCAGCCACCCGATCTTCCAGCCCGTGAACGAGAAGGTCTTGCCCGCCGAGGAGATGGTGATCGTGCGGTCGGCCATGCTCGGCAGGGTCGCGACGGGCACGTGCTCGGCGTCGTCGAACACGAGGTGCTCGTAGACCTCGTCGGTCACCACGATCGCCCCCACGGAGCGGGCCGCGTCCGCGATCACCTGCAGCTCGGTGCGCGTCAGGACCGTCCCGGTCGGGTTGTGCGGCGTGTTGACGAGGACCAGCCGGGTCCGCGGCCCGACGGCGGCACGCACCTGGGCAGGGTCGAGGCGGAAGCCGTCCGGGGTGGGATGGAGCGGCACGGTCACGTGCGTGGCCCCCGCGAGCGCGATGACGGCCGCGTGGGAGTCGTAGAAGGGCTCCAGGGTCACGACCTCGTCACCCGGCCCCGCGAGGGCCAGGACGGTGGCCGCGAGCGCCTCCGTGGCCCCCGTCGTGACCAGGACCTCGGTGTCCGGGTCCAGGTCCAGGCCGTAGTGGCGTCGCTGGTGGTCCGCGACGGCCCGGCGCAGCTCGGGGATGCCCGTGCCCGGCGGGTACTGGTTGTGCCCGTCCTCGATCGCGCGGATCGCGGCCTGCTTGATCGCGTGCGGACCGTCGACGTCCGGGAAGCCCTGGCCCAGGTTGATCGCGCCCGTGCGCGCCGCGAGGTTCGTCATCTCGGCGAAGATCGTCGACGCGACCGTGCCGTCGGCGCGCAGGAGCCCCGTGGCTGCTGCGGCCGCGCGCCAGCGGCCAGCGACCTGGGGCGAGGACCGGGGGTGCTGCGGGGGGTTCGGGGCAGCGGGGTGGGGCGTCGACATGACCACGACCCTAAGCCGGGAGGCGCCGTGTGGGCGCTGGGGCGTCGGGGCTCCGGGGTATCGCGTGTGCTTCGTACGCCCGAGGGAGCATGGCTCAAGGCCCACGAGCCTGACCTGGCGCGACGCGTCGCGGTCGGGTGGAACGAACGTGACGGTGCCCATATTCCGGACAGTCCGGGGAGGTCGAGGCACGGAATCCCGCCGATCCTGGCCCGTCGTCCACAGGGTGCGTGCGCACCTGGGGCGATGTGCCCTAGTGTCGGCGCTCAGCCGCCCCGCGACGCCGGGGCCGCTGGCTGCGCGGGGGGCGCGCAGGGGGACGCAAGGGGGCGTGACGGCGACATGAGCACCAGCGGTGTGACCATCCTCGAGACCGAGGTGCGCGAGCTGATCCGCCGACGTGGCGTGGACCCGGTGCGGGACAAGGACGGGATCGACCGCCTCGTCGCCGATGCCCTGGCCGACTACGACTCCCGGACCGCGCTCGGCGTCGTGCCCGCGCTCGCCGACGCGCAGGGGGCGGTGCGTGCGGTCCTCGACGCGGTCGCCGGCCTCGGCCCGCTCCAGAAGTACCTCGACGACCCGGAGGTCGAGGAGATCTGGATCAACTCGCCCGCCAAGGTGTTCGTCGCCCGGGGCGGGAACGCCGAGCTCACCTCGACCATCCTGACCTCGACGCAGGTACGCGACCTCGTCGAGCAGATGCTCAAGTCCTCCGGTCGGCGCCTCGACCTCTCGAGCCCGTTCGTCGACGCCGCGCTGCCGGGCGGGGAGCGGCTCCACGTGGTGATCCCGGACGGAACAACCTGCTGGGTACAGTCGCGCGGCTGCCGCTAGGCTCCCCGCATGACGGGGGAGTGGACGATTCGTGAGCTCGCGCGCGAGGCCGGGGTGTCGCGGAAGAGCGTGTGGGCGTGGATCGATGCACAGGGCTGGGAGCGCCCGGCGTCGGGCCCGTGGATCCTCGATGACGAGCGTGCACGGCTCGTGCTCGAGAGGTTCGAGCAGACCGCCCCGTTACGTACCCGGCGAGAGCCCACGGTGTGCGGCGTCGAGGACTGTGAGCGTCCGCGGGCCGGGCTGCAGGACGTGTGCACGATGCACTACAAGCGGCGGGCACGGACCGGCCGCACCGAGCGGTCGTCAGGCGGGGACTGGCAGACCCGCAAGACCCACTGCCCGCAGGGGCATGAGTACACGTCCGAGAACATCTACCACTTCCCGTCCGATGCCGGCACCAGGCGCCGCTGCCGGACCTGCCGCATTGCCCAGTCGTCTCGGCCGCGGCCTATCGCCTGATGACGGCGCCGGCCCAGACCCAGGCCGTGTCGGGATGGCCGAAGCGGTCCGTGTAGCTGATGTGCACGGCGCGGCGGGTCCAGGCGATCGCGTCGGCGTCGATCTCGAACTCGTCCCCTTGCATCGTCACGATCCACGCTCGGACAGGCATCGGAGTCTCCGGCGTCGTGACCTCGAACCCGTACTGCTTCGGGTTCAACGTGCGGGCCCGCTTCGGGAACGGGGTGTTGCCGGTCGGTCTGCTCACCAGACCAGCGTATCGAACATGTGTTCGACACCTCGAGTGTCGGTGGCTCAGGGCATCGTGTGGGCTGTGGACAACGGCGCTGCGCCCCAGGGGCTGGTTGTCGACTGGTGCAGCGGTTGCAGTCGTCTACACTGAGGCAACAGCCTGTGGACGAAACCTATCCACAGCCTGTGGACAACGAGTCGAAAGGAGGGGAATTGTGATCAGCGACCTGGACGTGGGCGCATACATCTACGCCAAGATGGGGTGGATCGACTCGTGGCGTCTGCAGAAGCTCACTTACTATTCCCAGTCCTGGTCGCTCGCTTGGACCGGGCGACCGCTCTTCAACGACCAGATTCAGGCATGGTCGGACGGTCCAGTCGCCCCGACGCTCTTTCGCGTGAACAAGTACGAGTCCTTGCCGATGTCGACCGACCTTCCGGGAGCCGATGTCGCACGCCTCCACCCGGATGCCGCGCGGACCATCGACTCGGTTCTTGCCTTCTATGGCGAGTTCAACAAGGCGTCTCTCATCGAACTCACGCACAACGAGAGCCCATGGCATGACGCCTTCAATTGCGGGCGCAACTCTGAGATCACTCGAGGCGCAATGCTCGGGTTCTACTCGAAGTTGTCTGCGATCGGCGGCGCCGTGCCTGAGCGGCCGAGTCTGGGCGAGACGGTCGTAGACATCAATCGCTTCTTCACTCGCGCCGCCTTTCAGCAGCAGCGATGGGCGGCGACGCTGGAGCGACTCGCCCAGTGAGCTACTGCTTCGACCCTGATGTAGTTATCGAGCTCAATGGACGGCTCACCAATGCCCCGGCTGTGGTGCTCGATAGGTTGAAGCTTGAGTCGGCGCTAGCTCGGCCACATCACACCTATGACGGAACGTACTTGCATCGAACGCTCGTCGAGCGGACGGCAGCGCTCCTCGACGGACTGTGTCAGGCTCACGCTTTCATGGACGGAAACAAGCGGACTGCCTGGATGTGTTCAGTTCTTTACCTCGATCTGAACGGTGTGGCAATTCGCGATATGGACGAGGCGGAGGCTGGCGGATTCGTCGAAGGTGTCGTTCTGCACGAGTATGACGTTGAGACGGCTTCTGTCTGGTTCGCGGAGCGAATCATCTAGCAGTCCGACATGACAAGAGGCCCCACCCTCCCGGCCGGGAGGGTGGGGCTTCGTCATGCCGGGGTCAGGCGAGGTCGTCGGGGCGGTACATCGCGACGAGGTCGGAGCCGTCGAGCTGGACGCCGTAGTGCCAGCCGTCCTCGCGCTGCTCGACGTAGAAGATCCTGCCGCGCTGGCCGGTGGCCGTGATGGTGACGTGGTCGCCGCGCTCGAGCGGGGGCGGCGTCCCGGACGTCCGGGGCGCGTACTCCTCGAGGGTGCCGATCTTGGCGTGGCGGGTGTAGGTCGGTGTCTGGGCGGAGCCGAGGACGAGGCGGGTGAGCCAGTCCGGGATGTGGGGCTCGGCCCAGCGCCAGGCGATGTACCAGGCGCCGACGACCAGGGCCGTGATGGCGGTGATCGCGAGGTCGGAGGTCAGGAGGTCGGTGACCTCGGTGGGCAGGACCACGACCGTGAGCAGCCACGCGACGGCCGAGCCCCACAGGACGGGCACGACGGTGCGCAGGTAGGACACGGCGCGGTCGGAGATCG
>NZ_JBHXCQ010000011.1:0-116485 GCF_042726295.1 Oerskovia sp. NPDC060338
AGCTTCCGCCTGCCCTGCGGTGCTCGCAGGGGTCTGATCTCAAAGTCCATCGCATCCCCGAAGGTCGGGCGTTGCGACGACTGCTAGAACTCAAGCCTCGACCAGGGGGGCTCTTCGTTCGTCCCGCTCCGCCCCGTGTCGTCGGGGCTGTCTTGGTGAGGTGTCCTGGGTGGTGATCAGCGTGGTCGCTACGCTTGGCACACTATTTATCAACGGAAGAAGCGGAGCAGAGCGGTCCGGCATAACGTGGCGACATGACGGAACGCCCCGACCCCGCACCCGTGCGCCAGCTCCGCCTCGTCGTCGAGGCGGAGGACTACGAGGCCGCGCTCACGTTCTTCCGCGACGTGCTGGGCCTCCCCCAGGAGGCCGCCTACAGCGGCACCGGCGGCGCCCAGGTGGCGATCCTCGACGCCGGGCGCGCCACCCTGGAGCTCGCGAACCCCGCGCAGAAGCGCATGATCGACGACGTCGAGGTGGGCAGGCAGGTCGCTCCCCCGCTGCGCGTCGCGTTCGAGGTGTCCGACACCGCAGCCGTCACGACGGACCTGGTCGCGGGCGGGGCTCGCCTGGTCGCCCCGCCCGTCCGCACCCCCTGGAGCTCGCTCAACGCGCGGCTCGAGGCGCCCGCCGGTCTGCAGATCACGGTCTTCCAGGAGCTCGACCCCGAGGCGCCCCGCTCCCCCGGCGACGCAGACCGCACGGCCTGAGCCCCGTCGTCGGGCCCCGCGGGCCCCTGACGACGCGCTACTCCCCCGCCGCCCCCTGGGCCGCGCCCAGTTCCTCCGGGTCCGCGTGCCACGCCCGGCGGACCTGCTCGAAGCGCGTCGGCAGCGGCGGACGCACCCCGCCGTACCGCGCGTTGGTCCGCTGCACGAACCTGCGCCACGAGAGCACCAGGCCCTGCTTGGTGATGGGCAGACCGCTGGCCACCGTGACGCCGTTGTCGTGCGTGTGGTGAACGGTCAGGAGCAGTGCTCGCGGGATCGACCCCTCGAGCTCCGAGCAGAGGTCCTCCCGGACGTCCATCCAGCGGCGCAGGACCATGACGACCCCCGGTTCGAGGCGGTGCTCACGGACCGTGCGGTGCTTGCCGTGCTGCACGACGACGCGCCCCTCGCCCGCCTGAGCCCCCGCCGGGCCCAGGTCGAGAGAGTCGACCGTGCAGCGCAGCAGGTCCGAGTACCGGGCGCCCGTGGCGCGGGTCAGCCCGACGATCACGGCCAGGCGAACCATCTCCGGCTTGGTCGAGGCGTACATCGCGGCGACCGAGAGCTCCCGCCAGACCCACTCCGCCTCGTCGCGCGTCACGGGTGGACGCGGGTAGCGCGGCGCGAGGGCCGTCGCGGTCTCACCGCCCGGAGAGCCGGCGTCGGGCACGTGTGGCACGGGCGGGCTCGTCCCGTCCGTCGGGGCGTCCTGGGGTGAGTCGGCGTCGTCGGTGACCATGGAGCGAACCTACCCGCTTGGCACACTATTTTCCACGACCAGACACGGCGGGTCGCGCGGCACGTCGCCGCAGGCTCAGGCCTCCCGCAGCCGCCGCGTGAGGTCGTCGATCTCGCCCAGGACCTCGGTCGCAGCCCACACGCCGTGCCGCTGCGACGTCGAGATCCGCGAGAGGACCCCCGCGTCCGTGAGGCGGCCCAGCGCCTCGTAGGCCGCCGCCCCGGACGTCCCCGCGACCTGCCGCGCGAGGTCCCCGTCCAGCACGGGGTGGTCGAGGAGCGCATCGAGGATCGACGCCGCGGCCGACCCTGCGCGCGGGCGCACCTCGGACCGCCACAGCCCCGGGAGCTCTGCGAGGTTGTCCGCGGAGATCCGCGCCTCCTGCGCGGCCATCGACGCGCTGGTGGCGAGGTATCGCACGAACTGCGCCGCCCTCCCCTCGCGGTAGGCGTTGACGCGTGCGAAGTACTCCCCCGTGTCGGCGAGCATGGCCGAGGCGACGGGCACGACCAGCGTCGGCGCGAGCCCGCGGCGACGCCACACGGCCCCGATCAGGGCCCTGCCGATGCGGCCGTTGCCGTCGGTGAACGGGTGGACCGACTCGAACTGGGCGTGCGCGATCGCTGCCTGGGCCACGGCGGGGAGGTCGTCGCGCCGGAGGAACTCGACCAGGTCCTCCATGTACGCGGGCACGAGCTCGGGCGGCGGCGGGACGTGCACGGCTCCGCGGGGTGAGTAGTCGGACCCGCCGATCCAGTTCTGGACGGTCCGGAGGGTTCCCGCCACAGGACCGTCCAGGGGATCGTCCTTGAGCAGCGTCCGGTGGGCCGCGAGGACGTCGTCGAGCTCGATCGCCCCGGCGGCGCCTGCCGCGTCGACCAGCCTCGACACCGCCCGCGCCGCCGCGACCGTGACCTGGGCGTCCTTGCTGGCCCGCATGCCGATCGTGGCCTTGGCCAGGTCGGCGAGGCTCGCGTCGTGACGCTCGATCCGCGACGACGCCACGGCCTCGGTCCGCAGCAGGAACGTGGCGAACGACGACAGGACCGGGCCGTGGACCGCGTCGAGGCGCGTGATGTCCACGGCGGCGCGCTCGATGCGGGCGGCGTCCTCGGCCGTCGGCACGTACGCGACCTCGGCGATCAGGGGCGGCAGCGAGACCGTGACCTCGCGCAGCATCCGGTCCTCGCGCGGACCTCGGGTCGCCGAGCGCCAGGGCCGCACCTCGCTCGTGTGGCGCGGCCAGTCCGGCCCGTCCGTCGTGCTGCTCGTGCTGGCCGAGGTCATCGACAACCTTTCCTTGGACGCCCTTTGCTCAAGGTTATGCCCTCTAACCTTGACACGGCGAGCCGGAAGTCCAGGTTGGCTAGGCTGGTCGGCGATGACCTCCCACCCGCGCTCCCCCGGCTCCGCCGACGGCGACCCGCCGCTCCCCTCGACCGTCGCGCGCCCCGTCGAGCACGAGCTCGTGGTCAAGAAGTCCCGGTTCATCACCCTCCTGCACCCCGTCACGACGGTCGCGGACGCCGAGGCCGTCATCGCACGCGTCCGCAAGGAGCACTGGGACGCCCGGCACCACTGCACGGCGCTCGTGGTGGGGACCCATGCCGACCAGCAGCGATCGAGCGACGACGGCGAGCCCTCGGGCACAGCCGGCATCCCCATGCTCGAGGTGCTGCGGCACCGCCACGTGACCGACGTCGTCGCGGTCGTCACCCGCTACTTCGGCGGCGTCCTGCTCGGCGCCGGGGGCCTCGTCCGGGCCTACTCGAACGCCGTGAGCGAGACGCTCGACCTGGCCCCGGTCCTGCGTCGCGAGGTCATGGTCGAGGTCGCCGTCGAGGTCCCTCACGCGGAGGCCGGCCGGATCGGCAACGTGCTGCACGAGTGGTGCGCGACCCACGGCGCGGTGCTCGAGGGCACCGACTACGCCGCTCGTGCCACCTACCGCCTGCTCGTCCCGCCCCCGCAGCTCGTGCCGCTCGAGGCCGACCTCGCGTCGGCGTCGAGCGGCACGCTGTCACCGGCCGTGGGTGACCGCCGGATCGTCGACGTCCCCGCCTGAGCCAGGGCGCGGGCGAGGGCCGCTCCCCGGCCGTGCGACGCCGTCGGGCATCAGCAACCTGCCCGCGGGGACCACGTCCCTCTCAGGGCACCCTCGGCGCCCTCGTGGGGCCCGTCCCGGGACACCCGCGGCCCGTGGCGCTCGCCCCACTGCGTCGCGCGACGGTCAGGAGCCCGCGGCGATCCCCGCGGGCCCCACGCGCGCGCCGTCCGGGACGCTCGACGGCGTACCCGCGTCCTCCAGGACCGCATCTCCCTCGGCCACCACGTCTCGGCCGAACGACCAGTCGCCGTGCACCGTGAGGCTGTTCGCGCCGCGCAGCGACGGAACCCCCTGGGCGAACCGCGCGTCGAAGTCGCCTACGAGCTTGTAGTACGCGCCGTCGAGGTCGATCAACGGCGCCTCGACCGTGGCCCTGAGCGTGAAGTCCTCGGCGAGCTCGTAGACGTCCGAGCGCAGCAGGAGCAGGTCGCTCGTCGCCTTGACGGGCAGGAACCGGCTGCGGTCGACCTCGATCACGGTCGATCCCTCGAAGACCTCGATCGCGGCCCCCATGGCCGACTCCATCTGGATCACGGGCGTCGACGACGGGTCGGTCGGGTCGACCGTCTTGGGGTTGACGATGAGCGGCAGCTCGAGGACTCCCCCGGTCCGCTCGAGCTCGGCCGCCAGCGCCCGCAGGTCGAGCCACAGGTTGTTGGTGTTGAAGAACTTGTGCCGCTCGATGTCCCCGGCGGCCGCCAGGTCCTCCTCTGGGGTCTGCGCGGTCTCGCGCAGCACCAGGCGGCTGTCCGAGCGCCGCACGACGACGTGGCCGCCCTTGCGGTCCGCGGGCGTCCTCCGGGCCACCTCCGCCGCGAAAGGAGCGCCCGACGCCGCGAACCAGCCGGCCATGGCCGCGTCCGGAGACGCTCCGAGGTTGTCCGAGTTGGACACGCTCGCGTACAGGTAGCCGGCGTCCAGCAAGGTCTGGAGCGCCCCCGACGCCACGAGGGCCGTGTACAGGTCGCCGTGCCCGGGCGGGCACCACTCGAGGTCCGGGTCCGCCGGCCACTCGACGGGCTCGAGGTCGTCCGCGCGCAGCTTGGGCTCACGGTTCTGCAGGAAGTCCAGGGGCAGCCCGTCGACCGCGAGGTCGGGGTAGGCCGCGAGCGCCGCGAGGGTGTCGTCGCGGGTGCGGAAGCTGTTCATGAAGAGCAGTGGCAGCGGGGCGCCGGTGGCGGCGCGGGCGGCGCGGACCTGGCGGGCGATGATGTCGAGGAAGGTGAGAGGGGCGGCGTCGGGGCTGTTCGTGGTGCGCACGGTGAGGAGCGACTTGGCGCGGTCCATGCCCATGGAGGTGCCGAGTCCTCCGTTGAGCTTGATGAGGACGGTGCGGGAGAGCGCGTCGGCGGCGTCCTGGGGGGTGACGTCGAGCTCGTCGCGGTGGGTGACGTCGGTGAGGGGTTCGATGTCGGCTTCGGGGACGGTGCCGGTGGCGCCGTCCTGCAGGAGTGCGTAGAAGCGGCTGAAGACGTCGATCGCGGTGGGGTGGACCCCGGCGTCGGCCATCTTGTGCTGGGAGTGGGTGAGGCCCTGGCTGCTCATGGTGTCGATGCTAGGACCGGTGGGCGGGTTCGCGCCGGGTGGGCCGTGGTGTGCCGGTCACATGCGGGGTGCCGGGGGGCGGGGCTACTCGAAGCGAGAGGGGTCTCCTGCGCCGACGCGCACGACCTCGGCCGCGCCGGAGGAGAAGTCGACGACGGTGGTGGGTTCGGTGCCGCAGTCGCCGGAGTCGACGACGGCGTCGACCTGGTGGTCGAGGGCTTCCTTGATCTCCCACCCCTGGGTCATGGGCTCGTCCTCGCCGGGGAGCAGGAGGGTGCTGGACAGGAGGGGTTCGCCGAGGGCGCGCAGGATGGCCTGGGTCACGGCGTGGTCGGGGATGCGGACGCCGACGGTCTTCTTCTTGGGGTGCGCGAGGCGTCTGGGCACCTCGGAGGTCGCGGGCAGGATGAAGGTGTAGCTGCCGGGGGTGGAGGCCTTGATGGCGCGGAAGGCGGCGTTGTCGATCTTGACGAGCTGTCCGAGCTGTGCAAAGTCGGCGCACACGAGCGTGAAGTGGTGCTTGTCGCCGAGGTGGCGGATGTCGCGGATGCGCTGGGTGGCGCTGTGGGAGTCGAGCCGCGCGCCGAGGGCGTAGCAGGAGTCGGTGGGGTAGGCGATGAGGGCGTCGTCGCGCAGGAGCGTGACGATCTGGTCGATCGCGCGGGGCTGGGGGTCGACGGGGTGCACGTCGAAGTACTTCGCCATGGACCGAGCGTAGGCCAGCGCGGCTCGGCGTGCCGCGCGCCGGGGTGGGAGGAGAATCTGTGGGATGCGACTGGCTACCTTCAACATCCTGCACGGGCGGTCCACGGTCGACGACGTGGTGGACGTCGACCGGTTCGCGCGTGCGGTGGCGGACCTGGGTGCGGACGTGCTGGCGCTGCAGGAGGTGGATCGCAACCAGCGGCGCTCTGGGCACGTGGACCTGGCCCGGGTCGCGGCGGAGGCCATGGGCGCGGTCGACCACCGGTTCGCGGCGACGATCGACCGGCGGGGGGTCGGGGGGCGCGCGCAGTACGGTGTGGCGCTGCTCTCGCGCTTCCCCGTCCACGAGTGGCGGGTCCTGCCTCTCCCCCGTCGTCCGTGGTGGCGGCCGCTCCCGCGGGGGAACGACGTGCGGCGTCCGCGGTGGCGCCTGGACGAGCCGCGGACGGCGTTGGCCGCGGTCGTGCTGTCGCCGCAGGGCCCGTTGACCGTGGTCGCGACGCACCTGAGCTTCCTGGACGGCTGGGGCGAGCACCAGCTCGACCACCTGGCGGCGGGTCTTGCGGACGCCCCGCGCCCCTTGGTGGTCCTGGGGGACATGAACCTGCGGTCGGAGATCCCGGCGGCGGTCACGGGCTGGAGCCCGTTGGTGGTGGCCCGGTCGTACCCGGTCGCGCACCCGACGTTGCAGATCGATCACGTCCTGGCTGACGGGTCGGTGCGCCCGACGTCGCCGGGACGGTCGGTCGACACGGGGCTCTCGGACCATCGGGCGCTCGTGGTGGACGTGGAGATCGAACCTCTCGGCTGAGTCTCGGCCGCTGGCCCACCGGCACCGTTCGAACAGGAGTTCGACGTCGTCGTCCCGCATCGCACCCACGGATAGAACACTTGTTCGACCGCCGCTTCGAAAGCGCCTCGATTCCTTCGAACAGGTGTTCCATCTCTTCGCCCGCCCGTGGGGCAGTGGCACTTCTCCCCCGCTTCAGGCCGACGTGCCGTGCGTGATGCGCACGACGGGCAGGCGCAGCGCACCGGGCGCCCCGGCAGGCACGGCGGGGCGCAGCGGCTCGACCGGGGCCACGCGCCGGTAGGCGCTGCCGAGCGGGGGACGCGGGTCCTCCTCACCGCGTCGGGGCCACATCGCGACGGCCCGCTCGGCCTGGGCCGTGATCGTCAGCGACGGGTTGACGCCCAGGTTCGCGCTCACCGCGGCCCCGTCCAGGACGTGCAGCCCCGGGTGCCCGAACACGCGCTGGTACGCGTCGAGCACCCCGGACCCCGGCGAGGCGCCGATCGCGCAACCGCCCAGGAAGTGGGCTGTGAGGGGCATCCCGAACGGTTCTCCGATGCTCCCGCCGGGCGCTCCGCCCATGACCCGGGCCAGGCGCCTGGCCGCCTCGTGCGCGGCGGGGATCCACCCGGGGTTCGGGGCGCCGTGCCCCTGGCGCGAGGTCATCCGGCGCCGCCCCGTCCACGTGCGCCGCGTGTACGTCGTCAGCGAGTTGTCGTGGCTCTGCATGACCAGGGCGATCACGGTGCGCTCGGACCAGCCGCGCAGGTCGAGCATGGCGGGCAGCCGGCGGCGCTGGGCCCACAGCTCGCGCACCCACTCCCCCGGCGAGGGCGCGATCCCGGGGCGGGCTCCGTCGTCGGGCGCGGTCCCCTCGCCCTGAGTGCGCGGGCCGCGAGCGCCGCGGGGCGTGACGAGGACGGTCTGCAGGAGGGCCATGGCGTTCGAGCCGCGGCCGTAGCGCACGGGTTCGACGTGCGTGTGGGCGTCGGGGTGAAACGAGGAGGTGATCGCGACGCCGCGCGTGTAGTCGGGCGCGGTTCCCCCCGGGGGGCGCCGGTCGGCCGTGGCGCCCAGCAGGGCCTCGGAGTTGGTGCGGGTGAGCATGCCGAGGCGCTCGGAGAGGTGCGGCAGGGTGCCCGCGTCGCGCTGGGCGTGCAGGAGCTGCTGGGTCCCGTGCGCGCCGGCCGCGAGGACGACGTGCCGGGCGGTCCAGCGGGTGCGCCGGGCGAACGGTCGGTCGGTGCGCCGCGAGGTGACCTCGTAGCCCCCGTCCGGGAGCGGGGCGATGCGTGTCACGGTCGTCAGGGGGTGGATCCGCGCCCCGGCGGCCTCGGCGAGGTGCAGGTAGTTCTTGACGAGCGTGTTCTTGGCGCCGTGGCGGCACCCGGTCATGCACTGGCCGCACTCGAGGCACCCGCGCCGTGCGGGTCCCGCGCCGCCGAAGAACGGGTCGGGCACGGGCACCCCGGGGGCGCCGAACAGCACGCCCACGGGGGCGGGCGTGAACGTGCCCTCCACGCCCATCTCGCGCGCGACCTGGTGCACGGCCTCGTCGGCGGGCGTGCGGCCCGCGTAGGTGACGACGCCGAGCATGCGCCGGGCCTGGTCGTAGTAGGGCGCGAGCTCGGCCTTCCAGTCGGTCAGGTAGCCCCACGAGGGGTCGGTGTAGAACGCGTCGAGCGGCTCGTAGAGGGTGTTGGCGTAGACGAGGGACCCGCCGCCGACCCCGGCGCCGGCCAGGACGAGCACGTCCCGCAGGCGATGCACCCGCTGGATGCCGAGGCAGCCGAGGCGCGGCGCCCACAGGAAGTCGCGCAGGTGCCAGGAGGTCGCGGCGAAGTCATCGTCGGCGAAGCGGCGACCGGCCTCGAGGACCGCGACCCGGTACCCCTTCTCGGTCAGCCGCAGAGCCGCGACGGACCCGCCGAAGCCCGAGCCGACGACCAGCACGTCGACGTCACGGGTCAGGGTGCGGTCCTGGTCCGCAGAGATGTCGTCGGTCATGGTCGTGGTCACCTCGTCGCACGTGCGGGCGCCCCGTCGCGCCCGGCAGGTGCTCATCCTGCCACCAGCCACGGGGCGGGGCGCACGCACCTCCTGCGAGTCCGCGAGCGCCGACCTAGCGTGGGGAGGGGCCGGTTCGACGCGTCCCTCGACACCCCGACGGAGGAACACCATGCCCGACGACGCCCCCGCCTTCCCCGCCCAGCAGCAGGAGCCCCCGGGGCTCACCGCACCGATGGACCCGGCTCCCGACCACGGGGAGACCTCCTACCGCGGTTCGGGCCGTCTCGCGGGCCTGCGCGCCCTGATCACGGGCGGCGACTCGGGCATCGGCCGGGCCGTCGCGATCGCCTTCGCGCGGGAGGGCGCCGACGTCGCGATCGGCTACCTGCCCGAGGAGCAGCAGGACGCCGAGGAGACCGCGCGCTGGGTGCGTCAGGCGGGCCGCGAGGTCGTCCTGCTGCCCGGGGACCTGCGCGAGGAGCAGGTGGCGCGCGACACGGTCGCCGACGCGGTCGCCCGCCTGGGCGGTCTGGACGTGCTCGTCAACAACGCGGGCTTCCAGATGGCGCGCAGGTCGTCGATCGCGGACGTCACCACGGACGACCTCGACCGCGTGCTCAAGACCAACCTCTACGCGCTGTTCTGGGTCACGCAGGCCGCGCTCGAGCACCTGGGCGAGGGGGGCTCGATCGTCAACGTCTCCTCGATCCAGGCCTACCAGCCGTCCACGTCGTTGCTCGACTACGCCTCGACCAAGGCCGCGATCAACAACTTCACGGTCAACCTCGCCGCGGAGGTCGGCGCGCGGGGGATCCGCGTCAACGCCGTGGCCCCCGGACCGATCTGGACGCCGTTGCAGCCCGCGACCCAGCCGCCCGAGAAGATCGAGGCGTTCGGTGCGGACACCCCGCTCGGTCGTGCGGGGCAGCCCGCCGAGGTCGCCCCGGCCTTCGTGTTCCTGGCCTCGCCCACCGACGCGGGCTACGTCTCGGGGACCGTGCTGGGGGTCACGGGCGGCAAGCCCGTCTTCTGAGGTCGCCCCGCCGCCCCGCCCGGCCGGGGCGGCGGTCTCGGGCTAGCCTGGACGCGGGTCGAGAGGTGGCCCGCACGCACCGCAAAGGGTCCCTCGGAGGCCGACGATGCCCACGACCATCGCCCAGCTCATGTCCACGACGTTCTGCACGGTCGAGCAGAGCGCGACGGTCGCGAGCGTCGCGCGCGCGATGATCGACGAGGACGCCGGCGACGCGGTCGTGCTCGACGACGGGGACGTCGTGGGCATCCTCACCGACCGCAGCATCGTGCGGGCCCTGGCGGCCGACGCCTCGCCCGACCACCCCGTGGGCGGGCTGTGCACCGAGGACCTCGTGGTCCTCAGCCCCCAGGACCCCGCCCGGGAGGCCGTGCGGATCATGGAGCGCCACGCCCTGCTGCGCCTGCCCGTGATGGTCGGGGCCGAGCTCGTGGGGATCGTGCGGCTCTCCGACCTCGTGACCGCGATCGAGCGCGGGCTCGTCACCGTGACCGAGACCCAGGGCGCCGGGAGCCTGGAGGGCGCCTGAGCCGAGCCCGTGTGGGGTGCCCCGGGGCGACCCAGGCCCGGACTTTCGCGTGCGGGCGCGTAGCGTAGTCCCCGAGAGGTGGAGGACCGGCGCGCTGTGCACCGGACACCGGACACCCCCGAGCAAGAACGGGTACGCAGGATGACGCAGGAGCTGCAGCAGACCACCACCACCGCCCCCTCGACGGTCGAGTACGGCACCGGGGTGAGCCCGGCCTCGGCCGTCGAGTCCTCCGTCGCGGCGGCTGCCCGCGCCCTGGCCGAGGAGCCGAGCCTCCAGGAGACCCTCGACCGGATCGTCGAGCTCGCGGTCGCCATGGTCGACGGCTGCGACGCGGCCGGGATCTCGCTCGTGACCCGCAAGGGGCAGATCGAGACCCCGGCGGCGTCCCACGCGCTCGCCCGACGCGGCGACGAGCTCCAGTACGCCCTCAACGAGGGGCCGTGCCTGGACGCGATCCGCGAGACCGACCTGGTGCGCACCGACGACCTGGCCACCGAGCCCCGCTGGCAGCGCTGGGCCGACCAGGTCCAGGACGAGCTGGGCGTGCGCTCGATGCTGTGCGTCCAGCTCTTCACGAGCGAGACCTCGCACGGCGCCCTCAACCTCTACTCCCGGTCCGTGGCCGCGTTCCCCGCCACGACGCTCTCGATGGTCTCGACGTTCGCCGCGGTCGCCGCGGCGGCCCTGACCGCGGCCCGCACCGAGGAGCAGCTCACGAGCGCCGTGCAGACCCGCACCGTGATCGGGCAGGCCCAGGGGATCCTCATGGAGCGCCACCAGCTGTCCGCGCAGCGCGCGTTCGCGGTCCTGAGCCGGGTCTCGCAGGACTCCAACGTGAAGCTCTACGACCTCGCACGCCAGGTCGTCGAGACCCGGGTCCTGCCCCTGCGCGCGAGCGCCGACTAGCCCCTGGGGCACCGCCTGGCCCCGGCTCGGTCGCCCCGCGCCCGGCGGGACGCGGGGCCGGGGCGTTCCCCGCCCCCGCGGCCGGGCTCAGCCCGCGGCCGCGCCCTTGCGCCGGAAGAGCTGCGCCCCGCCCACGCGGCTCACGCTGCCGGGCTCGAGCGCCGCGAGGCACGCGTCGGCGCGGTCCTTCGCGTCCTCGCCCAGCCCGCCCGCGACGGACAGCGCGTCGAGCAGCTCGTGGGCCACGTCGGGCAGGCGGCGGCTGCTCTCGCTCGCGTGCACCACGAGCAGGTCCAGGGCCCCGTCGGAGTCCAGCCCGTGCGTGGCCATGAGCACGCCCTTGGCCTGGTCGACGACGGCGCGGTCCGCGAGCCCCACCGCGACCTGGCGGGTCACCTCCCGGCGCAGCGCGTCCTCGTGGGCCGCGGTGCTGTCCACGACCAGGCCCACGACCTCCACCACGGCCCCCGACGCGTCCCGGCGCCCCTGACCCGTGACGGTGACCGTCCTGGTCCGGCCCCGGGCGTCGACGATCCGGTGGCTGCAGCTGAAGGGACGCCCCGTGGTCCGCAGCATCGCGATCTCGCGCAGGACCGCGTCACGGTCGTCGGGGTGCTTGTGCGAGGCCAGCAGCGCGGCCGTGGGCGCGACCGATCCCGGTGCCAGCCCGTGCAGCAGGTACATCTCGTCGGACCACCACCACTCGCCCGTGCGCAGGTCCACGCGGTACTGCGCGGTGGGGTGCGCGCGCCCGATGCTCAGCGCCTCGGCCAGGGGGTCGCGCCGGCGACGGCGGGGGGTTCGTTCGGTCGTCATGAGGTCTCGCTCTCAGCACAAAGTGTCGAGGGGCCGCTTCCTGACTCCTAGGTGCCCCACCTTAGGCCCCGGCGAGCAGGAGAGCCAGCATGCCCTCGCGACCCGGCGACCCCACGGTGACCTCCTGACACCGCGGGCGCCCGCCTCACTCCTCGAGCGCGTGGTGCGGCGGCAGCGGGTAGAGCGTGTGCTCGGTGTGGTGCAGGACGTTCGTCACGAGCGCCCCCACGTGCTCGGTGGCCTGCGCGTAGTAGACGCTCGTGCCCTCCCGCCGCGAGGTCACCAGGTGGCCCGCACGGAGCTTGGCCAGGTGCTGGGAGACCGCGGGCACGGGCCGGTCGAGGGCCTCGGCGATGGCCGTGACCGACATCTCGGTGCCGGTCAGCATCTGCAGCACGGCCAGGCGCGTGCGGTCGGCGAGCAGCCGCAGCACCTCGACCGCCCGGTCGAGGTCGGCCTCGGGGGGAGCGGTGGGTCTGACGTCGCGCTGCGTGGTGGCCATCCCCCTCATGCTCCCACCTGAGCGCCCGACCGCGCGGCAGGCGCAGCGTCCGGGCCGGGTGCGTCGCCCCGCGCGCCAGGGACCGGCCACAGCGACCGCGCGGCCAGGGTCGCGCCGAGCGCGACCAGCGCGAGCACGCCGGCCGCCCACGACAGGCTGAGCGCCCCCAGCAGCCCCGCGAGCGGGTACGTCACCAGCCAGCACGCGTGGGACAGGGAGAACTGCGCGGCGAACGCGACGTGCAGGTCGTCGGGACCGACCGCCCGGCGCACCACGCGCCCCACGGGCGTCTCGACCGCGGACCAGCCGGCGCCGATCGCCGACCACGCGAGGGCCACCCCGACCAGGGCGACGTCCTGCGGGGCCGCGAGCACCAGCGGCACGACGGCGCAACCCACGCTCAGGAGGGCGGCTCCCCCGAGCATCACGCGCCGCTCGGGCACCGCGCGCAGCACACGGGGCAGGGCGAGCGCGGCGACCACCGACCCTCCGCCGCACACCGCCAGGAGGAGAGCGACGCCGTCGGGCCCGAGCCCCAGCACCTCCCGGGCCACCACGACGCTCTGGACCAGCACGAACGAGACCGCCGCCGCGACCGCCAGGTCGAGCGCGAGCACCGGACGCAGGGCGGGCGTGCGCACGAACAGCACCACGCCCCGGCGCAGCCGCCACCCGAACGAGCCCTCCGGTCCCGAGGGCGCACCCGCGGGCTCGTGCACCCGCCGCGGGAGCGCGACCGAGACCACGAGCAGCGCCGAGGCCCCGAACCCCACCGCGGTCCCCCAGAAGAGCTGGGACGGGCTCAGGACCAGCAGGAGCACGGCCGCGAGCGCCGGGGACGCCACGGCCTCCAGGTCGTAGGCCAGGCGCGAGAGGGACAGGGCCGAGGTGTAGTCGCGCTCGTCGGGCAGGACGTCGGGCACCACGGACTGGAACGTGGGGGTGAACGTGGCCGAGGCGCACTGCAGGATCACGACGAGGACCAGGACCTGCCAGACCTCGCCCACGAACGGCAGCGCCAGCGCGACGCCCAGGCGCACGAGGTCCGCCCCGACGAGCACCGCGCGGCGCGGCACGCGGGCGAGGAGGGCCGCGGCGAGCGGGGCCAGGACGACGTAGGCGACCATCTTGACGGTGAGGACGGTCCCGAGCACCGCGCCAGCGCGCGGCCCCGCGAGGTCGTAGGCGAGCAGGCCCAGGGCGACGGTCGCGACGCCCGTGCCCGCGAGCGCGACGACCTGGGCGGTGAACAGTCGCCGGTAGACCGGGTGGGACAGGGCGGAGAGCATGCCCCCATCATCCTGCTTGCTTGCGCAGTGATGCAACTATGCAACCAGTCGACCCGGATCCTCCCGGACGTGGGATCCTGGAGCCGTGTCCGACCTGACGTCCCGTCGTATCCCGCCCGGCCCCATCCTGCAGGCGCTGCGCACGCACCGCTTCCTGCCCGACTGGACGCTCGACGTGCCACAGCTCGCGTTCGAGCACGCGCTGGACCTCGCCGAGGGCGACCCACGACGCCTCGTGCTCGAGGAGGACGGCACGATCCGCGTGGAGAACTCCCCGCAGCCCTGAGGGCTAGACCTTGCCGTGCGGGTAGATGTCCGCGAGCACCGGCTCGAAGGGGCGCGAACGCAACGTCATGCCCGCCTCGAGGGGCG
Source organism: Oerskovia sp. NPDC060338 (assembly GCF_042726295.1). Classification (NCBI taxonomy): domain Bacteria; kingdom Bacillati; phylum Actinomycetota; class Actinomycetes; order Micrococcales; family Cellulomonadaceae; genus Oerskovia; species Oerskovia sp. NPDC060338. The sequence goes on from NZ_JBHXCQ010000011.1 coordinate 14,060, forward strand.
TCCGCCCGGCCTTGGCGCTGTTGCACGCCTCGCACGCGGCCACCGCGTTCATCCAGCTCGTGGGGCCGCCCTGGCACCGGGGCACCACATGGTCCATGGTCGTGGCGGGCGCACCGCAGTAGCCGCAGCGGTGCCGGTCCCGGCGCAGGAGCGCCGCCCGCGAGTAGGGGACCCGTCCCGTGCGCTCGTAGACCCAGCGGGTGTGGACGTAACGGACCAGCTCGACCGAGACGGGACGCTGGTAGGGGCCGAAGGTCTCGCCCTCGACGGCCTCGCGCACCGCGGCGACCCGCCGGTGCAGCATGCGGATCGCGTGCCCCAGCGAGACGCGGCCCAGGACCTGCCCGCCCCCCAGGTTGTAGATGAGGACCTCGCTCATCGACCGACTCCCGTCTGCGTCCCGTGGCGTCGAGGTCCTCGACGCCACGGGCGCTCGCGCTGCGTGCGGAGAGGGCGGGAATCGAACCCGCCCCACGGGACGCAGGTGCGTCCCGTCGCCCTCCTTGGCACATGCCTCTCCAGGGGTAGCCGCCCGACTGCAGACCGGGCGACTTGGGAACTCCACGCACACCACGGTTCCCCGTCGTGACCAGGTTCATGTGCCTGGCTCGCCGCGCTACCACTGTGGCGCGGTCTCGTGTGCGTCAGCTCGTGCGGGCCGCCGGGGCGGCACCTCATGAGAACGGGTCAGGAGCGGTGGCGTCCGGGCTGCCCCGTACGACGCCGGTCTCCTGACCGGACGATCACCACAGTAGCCTCCGCCCCCGGGGACACGGCAAGGGCTTTTCGGGGAGAGATCGCGCAGGAGCTCAACGCACGACGGCGCAGAGACCGTCGGCACGCGCCCGAGCGCCGACGCACCTGCCGCCACCACCCGCCGCGAGGGGTCGGTCTAGGCCCGGCACGTCCCGCAGACCCCGGACAGGGCCACGTGCGCGGGGGCGAGCGTGAAGTCGGCCGTCGTCGCGAGCCACGTCGTGACCGGGTCGAGCAGGTCGCCCGGCAGGTCGATGATGCGCCCGCACGAGCTGCAGATCGCGTGCAGGTGCTCGCGCGTCGGCTCGCCCGGGGCCAGGTGGTAGGCCGTTGCCCCTCCCCCGATGTGCACGTGCGTCACGACGCCCAGGGTCGTGAGCCGGTCCACGGTCCGGTAGATCGTCGCGCGGTGGATGCCCGGGTGCCGGGCCTCGACCCGGGCCGAGAGCTCGTCGGCGCTCGGGTGCCCCTCGCCCGTGGCGAGGACCTCCAGGACCGCGCGCCGCGCCTCGGTCACGCGGTGCCCACCCGCCCGCAACCGGTCCAGCGCGGCCTCGACGGGGTCGGCCCCCTCGGGGGCCGCACCGAGCACCCCGCCCGCTCGCGCTGGGCCGGACTCCCCCGGGCCCCCGGGCTCTCCGAGAACCTCGGCCCGGCGCGGGAGGCCGACGTCACCCTGCGCGTGCCCCTGCCCGGTCACAGCGCCGCGATCCCGTCACCGACCATCTTGGCGCCCAGCACCAGGAGCAGCACGGCCATGATGACCGCGTTGTTCTGGATCATCCAGGTCTTGAGCTCGTCGAGCAGGGTCGCTGCACGCGCGCCCATCGCGAGGTAGATCACCACGGGGGCGGCGACCCCGACGCTCGCCACGACGACGAACACCGCGAGAGCCCCGAGCTGCTCACCGGTCTGGGACGTCGCGGCAGCGATGGCCGCAGCACCCGAGACCACGAGCAGCAGGTTCTTGGGGTTGACCGCGCCGAGCAGGACCGCGAGCCCGAACGCCTTGACGGGCGTGAAGGCGTCGATCGCGCTCATCCACCTCGGCGTCTCGGGCGCCACCCCCGCGCGCGGGCGCCCTCGCCACTGCTTGAACGCGAGCAGCAGCAGCAGGACGCCCAGGACGATCTTGACGACGCTGGCCCACGTGGGCGGCCCGGACTCCGCAGGGGTTGCGGCCCCGGCCACGAGAAGCACGATCGACCCGAGCGCCGCGATCCCGACGATCCACCCCAGCAGGAACGAGAACCCGTTCGCCGTCGCCTTCCTGCTGACGAGCATCAGCACCACCGCCACGATCGGCATGGGGCTGATGAGAACACCCACCGCGATGGGCAGGGACTGACCGATGGCTGCGCCCACGGCACTTCCTCTCGTCGTGCGGCGGGCGCCGGGACGCCGCGCCGCGTTCGTGGTCCTGCTCTCGACCCGGGGCGCGCGCCCGGTCCGGACCGGTTCGGCCGAATCGGGCAGTGCCCCGCCGCACCGGTCACCCCGACCGTAGTGCCGCGCCTCCCACCCCGCGCGGGAAGGTTCCCCGCCCCGGCAGGCGCGCGGCGCCGTCGGGCCTTCAGGAGGCGGGCGCGCCCGCGGGTGCGGCGCCCGGCGCGCCGGGCGCCGCCGGAGCGTCGCCGAGCGCCGCGTCGAGCGCGGTGTCGACGTCGGGGTAGGTGGGGGGCAGGTCGTCCGGCCCGACGGCGCCGCGCAGCACGTCGCGCACCTGGCCCACGTCACGTGCCAGCACCAGGCGAGCACCGACGCGGTCCAGGTCGCGGCGCAGGGTCCCGAGCATGTCGGCGGCCTCGACGTCCACGAACGGCACGGTCTCGGCGTCCAGGACCACGACCCGGGGCGAGGCCTCGGCGACCAGGCGCCGCACGGCCGCGCGCACCGTGTCGGCGTTGGCGAAGAACAGGCCCGACTCGACGCGGACCACGAGCGCCCCCTCGACGCCCTGGCCCCCGTCCTTGCCCGTGGCCACGCGCCGCGCCCGGTCGACCCACACGCCGTGCGAGTTGCGCACGAGCACGGCCACGTGAGGCCGTGAGGCACGCCCCAGGAGCAGGAACAGCGAGAGCACGATCCCGATCACCAGGCCCGGCAGGGTGTCGAACACCAGGACGCCCACGACGGCCGCGAGCGCCGCCCAGAAGTCGTGCCGGGCCGCCCCGCCGTACAGGTCCTTGGTCCGGGGCGTCGCGAGGCGGTACAGGCGGCGCAGCGCCTTGACGTCGACGAGCTCGATCACCGCGGCGATGACGACGGCCGCGAGCGTGGCCTCGGGCAGGGACTCGAACACGGGCGTGAGGAACAGCAGGGTGAGGATCGTCAGGGCCGCCGCGACCAGCCCCGAGACCTGGCTCTTGGCTCCCGCGCCGCCGTTGACGGCCGTCTTGGACAGGCTGCCGTTGACGACCATGCCGGACGCGAGGCCCGAGCCGACGTTGGCGGCGCCCATGCCGAGGAGCTCGCGGTTGGCGTCGATGTCGTAGCCCTCGCGCGAGGCGTACGTCTTGGCCGCTCCGAGGGCCTCGGCGAAGCCCACGAGCATGACGCCCGCGGCCGGGCCGATCAGGTCGGTGTAGGTGTTCCAGTCGATGCCCGTGGGCAGTCCGAGCGCGGGCAGGCCTGCCTGGATGGGGCCCACGATGTCCACGCCGTCGTCGTCGAGCCCGAGCAGCAGGACGAGCGCGATCCCGATCCCGACCACGACGAGCGACCCGGGGACCTTGGGCAGCCAGTGCTTGAGCGCGAGCACCGCGGCCAGCGACCCGACGCCCAGGACCACGGTCAGGGGGTGCGCCGTGCCGAGCTCGGTGAGGATCGCCCAGAGCTTCTCGAAGAAGTTCCCCTCGCCCTTGTCGACGCCCAGGAGCGCGGGCACCTGCCCGATGACGATCGTCAGCGCCAGGCCCACGATGAAGCCCTTGAGCACGGGTTCGGAGATGAACGAGGCCAGGAATCCCAGGCGCGCGATGCCGGCGACCAGGCACAGGACCCCGGTCACGAGCGCGACCGCGGTGGTCAGCGCGACGAAGGCCGCGGTGTCGCCCGGGCGGAAGGCCGCGACCACGCTCGCGGACAGCGCCGCGGTCGCGGACATGGGCCCCACGATCAGGTGGCGCGAGCTGCCGAAGGCCGCGTAGAGGATCAGCGAGGGCACGGCCGCGTACAGGCCGACGACGGGCGAGACGCCCGCGATCGTCGCGTACGCGAGCGACTCGGGCACGAGCACGGCCCACACCGTCAGGCCGGCGACCACGTCACCGCGCAGCCAGGCCCCGCGGTATCCCTGGAGCGACGCGAACAGGAGGCGTGGTCGCGTGCTCGTGGTGCGTGGACCGGTGCTGTGCGGCATGCGCCCGCCTCTCTCCGCGAGGCGCCGGGCGCGCCTCACGGGTGAACGTATCGGCGCTGGGCGCCCTCGGCATCAGGAAGCCTCGCGTGCGGCCCGACGGCGCCGCTCACCGTGCACCGGTGCCTCGCCGTGCGCGGGGGCGCCTCCGGGGCTAGATGCCCAGCACCACCTTGGCGACCGAGAAGTAGATGATCAGGCCCAGGGTGTCGACGAACGTCGAGATGAAGGGTGCCGCGACGATCGCCGGATCGATGCCCGCGCGGCGCGCCAGGATCGGGATGCTCGACCCGACCGTCGTGGCGAGCACGCACACCCCCACGACCGTGACGGCGAGGACCTGCGCGATCGAGACGCCCGCGACCCAGGTCGCGGGCCCGAACCCGACCGCGGCGAGCACCGTGCCGAGCAGCAGTCCCGTGAGCATCTCGCGGCCCACGACGCGCAGCAGGTCCCCGCGCCGGATGTCGCCCACGGCCAGGGCGCGGACCACGGTCGTGGCGGCCTGGGAGCCCGCGTTGCCGCCCGTGCCGATGAGCAGCGGGATGAACAGGGCCAGGGCCACGACCGTGTCGAGCTCGGCCTCGAAGTAGCTCTGGACACCGACCGTCAGGCTCGCCGCGACGATCAGCAGCAGGAGCCAGACGACCCGCGAGCGCACGAGCCCCAGGACCGAGACCGACAGGTACGGGCGGCGCAGGGGCTCGGAGCCACCCACGCGCGCGGAGTCCTCGTCGTCCTCGGCCTCGAGGATGCGCATCGCGTCGTCGACCGTGAGGACCCCCAGGAGCCGGTCCTCGTGGTCGACCACGGGCACCGCGACGTACCCGCCGTCGCGCACGACGTTCGCGGCGTGCTCCTGGTCGTCGGTCGCCTCGACCGTCACGGCCGGGGACATGACCTCCTCGACGGGGGTTCCGGGATCGCTCACGAGCAGCCTGCGCAGCGAGACCACGCCCTCCACGACGCGCCCGGGGCCCAGGACCGGCACGGTGTAGATGGTCTCGACGTCGTCCCCCGCCCGGCGCAGCGCGTCGAGCGCCCCCTCGACCGTGGTGCCCCGGCGCACCGAGGCGACCCGGGGCGACATGCGTCGGCCCGCGCTGTCCTCGGGGTAGCCGAGCAGCGCGGTCGTCAGCGCCCGTTCGTCGGGGCCGAGCCCCTCCAGGAGCCGGGCCGCGACGCCCGCGGGCAGCTCGTCGAGCAACGAGGCCCGGTCGTCGGGGTCGAGCGCGGCGAAGATCTCCGCGGTCGAGTCGGCGCGCAGCGCGTCGACGAGATCGGCCTGGATCGCCGGGTCGAGGTCCTCGAACACCTCGACCGCCCGGCCCTTGGGCAGCAGGCGGAACGCGACCGCGCGCCGATGGTCGCCCAGCCGTCCCAGCTCGTCGACGACCTCCTGGGTGTCCATGCCCGCGATGCGGTGCTGCAGGTCCTCCAGCTCGTGGGGTCGCTCGGTCCGGGCGTCGGGGTGTGCACGCATGGCCCCACCCTCTCAGGGGACCGACGGGTGCGGCCCGTCGAGGACGGGGCGCGAGACCGCGCGGGCCCCGGTGCGGAGGCTGCGGGCGGTGGGCGTGCCCGGCTCAGCGGCGCACGCGGTAGTGCACGTGCACGACCCCGCTCGCGAAGCGCCGCTCGTCCACGAGCTCGAGGTCGGTGCGCACACCGAGCGGGAAGCTCGCGAGCCCCCCGCCCAGCAGGACCGGGCGTACCAGGAGCCGCACCTCGTCGACCAGGCCGGCCGCGAGCGCCGCGGCGGCGAGGGTCGGTCCCCCGAGGCCGACCTCGGTGCCGGCGCCCGCCACGAGGTCTCGGACCGCCTGCGGGTCGAAGGTCCGTTCCAGTCGCGTGCGGGGGGCCGAGACCTCGGTGAGCGTGGTCGAGTAGACGACCTTGTCCGTCTCGCGCCACTGGGCGGCGAAGTCGCGCGTCCCGGGCGAGGGGTCGTCGAGCATGGCCGGGTCGTCCCAGACGGCCATGACCTCGTACAGCCGGCGGCCGAACAGGTAGGTCCCCACGGGGCGCTCGAGGTCGTTGATGAACGCGAGCACCTCCTCGTCGGGGAAGCTGAACTCGAACGAGCCCGACGTGTCGGCGACGTAGCCGTCGAGCGAGGTGTTGCTCGTGTACGTCAGCAGTCCCACGGTTCCTCCTCGGTGAGGGCCCTAGGCGTGACCGGGGGGCGCGTCACGGGGCGGCGCGTGGTGGCGGGGGCTGTGCCGGGTCCGCAGGTAGCGGGTGCCGCCGACCACCCCGAAGAGCAGCGCGAGCACGAGCAGCAGGAACGGCAGCACCGGGGCGCCCGTCGTGACCAGGAGCGCGGCCAGGACGAACGAGCCGAGCGCGAGCCAGAGCACGTTCCCGACGGGTCTGGGTTCGCTCGGGCCGACCATGGTCCCCTCCTTGCGCTCGCGCCCTCTCAGCCTACTCCGGGGCCGTCGGGCTGGCGCCTGAGCGGACGCCGGGAGCGCGCGCCGCGGCGGGCCGGGCGGGCAGGCACCGTGCTGTTCGCGTCCCTCTCTGGGACGTGAGGGGGCGCCCGCTCACGCGCCCGGGTCCTCGGGCCAGTCGTGCTTGGGGTAGCGCCGCCGCAGCTCGGCGCGGACCTGGGCGTACCCGGTCCGCCAGAACGACTCGAGGTCGGCGGTGATCGCCGCGGGGCGCCGCGCCGGGGACAGCAGGTGCAGCAGGACGGGCACCCGGCCGTCGGCGACGCGTGGGGTCGCGCGCCACCCGAACGCCTCCTGGACCTTGACCGCGAGCACGGGCTGCTCGCCCGTGTAGTCCACGCGTGCGCTCTTCCCGCCGGGCAGGTCCACCCGGACCGGCGCGAGCTCGTCGAGCCTGCCCGCAGCGGGCCAGGGCAGGAGCCTGCGCAGCGCGCCGGTCAGGTCGAGGCGCTGGAGGTCGGCGGCCGTGCGGACCCGGGCGAGGTCGGGCCCGAGCCACGCATCGAGGCCCGCGAGCAGCGCGTCGTCGGACACGTCGGGCCACGGGTCGCCCAGGGCGCGGTGCAGGAACGCGAGCCGGCGCCGCAGCTCGTGCGCGGGCTCGCGCCACGGCAGGACGCCCAGGCCGTCGCGCTCGAGCCCTGTCCGCAGCGCCGCGACGACCTGGTCGGCGGGTGGGTCGGTGATCTTCTGCGAGGAGATCTCGATCGCGCCCAGCCGCGTGGTGCGCCGAGCGTGGATGCGCCCGCCCGTCCAGCTCACGTGCTCGTCCTCGCGCAGCGCGGCGGACGCGGCCTCGTAGGCGAGGTCCTCGTCGATCGGTGCGGCCGAGCGGATCGTCGCGTCGCGCCGGCCCGCGCCGCGGTCGGCGTCGGCGACCGCGAGCCAGTCGTAGCCCGCGAGCGGGGAGCCCGGCGGGAGCGCGGCACCGGTGCCCGACGCCATCAGGTACGTGGCACCGTTCGGGCGCCGGCGCGCGACCCGGTCCGGGTGCGCGAGCGCGACCACGAGCCCCACGGCCAGGTCGAGGCTCAGGTCCGCGCGCCCCCGGCCCGCGCCGCGGGCGCCGCGTCCCGGCAGCAGTCGTTCGAGCCGCTCGGCCTGCGCGCGCCACGACCCGCTCGCCGGGCCGCCGCGTCGTGCGTCCCGCAGGGCCGCGACGAGGTCCGCCCCGGGCGCACGCACGTCGTCGGACAGCAGGGCGACCACCTCGGCGGCGAGCCGCGGCCCGACGACGTCGCTCGCGTCCAGGAGGGCGCGCGCGAGCCGCGGGTCGGCCGGGACGCGCGCGATCTCGCGCCCCCGGGGCGTGACGGCCCCGTCGGCGGTGACCGCGCCGAGCGACTCGAGCGTCGCGCGGGCGACCGCCATCGCGGCCGCGGGAGGAGGGTCCAGGAGCGCGAGGTCCGCGCCGTCGGGACTTCCCCAGCACGCGAGCTCGAGCGCGAACGCGACGAGGTCGGCCGTGAGGATCTCCGGCACGGGGTGCGCCACGAGCTGGGCGTGCTCGCCCGGGGACCAGCACCGGTAGACCGCGCCCGAGCCCTCGCGCCCCGCGCGCCCGGCCCGCTGCTCGGCCGCCGCCCGGCTCACGCGCACGGTCACGAGGCCCGCGAGCCCGCGACGGTGGTCGGTGCGGGGCTCGCGCGAGAGCCCCGCGTCGACGACCACCCGCACGCCGGGCACCGTGAGCGAGGACTCCGCGACGGCCGTGGAGACCACGACCCGACGGCGTGGGCCCGGGGTCAGCGCGAGGTCCTGCTCGCGCGCGGGCAGCCTCCCGTGCAGGGGGCGCACGTCGGCGTCGATGCCACCGAGCCGGCGTGCCACCCCGTCGACCTCGCCCGCGCCGGGCACGAACACGAGCACGTCGCCCGGCTGCTCGGCCAGCGCGCGGCGCGTGGTGGCCGCGACGTGGTCGAGGAAGGCCCGGGGGACGCCGCGCTCGTCCAGGCGCGGCCCGGGCGGGGGCGCCCAGACCTCCCGGACGGGGAACAGGCTGCCGTCGGCGACCACCACGGGCGCCGGGGAGCCGTCGCCCAGCAGGCTCGCGGTGCGCCCGGCCTCGATCGTCGCGGACATCGCGACGAGGGCCAGGTCGGGGCGCAGGTTCGCCCGGACGTCCACGAGCAGCGCGAGGGTCAGGTCGGCGTCGAGGTGACGCTCGTGGACCTCGTCGAGGACCACGACGTCCACCCCGGCCAGCTCCGGGTCACGCTGCAGGCGCCGCAGCAGCACGCCCGTCGTGACCACCTCGATGCGCGTCTCGGGGCCCGTGCGCGACTCGCCGCGCACCGAGAAACCGACCGTGCGCCCGACGGGCTCGCCCAGCAGGTGCGCGAGGCGACGCGCCGCGGCGCGGGCCGCGATCCGGCGGGGCTGGGTCACGACGACCCGCGACGAGCCCGCGAGCGAGGCTCCCGTGACCCCGGGCCGTGCGGACGTCGACATGCCCGCGAGCGCGGGCGGGACAAGGGTCGTCTTGCCCGTGCCGGGAGGCGCCTGGAGCACCGCGACGCCCCGGGCACGCACCGCGTCGACGAGCTCGCCCAGGTGGTGGCGGACCGGGAGATCGGGCGGCGAGGCGAGCAGGCGGGCGATCGGGTCCAGGTCCACGGGGTTCATTGTCCCCTGGCCGACCCGCCCCGCCTGCGCGCGGGCGGGTCAGCGCCCCGGGGCCTCGGCGAACACGTGGAGCAGGGGCGTGCGCAGGCCCACCGTCTGCCGCGTGAGGAGGTCGACGACGGTCGGGGCGGACGCCCGGGCCACGCAGGCCTCGACGCGCAGGCGGCGCGCGAAGCGCACGGGCTCGGAGGACTCGCGGAAACGCAGCGACGGCGGGTCGGCCACGACCTCGTTGACCTCGGTGACCTGGATCGCCCAGGCTCCCGCGGTCTCGAGCGAGGTCGTGAGGGCGTCGAGATCGGCCGAGTCGAACGTCGCGGTGAGGACCACGGCGTCGGGCGTCGAGGGCGTCTCCGACGTCGTCGTCGAGGCCACCGGAGCCGGGACCGGGTGCTCGGCCGGGGCGACCGTCCCCGCCCCGCCCGGCGTCCCTGCGGAGCCCGCCGCCGACAGCCCCGAGACCTGGCCCAGCGTGTAGGCGTTCGCACCCTGCTCGACCTCGTCCATGCCGAACTCGTGCCCCGGGGCCACCTTGAGGCCGACGGTCTTCTGGACGGCCAGGGCGATGAGGAGCGTCACGACGAACGAGAACGCGATCACGACGACCAGGGCGATCGCCTGCGCACCCAGCAGGTCGGCGCCACCACCGAAGAACAGCCCGTCGGCGCCCGCCGCGTTGATCGCGTGCGACCCGAAGAGCCCCAGCAGGAGCGAGCCGAGGATGCCGCCCACGAAGTGCACGGCGATGACGTCGAGCGCGTCGTCGAACCGGAAGAACGTCTTGAGGCCGAGCGCGAACGTGCACACCACGCCGGCCGCCAGGCCGATGACGAGCGCGGAGAGCGTGCTGACGTAGCCCGCGCACGGCGTGATCGTCGCGAGGCCCGCGACCCCGCCCGTGATCGCACCGATCACCGTGCCCTTGCCCGTGCGCAGACGCTCCATGACGAGCCACGCGCCCATGGCGGCCGCTCCTGCGACGTGCGTGTTGAGGACCGCCTGCGCCGCGACGCCGTCGCCCTGGAGCGAACCGCCGCCGTTGAAGCCGAACCAGCCGAACCACAGGATCCCTGCGCCCGCCACGGCGAGCGGGATCGAGTGCGGGATCGACCCCGCGGCCAGCCCTGCCTGCGTCCCACGACCACGAGGACCGCGAGCGCCGCTGCCCCCGCGGCCGCGTGCACGACGATCCCGCCCGCCCAGTCCTGGGCGCCGATCCCGACGAGCCAGCCGTCGGGGTTGAAGAGCCAGTGAGCGACGAACGGGTAGACGAGCACCGACCACAGGGCGAGCGTGACGACCCAGCCGACGGTCTTGAGCCGCCCGACGGTCGCGCCGGTCAGGAGCGCCGGGGTGATGATCGCGAACATCATCTGGAAGGCCACGAACGCGAGCGTCGGGATCGCCACGTCGCCGTCGACGGCGTGCAGCGCGGGCGTCGGGGCCGTGTCGAGCCCCGTGAGCCCGAACAGCCCGAGGTCGCCCATGAACCCGTTCCCGATGTCGTCGCTGAACGCGATGCTGTACCCGACCAGGATCCAGGTCAGCGAGATCACGGCGATGGGCACCAGGTTCTGCTGCATGATCGCGAGCACGTTGCCGCGCCGGACCAGGCCCGCGTAGAACAGGGCGAGTCCCGGCATCATGAACAGCACGAGGGCCGCCGAGACGAGCACCCAGACGGTGTCGCCGCTGTCGATCACCAGCTCGGACATGAGACCTCCCGCAGGACGGCTCGGGGCGCCTCCTGGCACCCCGGGACTGGGGCGCGCGTCCTCCGCACGGCGACGCGCGAGACAGATCTTGGAGCGGACCGGCTCCCCTGGGCCCCTGCGCGCCACGGGCGGCTCCGGTCCGTGCGAGCATCGCACGAGATCGGCCCGCGCGACATCGGAGCACGGGCGTCCCGGCACCGGGGCGCACGGCCCGGCGCCGGCCCGAGAGGGCGCTAGTCTGGGCGGACGCGCGGGACGGTGCCCGCCAGGTCACGAGGGTCGGAGGTGGAGACGTGCGGACAGCCCAGGCGCTGCGCGAGCGCTTCGACCACCTGACCACCGCGTCCGCGGCCCGGACCGTCGCGACGGTGCCGCTCGTGCTCGTGCTGGCGCTCGCCGTCGGGCACTCGCTCGGGACCACGTCGCTCGGCGCCGTGCTCTCCCTGCTCGGTGCCGCGACCCTCGCGGCGACCGCGGGTGTCCTCGGGGTCGCGCTCGCGTCCGTCGCCGTGGCCGTCCTGCTGCTCCTGACGGTCCCTGTCGCAGCCGAACCGGTGCCCCTGGCGGCGCCGGTGCGCCAGCAGAGCCCGACGACCCCCGGACGGCCACGGCCGCGGGCACCGGGAGCCCTCGTGCTCCCGCGCACCGCCTGATCCCCCAGACGTCCTGAGCCGTTCGCGGCCCGGGTGCTGCGGACGCGGCGCGGGCGCTCCATGCTCCCCTCCCCTCCGTCCCGCAGGAGTCCGCCGTGCCCGTCCTCGACACCCTCACCCATGCCCTCTCCACGCTCGTCCACCCGCTCCAGCTCGTCGTCGCCTGGATCCTCGTCCACCTCCACGGCGCCCTGACCTCGCTCGGCCTGGACCCCGCCGGAGGCGCGGGGTGGAGCCTCGCGATCGTCGGCCTCGTCGTGGTCGTCAAGCTGCTGCTCGTCCCGCTCGTCGTGGCCCAGGTCCGTGGCATGCGTGCCATGCGGCTGGCCTCGCCCGAGATCCACCGCATCCAGGAGAAGTACCGCGGCCGGACCGACGCCGCGAGCCGCGACGCGGCCCGGCGCGAGCAGCAGGAGCTCATGACCCGCACCGGGGCGAACCCGCTCGCCGGCTGCCTGCCCGTGCTCGTGCAGGCGCCGGTCCTCTTCGCGCTGTACTCGGTGCTCTCGGGCATCGGTCGCCAGACGCCCGTGGGCGCGCTCACGGGCGACCTCGTCCGCCAGGCCGACGCCGCGACGCTCCTCGGCGCCCCGCTCTCCGGGACGCTGACCGGCGCGCTGGGCGGCACCGCCGGTCTGCTCGGCGTCCTGGTCCCCGCCGTCCTGATCGTCCTCATGTACGCCGCGCAGGTCCTGACCCAGCGTCTGAGCGCGCGCGACAACCCGCCCGCCGACCCCACGAACCCGCTCGCGCGGCAGCAGGGCGTGCTCGCGTTCGTGCTCCCCGCGGTCTCGGCCGTGGTGGCCGTCGGCTTCCCCGTGGGAGTGGTCCTGTACTGGGCCACGTCCTCGCTGTGGGGGCTCGGGCAGCAGCTCGTGGTCGGGCGGCTCCTGCCGTCGGGCGGGCAGGAAGGGTCACCGGCGCCTCGGACCTCGGTGACCGGATCCCCAGCGCCCGAACCCACCGCGACGCCACGCGCCGGCGGTCAGCGACCACAGCCGCGTCGCGGCACGACACGGAGGGGACGCCGGGGCTGAGGCCGGTCGGTGCATCTCGTGCGGAAGGGAGCATGGCTTGGAGGAGAGCGCCGCGAGGGCGCCGACGGCGAGCGCCGGCCCGGTCGCCCGGCACAGGACCCCGTCAGGATCCCGTCAAGACACCTTGACATCGACGGGACCGCGGCAGGTTGATGGAGGGATGAGGACGAGGTCGCGCAGGACCGCCCTGGTGGTGACGGCGGCGCTGGCCGCCCCGTTGGTGGTGTGCGCTGTGCTCGCACCGTTCCGGGACGACGTGGCGAACACCAACGTCGCTCTGGTCCTGGTGCTCGTCGTGGTGGGCGCCGCGGCCACCGGGCGCAGGACCGCCGGGATCGGCGCGGCCCTGTCGAGCGGGGCGTGGTTCGACTTCTTCCTCACCGAGCCGTACCACCAGCTCACGATCACCGACCGGACCGACGTCGAGACGACCGTCCTGCTGCTGGTAGGCGTGTCCGTCACCGAGATCGCCCTGTGGGGCCGGCGTGAGCAGGCGCGGTCGAGCCGTCGCGTGGGCTTTCTCGCCGGGTTCGTGTCCTCGGCTCGTCTGGTCGCCGCGGCCGACACCCCGCCGTCGGTCCTGATCACTCATGTCCAGCGACAGATCGTCGAGGCGCTCGACATCGACGAGTGCCGTTTCGACACGGCCACCGGTGGCGCCCACCCGCGGCTGCACGCGGACGGCAGCGTGACCAGCGGCGGGAGCCTCGTCGACGTCGAGCGCGACGGTCTGCCCACCGGTGACCGGATCGAGCTGCTGATCGAGCACGCCGGGACCGTCCACGGCCGCTTCCTCCTCGACGCGACGACGCGGGTGCGGCGCCCCGACGTCGACCAGCGCGTCATCGCCGTGACCCTCGCCCAGCTCGTCGGCGCGGCCCTCGCCACCCCGCGGAGCGGCGATCGCCGCACCTAGCCCACGAGAGCGCGTGCCGGACGCACGCCCGCGTGTCGTGGCGACCTGGGCCCGCCGTGCGCCGTGCGCCGACGGCTCAGTCGCGCGAGACCACGACGCTCGCGCTGTGCCCGCCGAACCCGAACGCGTCGACCAGGGCGTGGCGCGCCGTCGTCGGGCGTGCCGCCCCTCGCACCACGTCGAGGTCGATCGCCGGGTCCAGCTCGTCGACGTTGAGCGTGGGAGGGACGAGCCCGTCGCGCAGCGCGAGCAGCGCGGCGACGACCCCGAGCGACCCCGAGGCGCCCAGCAGGTGCCCCGTGGCCCCCTTGGTCGAGGTCACGGGCGGGGGCTCGCCCAGCGCAGCCCGCAGCGCGGCCGCCTCGTTGAGGTCGCCCACAGGCGTCGACGTGGCGTGCGCGTGCACCAGGCCGAGGTCGCCGGGCGCCAGGCCCGCCGAGCGCAGCGCGAGCGAGATCGTGCGCGCCTGGTTGTCCGGGTCGCCGCCCACGATGTCGAACGCGTCCGACGTGAGCGCGGCCCCCGAGACCGCGCCCAGGATCCGCGCGCCGCGCGCTCGCGCGTGCTCCTCGCTCTCCAGGACGACGACGGACGCCCCCTCGCCCATGACGAACCCGTCGCGCGCGACGTCGAACGGGCGCGAGGCCCGCCCCGGCTCGTCGTTGCGCGTCGACATCGCCCGGGCCTGGGCGAACGCGGCGATCGAGAACGCCTGGACTCCGGCTTCCACTCCCCCGCACACGACCACGTCGGCCGTGCCCGCGAGGATCATCTCGCGCCCCATGACGATCGCCTCGACCCCCGCAGCGCACGCGCTGACGGGCGCACGCGCGCCGGCCCGGGCGCCCAGGTCGATCGAGAGCCAGGCCGCGGGTCCGTTGGCCATGAGCATCGTCACCGCGTGCGGCGAGACCCGTCGGTGCCCCTGTGTCTCGAGCACACGGCTCTGCTCGAGCGTCGTGGCGATCCCGCCGTTGGCCGATCCCACCGCCACCGCGAGACGCGTGGGGTCGACCTCGGGGCTGCCCGCGTCGGCCCAGGCCTCCCGGCCCGCGACGAGCGCGAGCTGCTCGGCCCGGTCGGTCCGGCGTCTGATCCGCACGCCGAGCTGGTCGGCGAACGCGTCGTCCACCCGTGCCGCGATGCGGACCGGCAGCTCGCGTGCCCAGGCGTCGTCCACCGCCCGGACCCCCTGCTCGCCGCGCAGCAACGCGTCCCACGTCTCCGGCGCCGTCGACGACAGCGGTGTCACCGCGCCGACCCCTGTCACCACTGCTCGCGTCATGAGGCTCTCCCGTCACCTGTCCTACGGCGTCTCCTCGACCCTGGTCGCAGGCTAGGACAGGCGTACCGGTCGCGCGCCGCGAACCGCCCGTGCGTGAGCACCGTCACTCCGCGCTCGCCCCGTCCCGGCGGAGCCGGACGCCCGACGGCGACGCCGGAGACCCGACGCGGGCTAGGCGACGGCGAGGGCCATGACGTGCTGCGTCCTGCCGTTCGCGTCGACGTACGCGCCGCGGTCGACGAACCCCGCACGAGAGTACGCACGCAGCCCGGCGGCGTTGTCCGCATCGACGACGAGGACGACCGACGCGAACGGTTCCCGGCCGAGCCGCTCGGCCAGACGAGCCACGAGCGCCGGCAGAGAGGCGGCCACCGAGGACCCGACCCCGACCCCCTGATGGTGCCGGTCGACGAGGAAGCCCCGGAACACCACGACGTCCTGCGGACGGACGCCGTCGAGCCGGTCGAGCATCTCGCCGGACGCGCCGCCCGGGTGCAGGACCCCGACCCCCGCGACCTGGCCCTCGCGCCGGACGACCAGCACGTACCGGTCGGCGTCCGCCTCGGCGAGCGTCAGGATCTGGTCGGCGGACGCCGAGAACACGTCCTGCCCGGGAGCACCCGTGACGTCCCGCAGGGCGCGCAGCAGACCGGCCCGCGAGCGGGCGTCGCCCGCGAGGTCGTCGAGGAACGAGACCTCGATGCTCGTCGACCGCCCGGTTCCGCTCGCCACCCGGCGACCCTACGTCGGCACCGCACGCTCACGAAACCCTGACGCGGTCGCCGCGAGCGCCCTACCCTCGAACTCATGACAACGCCGTCGTCCAGCAACGAGCGACCCCTCGAGCCGAGCATCGTGACCGACCTGCGCGACCGCATGACCTACGGCACCTACCTGCACCTGGACACGCTCCTGGACGCCCAGGTCCCGGTCAGCGCGCCCGTCCACCACGACGAGATGCTCTTCATCGTCCAGCACCAGACGACCGAGCTGTGGCTCAAGCTGGTCCTGCACGAGCTGGCGTCGGCGCGCGAGCTCATCGCGGCCGACGACCTGCAGTCCGCGCTCAAGCGCATCGCCCGGGTCAAGCACGTCCAGCGCACGCTGACCGAGCAGTGGTCGGTCCTCGCGACGCTCACCCCGAGCGAGTACGCGCAGTTCCGGGGCTTCCTGGGCAGCTCGTCGGGGTTCCAGTCCCACCAGTACCGCGCGGTCGAGTTCCTGCTGGGCAACAAGAACGCACGCATGCTGACGGTGTTCGCCTCGGACCCGGCCGCGCACGACCTGCTCGAGCGGCTCCTGCACGAGACGAGCGTCTACGACGAGTTCCTGCGCTACCTCGCGCGCCACGGGCACGACGTGCCCGCCAGGGTCCTCGAGCGGGACGTCACGCAGGCGCACTCCCTGGACGAGGACCTCGTCGAGACCTTCCGCGCGATCTACGAGGACCCCGAGGCCGACTGGCTCGCCTACGAGAGCTGCGAGGAGCTCGTCGACCTCGAGGACAACTTCCAGCTCTGGCGCTTCCGGCACATGAAGACCGTGCTGCGCATCATCGGCACCAAGCGCGGCACGGGAGGGTCGAGCGGCGTGGGCTTCCTCGAGAAGGCCCTCGACCTGACGTTCTTCCCCGAGCTCTTCGCGGTCCGCACCGAGATCGGCCCGCGGTGACGGGCGGCCGCGCGGGGTCCGGCGGAGCCGACAGCACCGCGAGCGCCGTCGGGTTCTCGGTCGACGCCCGCTGGGAGCGGGGCGCGGGATGGTCGGGCCCGACGGCGCTCGTCGCCACCGAGCGCGGCGTCCGGCCCGCGACGGGTGCGGACCCGGCGCCGGGCCGCCACCTGCCGGGCACGGTGCTCCCGGGGCTGACCGACGCGCACGTCCACCTGGCCCTGGTCGACCCCGCGGCCTTGCGCCGGGGCGGGCTGGCCGCGGTCGACGACCTGGGCGGGAACCCGGACGTGCTCGCGGAGCTGGCCCGGACGCCGGGCCTGCCCGTCGTCCGCTACGCGGGGGCCTTCCTCACGGCACCGGGCGGGTATCCCTCGGACAGGTCCTGGGCCCCTTGCGGTGCGGTCGAGGAGGTCGCGGGCCCCGCGCCCGCCGTGTCTGCGGTCGACCGTCAGGTCGCGGCCGGGGCGTCCTTCCTCAAGGTGGTGCTGCACCCGGCAGCGGGTCCCGTCCTCGACGACGAGACCCTCGACGCGATCGTCGCCCACGCGCACGCGAGGGGCCGACCCGTCGTCGCGCACGTCGAGGGCGCGGGACAGGCCCGCCGCGCCCACGAGGCCCGCGTCGACCGGCTGGCCCACGCACCGTTCACCGAACGCCTGCCCGACGACCTGGTCGCTGCCATGGCGCGCGCGCAGCAGTGGATCAGCACGCTCGACATCCACGGCTGGGAGAGCCCGACCCGCGAGCAGGACGTCGCGCTCGACAACCTGTCGCGGTTCGCCGCGGCCGGCGGGACGGTCGTCTACGGCACCGATCAGGGTAACGGGCCGCTCCCGGCGGGGGTCGATCCGCGCGAGCTGTGCGCGCTGGGTGCCGCGGGCCTCGCGGCCGACGACCTGCTGCGCGCCCTGACGTCGACGCCCGTCGCGACGTCGACCACCTACGTGCCCGGCCCCCGGCCCGACCCGGACGCACCACCCGCGGCCGTCGCCGCATGGCTCGCGAGCGCCGTGGTCCTCACGACCTCCGACCTGGTCGGCTCGCCGCCCCCTCCGCCCGAACCCCTCGGAAAGGCCCACCCGTGACCGACTCCCCCGCTCCCGTGACCTCCCGCACGGGCTCGCCCGCCCAGCGCGCGGCCCTCCTCGACGACGCCGACCCGCTCGCGCGCTTCACGGACGCGTTCGTGGCGTCCGACGACGTCGTGGCCTATCTCGACGGCAACTCGCTCGGGCGCCCCACGCGCGCGAGTGCCGACCGTCTGGCCCGCTTCGCGACCGAGCACTGGGGAGCGCGCCTCATCCGCGGCTGGGACGAGTCCTGGTACGAGCTGCCGCTGAGCGTCGGCGACAGGATCGGGGCGACCGTGCTGGGCGCGGCGCCCGGCCAGACGTTCGTGGGCGACTCGACGACCGTGATCCTCTACAAGCTCGTGCGCGCCGCGCTCGACGCCCGCCCGGGCCGGACCGAGATCGTGCTCGACAGCGGGAACTTCCCCACCGACCGCTTCGTGCTGCAGGGCGTCGCGGCCGAGCGGGGCGCGACCCTGCGCTGGATCTCACCGGCGCACGACGGCGGCGTGACCGCCGAGCAGGTCGCGGACGCCGTCGGGCCCCGGACGGCGCTCGTGGTCCTCAGCCACGTCGCCTACCGCTCCGGACATCTCGCCGACGCCCCGACGATCACGCGTCTCGCCCACGACGCCGGCGCGCTCGTGCTGTGGGACCTGTGCCACTCGGCGGGGTCGGTCCCGGTCGAGCTCGACGCGTGGGACGTGGACCTCGCAGCGGGCTGCACCTACAAGTACCTCAACGGCGGCCCCGGCTCGCCCGCGTTCGGCTTCGTCCGCTCGGACCTGCAGGCGACGCTGACCCAGCCGATCCAGGGCTGGATGGGCAGCGCCGCCCCGTTCGAGATGGGTCCCGAGTACGCACCGCACGAGGGGGTCCGCCGGTTCCTCAGCGGGACGCCCGCGGTCGTGGGGATGCTCGCGATGCAGGACATGCTCGACCTGCTCGCCGACGCCGGGATGGACGAGGTCCGGGCCAAGTCGGTCCGGCTCACCGGGCTCGCGCTCGGCCTCGTGGACGAGCTGCTGGTCCCGCTCGGGGTCACGGTCGCCTCGCCCCGCGACGCGGACCGGCGCGGCAGCCACGTGACGATCGACCACGCCCGGTTCGAGCACGTGCTCCCCCGGCTCTGGGAGCAGGGGATCATCCCGGACTTCCGTCGACCCGACGGGCTGCGGCTCGGCCTGTCCCCGCTGTCCACGCGCTTCGACGAGGTGCGGATCGGCGTCGAGGCGATCCGTGCGGCGCTGCTCGAGGGCCCCGGCGGGCCCTGACCCGCAGCACCGGCGGGGCCGTCCCCCGGTCTCCCCGGTTGTCGGGCCCCTCGGCCGGTGCCACCCTGGGAAGGTCGAGTACCCGGGACCTCCCGAGGGGAAGGCGCGCCCATGTTCGGCAGCATCGCTCGGACGGTGATCGCCCACCCGTGGCGCGTCATCGGTACCTGGATCGTCCTGGCCGCCGCCGTCATCGCGTTCGCGCCGAGCCTCGACGACTACACCACGGGCAACCAGCAGTCGTTCCTGCCGAGCAGGTTCGAGTCGGTCGAGGCGCAGGACGCCGGCGACGAGAACTTCCCGGCCCAGTCGGGGGCGACCGGCAGCCTGGTCGTCGTCCGCGACGACGGCGCGGCGCTGACCACCACAGACCAGGGCACCGTCGCGGCGCTCGCGACCACCCTGCAGTCCGACGCGATCCCGGGCGTGGTCTCGGTCCAGGAGACCCCGCAGTCGCTCTCGCCGGACGGGCTCACCGCGGCGCTCTCGGTCGCGTTCGACGGCCAGCCGGGCGACGAGGCGGTCGACGACGCCGTCCCCGCGCTGCGGACCGCGTCGGACGAGGCCCTCGCGGGGAGCGGGCTCACGAGCGCGCTCACGGGCAACGCCGCGATCCAGGTCGACACGACCACGGCCTACGCGAGCGCCGAGCGGACCATCACGATCGCGACCGTGCTGCTCATCGTGCTGCTCCTGGGCCTCGTCTTCCGCAGCCCCCTGATCGCGGTGATCCCGATCGTGGTGATCGGCGTCGTGCTCTCGGTCGTCACTGGTCTCACGGCCCTGCTGGCCGACCTGCTCGACTTCCAGGTGAGCGACACCCTGCAGCCCATCCTCGTCGTGGTCCTGTTCGGGATCGGCACCGACTACATCGTGTTCGTCCTGTTCCGCTACCGCGAGCACCTGCGCCGGGGCGAGTCGCACCGCGAGGCGCTCGAGGTCTCGGTGGGCGTCGTGGGCCGCGTCGTGGCGTCGTCGGCGCTGACCGTGATCGGCGCGTTCGCGGCGCTGCTGTTCGCGCGGCTCGAGTCGCTGAGCACGCTGGCGCCGGGGCTGATCGTGGCCGTGGCCGTCATGCTCCTCACCGCCCTGACCCTGATCCCCGCGCTGTTCGCGCTGCTCGGCCGGTCCTTGTTCTGGCCGCTCGGCCCCGGGCACGAGCCCGCGCGCAGCCCGTTCGCCGCGGTGGGGTCCTTCACGGCGCGCCGCCCGCTCGTCCCCGCGCTCGGCGTCGGGGTGGTGCTGGTGGTCCTGACGCTGTTCGCCTCGGGCTACCAGGCGACCTACGACACGCTCGACGAGCTCCCCGCGAGCACCGCCTCGCGCCAGGCGTACGCGACGCTCGATGCCTCGTTCCCCGCCGGGGCGCTGAGCCCCACGCAGGTCTACGTCGTGGGCTCGGCACCCCTCGACCCGACCGCCCTGACCACGCTCGCGACGAACCTCGCCGCGGTCCCCGGCGTCTCGAGCGTCGCCCCACCCACGGTCACGACCGACGGCACGGCCGCGCTGGTGACCGTGGTGCTCGCGGACGACCCGTACTCCGACGCCGCCATGGCGACCGTCGAGGGCCCGTTGCGCGACGCCGCGCACGGGTCGGTGCCGGGGGCCGAGGTGTACGTGGGCGGGCAGACGTCCGCGTTCGTCGACGTGCGCGACCAGCTCCGCGCCGACACCGGGCGCGTGTTCCCGATCGCCGCCGTCATCATCGTGGTGATCCTCGGCCTGCTCCTGACCGCGCTCCTGGGGGCCGTCAACCTGCTCGTGTGCGTGGCCCTGACGTTCACCGCGACGCTGGGCGCGGTCGTCCTGCTCTACCTGCACGCGCTGGGCTATGCGGGCATCGACTTCTCGATCCCGATCGTGCTGTACCTGTTCGTCGTCGCGATCGGCACGGACTACAACATCCTGATCGCCGCGCGCATGCACGAGGAGTACCGCGCCGGGGCGAGCCCGCGCGAGGCCGCGCGCCTCGCGATCACGCACGACGCGCCCACGGCCTCGGCGGCAGGGATCATCCTCGCGTGCACGTTCGCCTCGCTCATGCTCACGGGCATCGCGAACCTCGCCGAGCTCGGGTTCGGGGTCGCGGTGGGAATCGTCGTCGCGGCGTTCCTCATGGCCCCGCTGCTGGTCCCGGCGCTGTCCGCGCTCGAGGGACGTGCGTTCTGGTGGCCGACCCGCCGGCACGCCGCCTCCGGGCAGGTGCTGGCGCAGGCAACCTCGCAGGCAGCAGGCCAGGAGCAGGAGCCGGCGGCGCAGGACCCGACCCCGGGCACCTCCCCCGCGTCCTGACCGCCCGGGCACGTACGCCGGCGAACGCGGGCTCCCGGCTCCCGACCTTCCGGACGGGAGCCGGGGACACGCCGTCGGGCCTCTCGCCGGGCAGCGCTCCCACGAGAGGCCCGACGAGAGGCCCGTGCGGCCGGGAGCACGTCCCGGCCGCACCGGCCCGGCGACCTGTCAGCCGCAGGTGAGCGCGTCGTGCTCGACCTCGACCACGCTCGTCACCGGAGCACCGTCGAGGACCGCGCTCGCGGACACCGTCACGCTGCCCGCGGCCAGGCTCGAGGCCCGCACGGCGAACGTCTGGGACGCGCTCTTGCCCGGCGCCACCCCGGTGAAGGACTTCACGCCCGACGCCGTCGTGATCTTCATGTCGACCGGCACGGCCTCACCGTTGACGGCCCGCACCGCGAGCTGGACCTTGCCCGCGACGCAGCGGGGCGTGACGTCGACGGCGATCTCGACGGTCTCGGCCGGGGCGTCGGCCGCGACGATCGTCACCGTGTAGGTCGTCGACGTCGTGTGGTCCTGCGCGACCGCCGTGATCTCGACCGCCGTCGGACCGCCGTCAGGGGCGAGCGCGACCCGGCGCCCGATCGTGTCGTCGACGAGAATCCCGTCGACCCTGACCAGGCCGCTCGCCACGTGCGGGTCGGCGTCGAGCGTGACCGCGGTCGTCCCCGGCGCGACCCGGAGCTCGTAGCTCGCGTGCGCGGGCGAGAACTCCGGGGCGAGGACGCCCGTGTCGAACGAGAGTGCCGAGAGCTCCGGGGTGCTGTCGAACACCGCCGAGCGGACCGTCCTGACCCCGAACAACCCGCCCACGAGCCCGCCCGTCGACTGGAAGCGGACCGTGACGACGGGGATCTTCTGACCGTCCTCGCCCAGGACGAGGTTCCCGCTGCTGTCCTTCTTGTAGCGGGTGTCCGGGCCGAGCTCGAGGAACCGGGCCGGGATCTCGGTCGAGTCGACGTAGAAGCCCTGCTCGTCCTTGTTCTCCGCCTTGTCGGTCACGGTGACGGTCTTGAGCCGCACGTCGTCGACGAACACGTCGAAGCTGCGCCCGCGGTCGCCCGAGTAGAACGTCGCACCCAGGTAGTTCTTGTCCGAGCCCGGGTCGATCTCCAGGTCGTAGCTGAACCACCCGCCCGCCTGGGCGTCACGGTACTGGCGCCCCGCGAAGACCCCGACGCCCGACGAGCTCGAGCGCAGGTTCTTCGCGTTCTCGAAGTTGTTGTTGTCGAAGCTCGTGAGGCTGTCGATCGTCAGGTCCTTCGCACGTTCCTCCTGCTTGGCCCGCAGGATCCGGTCCTGCGCGGCCTGGCCGTCGGGCTCCTCGAGGTTCATGTAGATGCCGTAGCGCTCGTTCCAGCGCGAGGTGTGCGGGGCGTACACCAGGTCCCCCGCGTCCGAGGTGTTCTTCAGCGCGAACTGCACGTCGCCCGCGGCCGAGTCCTCGATGCGCACGACGTTCTCCGCGAGATGCTCCTTCCACGTGGCCGCGTCCATTCCCTCCGTGGTGATGGTCGTCTGCGCGTCCGGGTCGAACGTCGAGATGCGCACCAGGATCCCGGTACCCACCGAGCCGCCCTGGTCCCGCGTGCCGAGCCCCGCGCTGAGCACCACGGGACCGTACTTGAAGGCCACGAAGCTCTCGTTGTCGGCCGTGCTGTGCAGCGTGACGTCGAGCGGCATCGTGTACGCGATCTCGTCACCGGCCCGGACGTCGGCCAGGACCACGTAGCCGCGCGAGACGGTCGGGGTGACCGTGGCGCCGTTGACGGTCACGGCCGGCTCGCCCGCGATCCAGTCGGGCACGCGAAGGCGCAGCGTGGTGCCCTCGGCGACCGCTCCGCCGTCGAGCGCACCGACCGTGAACCGGACCGTGTCCTCGTTGGGGAGGTTCGCGGACTGGGTCAGCACCAGGTTCTGCTCCGCGTGCTCGAACGTCGAGCTGAAGAACATGTTGACGTAGACCGATCCCTGCCCCGTGAAGTAGATCGAGTCGCCCAGCTTGGAGAAGTTCTCCATGCCGGTCCCGGTGCAGCACCAGAACTCGGTGAAGGGCAGGTTGAACACCTTGTGGTACCCGGGCGCCATGGGGTTGAAGTACGTCGTGGTGCCCGTCTCGGGGTTCTGCGAGGCGAGGATCGTGTTGATGAACGTGTTCTCGTAGTAGTCCGCGTACCGCACGTCCTTGCTCAGCCGGAAGAGCTCGCGCGACAGCTTGAGCATGTTGTACTCGTTGCAGGTCTCGGACGTCTCCGCGTTGGCGTGCGTCCCCTGGTTCGCGGCCCGGTCGAACAACGAGTCGGCCGCGTGGAAGTGCTCCGACTGGCTGTTGGCGCCGGTCACGTACGTGTGGTGATCGACCACGATGTCGAAGAAGTTCTCGGCCGCCGCGAGGTACATCGGCAGCTCCTCCTTCTCCTGCGGGGTCAGCAGGTCGTAGTACTCGGGGTTCTGCGTGAACACCGTGTAGCGCTTGAGCGCACCGATGAGCTTGGGGATCGTCGTGTTGGCGTGCTTGCCCGCCAGGACGTCCTGGCCCGACGCGAGCTGCCGGAAGAGCGTCACCTCGTCGAAGGCCTCGGCGGCGTCCTTGATGCGGACGTCGCCGGTGAGGTCGAACAGCTCGTAGAGCGCCTCGTTCATGCCGCCGTACTCGGTGCGCAGCAGCACGTCGGTGCTCGGGAGCTTCGCGACCCGGCCGGACACGTACAGGCCGAACCCGGTCGCGACCTCGCGCGCCTTGTCCCCCGTGGGCCCGTCGACGTACTCCGCGACGTCCAGCAGGCCCGCCAGCACCTTGTGCAGGTTGTACCAGGGCACGATCACGTTCTCGTCGGAGGGCCCGGTGCCCTGCACCTGGTCCAGGACGCTCTCACGGAACGCCGAGACGTAGCCCGCGCTGCCCGGGTGGGACGCCCCGTAGGCGTCCTGCACCCGCTCGAGGCCGTCGACGGCCGCGACGATCTCGGCCGACAGCGCGTCCCTGGTCGCACCGTCGGGCGTGCCCGAGTACGACATCGCGAGGGCCGACATGTAGTGCCCGAACGCGTGGCCGCGGAAGTTCACCGCGTCGCTGCGCTCCCAGCCGCCGTAGCCCTGCGGGGTCGTGGGCTCCAGGCCGGCGACCTTGTAGAACTCGTAGAGGAACTTCTCCGAGCTCAGGCTCAGGAGGTAGTCCTGCTCCTTGGACGCGGCGTTGTTCAGGAAGTCGTCCGACAGCAGGACCGTGGGCAGGCCGCTGTTCTCGAGCGGGTCCATCGACACCAGCGCCGGGACGACCACGTGGAACTCGCGCGTGACGGGCTTGCCGTCGAAGTAGCGTGCGGTCGCGGTGAGCGTGACCTCGGCGTCGTCCTCACCCTCGGCGGGCCGGTTCACGGTGCCGTCGGTCGCGACGACGTCCGGGGCTGACGACGCCCAGGTGACGGCCGAGCCGCGCGAGCCCTTGGCCGACAGGATCAGCGCGACCGTGACCCGCTCGGGCAGCGTGAGCCCGTCGGCGTCCGCCTGCGCGACGGCCTCGCGGTCGATCACCCGGCCGGACTCCTCGTAGAGCCCGACGACGTCGGCGAGCGACGCGACGCCGTCGTACAGGCGGTACTCGTCGAGCCCCGCCCGCAGGTAGGAGCCGTTGTAGGACGGGCCGTTGAACCCGATGGTCTTGGGCAGCGTGGGCGACGAGCCCAGGACGCCGGTCGCGCCACCCGAGCCGATCGGGCTCGCGACGGTCGCCGGGACCTGCTCACCGTTGCGGTAGAAGGCCACGTCCTTGGTCGCCGCGTCGTACGTGACCACGAGGTGCGTCCACTCGTCCGCGGGGAGGAACGACGCACGGTCCGCCGAGGCCACCCGGACCTTGTAGGGCTGGCCCGACGCCGGGCCGACCGACAGCGCGAGCGGCGACGTGTCCGACTCGGAGGACAGGTACCAGCCGTCCGAGTTGTACGCGCCCTTGTTCCAGCTCACGACCTGCTCACCGGTCATCTTCCCGCTGGGGCGCAGCCAGAACGACAGCGTCAGGTCCTCGGGCTGCAGGTCGGTCGACGCGCCCAGGTCGAGGAACGTGCTGCCTCCCAGCTCGACGGCCTGCGAACCCTCGGCGACCCCCGGGACCCAACCCAGGTTGGTCGTCGTCGATCCCGCGTGCCCCTTGACCGTGACCGGGTGCGCCGCCGACGAGGCGTCGGCCAGGTCACCCTCGAAGCGCAGGTCCAGGACCGGGGCGGGGAGCCCGCCGTCGGCCGCTGCGGCGACGGGTGCCCAGCCCGTGAGGACCAGGGCGGCCCCGAGGAGGGCCGCGACGGCGCGGGCTCCCGGGTGCGGTCTCGGGCGCCTCGTGACGACCGCTTCTGCGTGCGTGCTCATCAGTGCTCTCTTCCGTTCGAACGACGATGTTCGGAACCGACCCGTCGACGGGCGGCGGCTCGGAGGGTGCGGGGCGCTCGCGGTCTCCGGGCGGAGCGGGGGCGGGCGCGTCAGGCTCGGGCGACCCGGGGGTCGTCGGGCGGCTCAGGAGGGCGGGCGGGCCGGGCGCGGTGCCCGTGACTGCTCGGCACCAGTGCCGGGCACGAGCATGTTAGCGCTCACACACGGTGGCCCGTCAACCCCTCGTGCCGCGACGGAGGGTCATCGCGGACCGACGCCCCCACCAGAGGACCGGCTCGCGCGCCGTGCGCGCGGCGGTCAGGTCCCCGCGCCCCGGTCGACGCCCAAGGTCGCGACGAGGTCCTCGTGGAGCTCGAACCAGACCCGGTGGCACGAGTCGACGTCGGTGCGGTCGACCCAGCCGCCGTCGCCCGCCTGCACCCGACCGAGCGCCGTGGCGAACCGCTCGTCGTAGCCCCCGAACCGGGCGAGCACGTCGCTCAGGCGTCGCCCGAGCGGGGCGAGGTCGCGGTCGATCGCGGCGAGCTCGCCCAGCACCCCGGCGTCCCACGCGGGGTCGGTGTGGTCGTTGGGGGCGAGGCGGTCGCCGGGCACAGGCCGCAGCTGCCAGTCGGTACAGGCCCGCTGCAGGCGCGCGTTGAGCGGGAGGAACTCCCGGTAGGCCTCGCGCACGTCGCCCTCGCGCCCCGTGCGTGCGAGCTCGCTCGCGAGCTGCCGCTCGTTCTCGGTGCGCCCCGCGACCGTGAGCGACCAGCCGCCGAGCCCCGCGAAGGCGGACCGCTGGACCCAGCCGCGCGCCTCGGCGTCCTCGAGCAGCTCGGTCGTCTCGTCCAGGCCGGTCCCGAACCGGCGAGCGAGAGCCGGGACGTCGGCGAACCCGGTGATGCGGACCGCGTGCAGCACGAGCAGGTCGACCGGGGAGTCCTGCGTCACGAGCGGTCTCCCTGCCTGGCCGCGAGCCGGTGGTAGTGCTGCTGACAGGCCTGCGGGGAGTTGAACCCCATCGCGTCGGCGATCTGGGCCCACGTCAGGCCTGCGCTGCGGGCCGTGAACAGCAGGCCGTCCTCGAGCCCGTCGACCTCGGCGCGCGCAGCGGGCAGGAGCGCGAGCGCGCTGAGCAGGTCTCCCGGAGCCAGGTCCGTGGAGCGCCAGAGCGCGAACCGAGCGAGGTCCACGGCCGACGGCGGGACCGGCGCGGGCTGCCACGGGCGGTTCGCGAGCGCGTCCGCCCCGAGGCTCAGCAGGTGCTCGCGCGCTACGTGCTCGCGGCGCGCCTGGTCGTGGTCGGCGCGCGCCGCGTCCGCGGTGCGTGCCGTCAGTGCGGGGTCGTCCTTGCGTGCCATACGAGGATCCTGCAGAATCAACGAATTGTTGTCAACACTCTGTTGAAGGTGGCCGGGATGCTCATCCCTCTCTCGGAGGCGACGCAGGAGACCTGCGGAGGCAAGGCGGGAACGCTCGGCATGCTCCTGCGCGCCGGGTTCGCCGTGCCTGACGGGTTCGTCGTGCCGCTCGACGCGCACCGCGAAGCCCTCGGGAACGGGCGCCTCGACGTCGCGGTCGACGGACCGGAGGGCCCCGCCCACGCAGGGCCGGCCGCGCCGCTGCCCGCGGCCTTGCGCGACCGGCTGACCCACGGGCTCGCCGCTCTCGGCGACCCGCCGGTCGCCGTGCGCTCGTCGGCCTCGTCCGAGGACACGGGTGAGGCGTCCGCCGCGGGTCAGCACGAGAGCGTCCTGGCGGTGCAGGGGGTCGACGGCGTCGCGCAGGCCGTGCGCGCCTGCTGGGCCTCGCTGCACTCGCCGCGTGCCACCGCGTACCGCCGCGGCGCCGCGCACGACGAGCCGGCCGACGCCGGGTCCATGGCCGTGCTGGTCCAGCGGCTCGTCGACGCCGAGATCTCGGGGGTCGTGTTCGCGCCCGCCGCACCGGACGGCGTGACCGTCATCGAGGCCTCGTGGGGCCTCGGCCCGAGCGTCGTCGGGGGCACGGTAACCCCGGACTCCTACCGCGTCGCGGCCGACGGCAGCGTCGGGCGCACCGTCGCCGACAAGCGCACCCGCCTCGACCGGCGCGGCACCGGGCTCACCCTGAGCGACGTGCCCGCCGACGGACGGATCCGGCCCACGCTCGACGACGAGACCGCGAGGCGGCTCGCTCGCCTCGGACGGAGGGTCGTGGCGCTTCTCGGCGGAGCGCAGGACATCGAGTGGGCGATCGCCCGCGGCCGGACCTGGGTGGTGCAGGCCCGGCCCGTCACCGCCGCACGTCCACCGATGCCACCGATGCCGTCCGCAACCCAGGGGGCGCCCTCGCCGTCGACCCATCCCTCCCACCCGGCCCGCCCCTCCCCGGCCGGGCCACCTGCTCCGTCGGCGAACCGCCTGACGGGCACGGCGGGCAGCACCGGGACCGCCACGGGCACCGCGCGAGTCGTCCGCGACCCGTCCGACTTCTCCCGCGTCCGCCCCGGTGACGTCCTCGTCTGCCCCTTCACGGATCCCGCGTGGACCCCCTTGCTGCGGATCGCCGCGGGTGTCGTCACCGAGACCGGCGGGGTCCTGTCCCACGCGGCGATCATCGCCCGCGAGCGCCGCATCCCCGCGGTCCTCGGGATCGTTGGGGGCGACCGTCCTGATCCCGGACGGCAGCCCGGTCACGATCGACGGCACTGCCGGCACCGTCACGACGAGCACCTGACCCGAGGGGACGATCCATGGGGACCAGACATCTGTACCTCGCTCGGCACGGGGCGGCCGACGCGTTCGGGGAGCTCACGGCCGCGGGGAGGCGGCAGGCGAACCTGCTGGGCGAGCGCCTCGCACGGGTGCCCGTGACGGCCGTCTGGCACTCCCCGCTCCCCCGGGCCGTCGCGTCCGCGCACGAGCTGGCGCGCCACGTGCCGCACGCGGTCCTGGCCGAGGCTCCCGAGCTCGTCGACCACGTCCCCCACGTCCCCGCGCCGGCCGAGACGCCCGCGCCGTGGGTCGGGTTCTTCGACGGGTACGACGACGCCGAGGCGAGCGCGGGGCGCCGGACCGCCGACGTCCACGAGGTCCTGGTCACGCACGACTACCCCGTCGCGTGGCTCGTGCGGCACGCGATGGACGCGCCGGAGGCCCGGTGGCTCGGTCTGAGCAGCGCCAACGCCGCGCTGACGGTCATCGAGTACCGGACGAGCCTGCCGCCGGCGCTCGTGCTGTTCAACGACATGGCCCACCTGCCGGTCGAACTGCGCTGGACGGGGTTCCCCGGGCCGGCACGGCCGTGACGACGCGGGGAGGACCGACCGGTCAGCCCAGGTCCAGGCCGTCGAGCGACGACCTCGGCTTCTGGTCCGGCAGGCGCAGCATTCGGAACGAGTTGCCCAGCCCGAGCAGTCCGGCCAGGAGCGGGACGAGCAGCGCGACCTGCAGCGACCGGTCGCGCGCCCGGTCGTTGATCGCCAGCACCTCGGCCTCCACGGCCGGGGGCTGACCCGTGATCTGCTCGGCGAGCCGGGACGTGCTCATGACCTCGGCGTCCTCCTCGAGCGCAGCGGCGATCTGCTGCTGCTCGGCGGCGGGGATGACCGCGCTGCTCTGCGTCATCTGGGTGAACCCGAGCGAGAGCGAGGCGAGCATGAGGCCCCCGGCCATGGCGAGCCCGAACGACAGGCCGAACGATCCAGCGGCCGAGTTGACGCCCGCCGCCTCGCTGACACGCTCCTCCTCGACCGGGGCGAGCGTGTAGTTGTTGAGCTGGGACACCAGCAGGCCCAGGCCGCACCCGGTGATCGCGAGCGGGAGGACGAGGTACCAGCCGCTGTCCACGCGCGGGACGAACGGGATGACGAGCGCGATCCCGACGCTCGCCAGCACGAAGCCGGTGCGGATGATCTCGGCGGGGCGGCGAGACCCGGATCGCCGGCCCGCCACGACCGCTGCCGCGAACATGGTGAGCGACAAGGGGGCGAGCGAGAGCCCGGCCTGGAGGGCGTCGTACTCGAGAGTCATCTGGAAGAAGAGCGGGAGCGCGATCATCGCGCCGCCCAGCATGATCTGCTGCAGCATCTGCCCTGTGACACCCGTGGTGAAGTGCGGATGGCGGAAGAGGTCCGGGTCGAGCAGCGGCACCCGGTGCGCGCGCTGGCGCCGGACCAGCCATCGGGCCAGGAGCACGAGCGCGACGACCCCGACGGCCAGGAGCACACCGACGAGCTCGCCGCCCTCCTGCCAGACGAGGATGCCGAGCACCACCCCGCCCATGCCGATCACGGACAGGACCGCGCCCACGAGGTCGACCTGTCGGGAGCCCGTGAACGGCACGTCCCGCACCAGGCCGATCTGGCTCAGGACGACGGCGATGATGACCACCTCGAGCGCGAACCCGACCCGCCACGACAGGTAGGTCGTGACGAACCCGCCGAGGAGCGGGCCCACCGCCGCGGCGATCGCGGCGGAGGCCCCGACCAGCGCGTACGCCTTCTTCTGGTCGGCGCCCGAGAAGTTGCCGTGGATCAGCGACTGCATCGCGGGCAGCAGCAACGACGCGCCCAGCCCGCCGACGATCGCCCAGAACACGACGATCGCCGTGAGGCTCTGCGCGAGCGTCATGGCCAGGGCGCCCGTCGCGTACGCGAGCAGACCCAGGACGTAGGCGCGCTTGCGCCCGATCAGGTCGCCGACCTTGCTGTTGATGAGGATGAAGGCGGCAGAGACCAGAGCCTCGAGCGCGATGGCCGACTGGACGCCGCTCGCCGTGGTGTCGAGGTCCTCGACCACGGCCGAGATCGAGACGTTCATGAGCGAGGTGTCGACGACCAGGACGAACATCGCGGCCGCGAGCAGCAGCATGAGCCGCCTGTTCCCCGTCGCTGCGGGAGCCTTCTCCTCCGGTGCGGTGCCCATGTGCCCACCTCGGCTCGGGTGCCTCGTCCGCTCGAGCGGGCGACCTCCGGTGACCGTCGCCGGATCGCTGGGACCAGCCTAGGGACCTCGGCGGAGTCGTGCGCGGCGGAGTCAGCCCGCGGTCCCCGCCAGGCGCGCGACCTGGGCGGCCAGGTGCCGCTGCTCCGGAACGCTCGTCGCGCGGGCCGCCGCCCGACGGTAGTGCTCGAGCGCCGCCGTCGGGCGCCCTGCTCGTTCCAGGAGGTGCGCGCGCACGACGTCGACCCGGTGCGGGTCGCCCGGGACCGGGCCGATCCCCTCGAGGACCGCGAGCCCGGCGTCCGGCCCCTCGACCATGGCGACCGCGACCGCCCGGTTGAGCGTGACGACGGGGCTGCCCGTCATCCGCTCGAGCAGCTCGTAGAGGTCGACGACCCGCGGCCAGTCGGTGTCCTCGGCCGTCCGCGCCCGGGCGTGCACCGCGGCGATCGCGGCCTGGAGCTGGTACTCGCCCACATCGCCCCGGACGAGCGTCCTGTCGAGGAGCGACAGGCCCTCGGCGATCAGGGCGCGGTCCCAGCGCGCGCGGTCCTGCCGAGCGAGGGGCACGACGTCGCCGGCGGCGTCCGTCCGGGCGGGCTGCCGGGCGTCGGTCAGGAGCATCAGTGCCAGCAGCCCGCTCACCTCGGGGTCGCCCGGGACCGCGCGGTGCAACCACCGGGTCAGTCGGATCGCCTCGTCGGTCAGGTCCACTCGCCGCAGCGAAGGGCCGGTCGACGCCGTGTGGCCCTCGGTGAACAGGACGTACAGCACGTGCAGGACCGGCCGGAGCCGCGCCGGCCACTCCCCTGGTCCCGGCACCACCAGCGGGCGGTCCGACGCCGCGACCGTCTGCTTGGCCCGGCTGATGCGCTGCGCCATGGTCGGCTCGGGCACGCCGTAGGCACGCGCCACCTCGGCGGTGGTCAGGCCGGCGACCGCCCTCAGCGTGAGTGCGACGGCCGACGGCGGCGTCAGGTCCGGGTGGCAGCAGCCGAACAGGAGCGCGAGCGAGTCGTCGCGCGCAGACGGCTCGGCCCCCGGGACCTGGCCCGCCGCGAGCGCCCGCTCGCGGCGCCGCCGGGCGATCTCGCTGCGCTGGGCGTCGACCAGACGCCGTGAGGCCACCTGCTGCAACCAGGCGCGGGGGTGCTCCGGGACGCCGTCGGCCCCCCCGTCGTCACGGCCACGAGGAGCGCCTCCTGGACGGCGTCCTCGGCCCCCACGAAGTCGCCCGAGCGGCGCGCGAGCGTGCCGAGGACCTGCGGCGCGAGATCGCGCAGCAGGTCCTCGACGGCCGTGGCAGCGATCAGCCCGCTCCCTTGGCCGTGTCGAGGAACGCTGCCATCTCGGCGGCGTCCGACGGCGAGTCGTCCATGAGGCGGCGCACCTGGATTGGCTGCTGCGTGGGCCTGCCCCCGCGCCCGGGCACCGCCGAGACACGCGCGGCGATCTCGAGCGCTCGTGCCTCGGACTCCACGTCGACGATCTGGTAGCCGGCGAGCCACTCCTTGAACTCGGCGAACGGCCCGTCGGTGACGACCGGTGCGGTGCCGTCCGAACGCACCACCTTGGCGAGGTCGGGGCCCGTGAGGACCACGGTCTCGACGAGCTCCCCGCTCGCGACCAGCTCGGCGTTGAGCACCCCGTAGTACTCGAGGTGCGCCGTCACCTCCTCGGGTGCCCACTCGTCCATCGGGGTCTCGTCGGCCCCCGCCCGGAAGTCCACACCCACCAGGTACCTGGCCATGGGTCTCTCCTCTCGTCCCGTCGTGCCCAGCGTGGCACGCTCACCCCGTGGTCGGAACCGGCGGCCGGTTCTCGACACGGTCGGCGGCCGCAGGGCGCGGCACGTGCCGCACGGGGCCGCACGGGGCCGCTTCGCGCAGCAGGTATGCTCGCTGGCATGGATATCGAGGTCGACAGAATCTAGCCACCGAGCTGCCGGTGGCCATCACTGTTCGTCAGGCGTGCCTCGCACCCTGGGTGAATAACCCCTTCCCCTCGTCGCCGACGCCGGCGTCCGAGGAGACGCTTCGCTGCTGAGCCCAGCAGGAGCCGTACCGGCACGTTCGTGACGCACCGACCTCCGGTGGACCCTCGTGGACCACGCCCCGTGACGCCCCGCCCTCCCTGATCGAGCGACTCCCGTCGTCGACCTGGGCTGGACCCTGTGCTGACGGCCATCCTCACGAGCCCTTCCCTCGCCCCGGACCCTGGTCGGTCGTGTCCCTCGCCCGCCGGTCCGCGCACCGCTCCCCGGGGAGCTCCCTCGACCTGCGCGGCAGCCTCTCGCCCGGACGCGCCCTCGCGCGCCCGGGGTCGCGACGAGGACGCCGCCACGACGAGGGGCACCGAGGACGTCGTCCGCGGACCGCACCGGCTCGTCCCCTCCTCAGACCTACCGCCCTCACCTGGGCCGAAGGAGCACGTTCCATGGCCATCCGATCAGCCGTCACCCTCCACCAGCTCTCGTTCGAGTGGCCCGACGGCAGCGTCGCGCTGGACCGGCTCGACGGCACGTTCACCACGGGGCGCACAGGACTCGTGGGCCGCAACGGCACGGGGAAGTCCACCCTGCTGCGCCTGATCGCCGGGCGGCTCACCCCCACCTCGGGTCGCGTCGACCTCGCGGGCGACGTCGGCTACCTCCCGCAGACCCTCACCCTCACCGGCTCGACCACCGTGGCCGAGCTCCTCGGGATCGACACGGTCCTCGCGGCACTGCGTGCGATCGAGTCGGGCGACGTCGACGAACGCCACTTCGAAGCGATCGGTGACGACTGGGACATCGAGTCCCGCGCCGACGAGGCCCTCCACGAGATCGGTTTCGGCGCAGCCGACCTCGACCGGCGCGTCGCCGAGGTCTCGGGCGGCGAGGCGATGCTCATCGCCATCACGGGGCTCCGCATCCGGCGCACCGCGATCACGCTGCTCGACGAACCGACCAACAACCTCGACCGCGCGACCCGAGCCACGCTCGCACGGTTCGTCGACACCTGGCCCGGGACGCTCGTCGTCGTGAGCCACGACCTCGAGCTGCTCGAGCACATGGACCACACCGCCGAGCTCCACGCCGGTTCGCTCGGGATGTACGGCGGCCCCTACAGCGCCTGGGCAGCCCACCAGGAGCAGGAGCAGGCCGCCGCGCTGCAGGCGGCCCGCGGGGCGCAGCAGGCCCTGAAGGTCGAGAAGCGCCAGCGGGTCGAGGCCGAGACCAAGCTCGCCCGCCGTGAGCGCACGGCCAGGAAGACCCAGAAGGACGGCGGTATCCCCAAGATCCTCGCGGGTGCACGCGCGAGCAAGGCGCAAGGGTCCGCCGGGGCGATGCGGTCGACGGCCGACGACAAGGTCCGGACCGCGCAGGCCGCCGTCGACGCGGCCGACGCGCGCGTCCGCGAGGAGGAGCACATCCACCTCGTCCTGCCCGATCCCGACGTACCGCGTGGCCGCCGCCTCGCCGAGCTGCACGGCCAGGGACGCGACGTCGTCGTCCAGGGCCCGGAGCGGGTCGCGCTGGTCGGGCCGAACGGGTCGGGGAAGTCGACGCTCCTCCAGCAGCTCGTGAGCGGGAGCGCCCCCGTCGAGGGACGCGCGCACGGGACGCTCCTGACGGACCGGGTCGGCTACCTCCCGCAGCGCCTGGACGGTCTCCTCGAGGACGCGAGCGCCGTCGACAACGTCAAGGCCGTCGCGCCGGGCATGGAGACCGGGGCGATCCGCAACCAGCTCGCCCGCCTCCTCCTCCGCGGCGCCGGTGCCGACCGTCCTGTTGCCTCGCTCTCAGGAGGGGAGCGCTTTCGTGTGTCCCTCGCCACGCTGCTCCTCGCGGACCCGCCCGCACAGCTCCTCGTGCTCGACGAACCCACCAACAACCTCGACATCGCGAGCGTCGAGCAGCTCGCGCAGGCGCTCGACGGCTACCGCGGCGCCCTGCTCGTGGTCAGCCACGACCATGCGTTCCTCGAACGGCTCGGGATCGACACCGTCCTCGAGCTCGACGCCGCTGGCCGGCTGCACGAGCGCAGCACGCTGGCGGGGTGAGCGCTCCGGCGTCCGGCCGCCAGCGGGTGGCGGCCGGCGCCGGCGCTGGCAGACGGCGGACGCTCGTCAGGGCAGCGAGCGGAGCGCCTCGACGATCGTCCGCCAGGCGCAGCTCGTCCAACCCGTCCTGAGCATCCTGTGGGCCGCGCTCCTCCTGCGCGAGCACCTCACGTGGCCCACGGTCGCCGGCGGCCTCGCCGTCGTCCTGTGCGCCCGCGGGGCCGCCGGACCCGGTCGAGAGGTCTCCCGGTCGCGGGCGGATGCGGTCAGGGCTGCCCCGGGAGAGTGCCCTGAGACCGATCCGGCCGCGAGGGAACCGATCGACGGGCTCGTGCGTGGTGGAGGACATGCAGGGATGTCGTGGGTCAGATGACGAGCACTGAGGTAGGCGTGACGGAGGACGAGATCCTGTGGGCGGACGGCGCCGTCACGGTCCGGTACCTGGCTGCGGGGACGGTGAACCGCGACGCGGAGTTCGTCGACTTCGTGGAGACGCACGGCGGCCGCCTGAGAAGGATCGCGTTCCTGATCAGCGGCGACCACCACCGGGCCGAAGGCCACGCTCGAACGGACCTATCGGTCCTGGGCGCGCGCCCGGGACGGTGACCCCTTCGTCTACGCGCGGAGGATCCTGACGAACCTCAAGATCGACACGTGGCGGCGTACCCGACGTGAGGTCCTGATCGAGCCCGAGGACCACCTGACGGGTGCGGTCTCGGACCGTACAGCCGAGATCGCGGTGCGTGACGAGCTCGTGCGCGCCTTGCTGCTCCTGCCGGTCCGGCAGAGGCGCGTGGTCGTCCTGCGCCACCTGCTCGACCTCTCCGAGGCGGAGGTCGCCCGCGAGCTGGGCATGCCGCACGGAACGGTGAAGTCCACCGCCTCGCGGGGGCTCGCCCGGCTCCGCGCAGAGCTGACCGGCACGACCACCCCGACGGCGGGAGCGAGCCATGACTGAGCACGACGACTTCGCAGCGGAGCTCCGCTCCCTCGCCGACGAGGTGATCCCTGTAGAGCACCTGCCGGGCACTCCGGCTCTCGCCCTGGTCAAGCGCCGCGTCCGCAGACGCACGGCACGGATCGCCCTGCTGTCCGTTGCCTGCATGGCAGTGGTCGCCCTGGCCGCGATGGCCCTTCCACGCGTCGGGATCGCCACCGTGGCGCCGGCTTCCTCGACTCGGCTCACGCCCGGGATCGAGATCCCCACCGACCCGACGACGTCTGCACGCGCCGGCGGGGGGCTGGTCATCGACACCAGGGTGCCCGGCTGGACGGCGGGCACGCGACTCTTCGTCGTCAGCAGACTCAGCACCCAGTATCGAGCCGTCAACGCCGTGTACGAGGGGGACGACGCCGACCTCCGAGAGCTCCGGGCCGGGAACGCCGCCGGCACGATGCTGCTGAGCTCGGACGCCACCGCGGCCTCGGCGACCTCTCCCGACGGTGACCGCCAGGTCGTCATCGGCCTGGGAGTCCCCGTGGAGGCCTCTGCCGGCGGGCCGCCCGGCCGGAACGAGCGGCGTCTGATCTCCTGGGACCTGTTCCCTGCCGCGGACGGCACCCTCGTCTCCTCGGTGGTCCTGCCCGACTCGCTGATGAAGGACGCGGCCGGCCTGCCCCTCGACGTCATCTCGCTCAGCAAGGTCGATGGCGAGATTCCCGCGTTCGGTGGCTTCTTCACGATCAACGCCTACCGCAACGGGTACGGCCAGGACGGCTGCCTGGGCGACTGCCCTGCCATGTTCGGGTACGAGACTCCGTCGTCGTTTCCGAACGACGGCCCCCGGGGCGTCGCGCAGGCGCAGCGTCTGACGGTCGAGAGCGCGATCGAGGACGCCGCTGCCGCGGCGGACCTCGCCGGGGAGCCCCGACCCACACCCCGCGAGGTCTGCGTGGACGTCCGCGAGGACCTCGACCGCGCCACCGGGACCGAGAGGACCGCTGACGATCGCCTCCTCCAGTGCTTGCTCAGCGCCACGGACTGGTACGCACACCAGGCGGAGCTTGCCTCCTCGGACAGGTCCGGCTGACCGTCCGGCCTCGACCCCGACGGACGCACTACCCGATCGGCCGAGCGACGGCCGAGGCCGGGCCGCCCGTGGAGACCCAGGACCCGAGGGGTTCGCCAGGCATGTCCTCGTCGGTCTCCTCGGTCCCGCAGACCACCAGACCCCGCGCCTGGTAGTTCGCGAGCGCCGCGGGACCGTCGAGCGTGCAGGTGTGGACCCAGACGCGGGTGGTCGGCGGGACGTCGGTGCGCTCGGCGAGCGACCAGGCGGCCGCGATGCCGTGCTCGAGGAGCGGGCCACCCAGGCCACGACCGATCGCCCGCTCGGCCAGGCCGAAGTACCGGATCTCGACGTGGGTCCCGTCAGCAGCGACGAGGGGATGGAGGTGGACGTAGCCCCACGGGCCGCCCTCCCCGTAGAGGACCCAGAACTCCGTCCCCGGCACCTCGAGCTCCTCGACCCACTGCTCACGCGTCCAGCCGAGCCGGTCGGTCCAGAACCACGGCCCGCCGACCAGGCCGTAGAGGAAGCGGGCGTACTCGGGAGCGACGGCGACCGTCCGCTCGAGGCGCACCTCGTCCGGCAGGGCGCGCGGCGCGTGCGACGACGGGCGGTGCATCTGGAGCGTCGTGATGGTGACCTTCACGAGCGTCAAGGGTAGTGGTGCCACGACGGGCCGTCGTCCGCCGGACCCCTCTCGGCCGCGCGCACGGGAGCCCGGGCGACACCCGACGGTCAGGCCACCCGCGCCGTGCGGTCGCGTCGGCGGCTGCTCCTGATCCTCAGCGTCGTGCGAGAGCGGAGCCTCTCGTCGGGCAGGACGGTCGCCGCCTCGGCGAGGAGCCCGTCCAGCCGGGCTGCGAGCGCAGGCAGGTCGGTCGCAGGGTCGACGGTCACGACCAGGCTCAGGACGAGCTCGGGACCCTCGTCGCGCAAGGTGGCGACGGCCCGGTGGACGGCGGGAACCTGCTGAGCGGCGCGGGCCGTCGCGTCAGCGACGGCGTCCCGGGAGATCCGCAGGCGCATGGTGCGCGTGGAGCCGGGCAGGTCCTGTTCGGGGACGGAACGGGCGGGCAGGTGGGCGAGCATCCACCACAGGGAGACGACCGCGAGAAGGATGGCCACGCCAGCGGCGGCGTAGGGCCACCACGGCTGGGACACGGCGTCCTGGGCGGCGCCCGTGTCGATCGCGTCGGGGACGCCGTCGAAGATCTCGGCCAGGGTTCCCGTCGTCCACAGCAGGGCGGCGACGCC
The DNA here is from genome assembly GCF_042726295.1 of Oerskovia sp. NPDC060338. Taxonomy (NCBI): domain Bacteria; kingdom Bacillati; phylum Actinomycetota; class Actinomycetes; order Micrococcales; family Cellulomonadaceae; genus Oerskovia; species Oerskovia sp. NPDC060338. The sequence goes on from NZ_JBHXCQ010000011.1 coordinate 51,774, forward strand.
GACCACGACGAGGACGAGGCCGGCGAGGGCGAGCAGGGTGCGGTCGAGCCGCAGGACGGTGCGGTTCACGAGCGTTGCCCTTCGCCGGGTCGCACGCTCAGGCGCGGCGGCTGCTCGAACGCCGAGAGCTGGTGGGAGACCTCGGCGCGGACGTCGTCGAGGATGTCCGGGGAGCCGGTCGAGCGGACAGTGACCCGTACCGCGGTAGGAGAGACCGACGTGCTGGTGCCCAGCACCCCGGGCACGTCTCGGGCCGTCGCGTTCACCCAGCGGGCGACGTCGGCCGCGCGCACGTGGATGCCGCTCGCAGCAGAGATGCGCCGGGTCGTCCGCGGTCGAGGACGAGCTGCTTGCCACAGCAACCAGAGGCCGAGCAGCGCGAGGAGCACCCCCACCACGCCGACCCACGTCTCGGGCTGCAACCCGTCCGCGGCGTCCGCGAGCAGGACGAACCAGCTCGTGCCCTCCCCGCGCAGGGCCACGAGCGCGGACTGCCCGGCGAGGACCGCGACGGCCAGCAGGAGCGCCGCCAGCACGAAGGCCCACGACGTCAGTGCGAGCCCGGCCCGCGGCGACATGGCCGGGGCAGGGACGTCCCTGGTGGGCGGCGCGGTGGGAACGCTCATCGGACTCGCTGCTCCTTGGGTGGCCCCGCGACGTCGGACGGGTCGACGATGCGAGCGACGGTGGTCCGGACCTCGTCCACGTGCACCCCCGCGAGAGCGAGCAGCTGGTCGGTCACGGCTTCGCACACCTCGTGGGCGACCCGGGCGGCCGGAGAGGGCCACACCAGGGCGATCTCGAGGACCACGCGGGCACGGTCGCCAGCACGTGCGCACGTGACCTGCGGGTAGGCCCTGCCCAACGCCCTCCCCACGGTCCCGGCCGTGGCCGCAGCGGGCGCGACACCGACGACCCCCAGCACGGCCGCACGAGCGACCTTGTCGACCACGCGATCGGCGACGCGCAGCACTCCCCGGCCCGACGGGTCGACCGGTTCCGGTCCGTCGAGGGACGGGTCGTCGAGGAGGACGTGCCTCCTCTCGGTCGGGTCAGACATGACGTCGGCCGCGGACGACCGCGCCGAGGTCTATCCGCCCCTCGATCTGGGCCCCGACGACCCATCCGACGCCTCCGAGGCCGACGGCGAGGAGAAATCCCCAGAAGCCCCCGAGGATCGCGGCGACGGCGAGCAGGAGGCCGACCAGCAGGCCGGTCGTGGACACGGACATGGGTTCTCCTTGGACGGCGCCACGGACTCGGCGCGGGCGATCAGGTCGGCGGGGGCTCGACGTCCTCGACGAACACGTGGACGGGAACCGAGACCACTGCGCGCACCGCCTCGTGGACGCGACCGGCGACCTCGGGGATGGGGCGCTCGGGCGAGACCACGAGATGCACCTCGACCTCGTCGGGGCGGAGCCGCACGCCGGTGACGGCACGACCGGGCAGGTAGGTGGCGACCTCGCCGAGGTCCCCGGGGTGCAGGCGCACCACTCCTGGCACGGCGAGCACAGCAGCCGCCACCCGGTCCGCCGGCTCGACCGGGTACGTGGCATCACCTCGCGGTGGAGCGTCGGGCCGACGTGCGGGCACGGGCTCTCCCGGAGCCCGCTCGGGAGACGGGCCGTCGAACGCTGCAGCGACCTCCAGGGGAGTCGGCGTCACCGACCGAGTGCCCTGGTCGGCCGACAGCGATCCAGAGGGTGCGCGTGACGAGGTGTTCATCGAACCCGCCCGCCACCCTCCTCGCCCTCGGCGGAGGTCTGCGCGCGGGGTGCAGACCGCCCCGAGCCCGCGTCGGCGTCGTCGTCGGGCAGGTGGACGTCGTTGACGTCGATGTTGACCTCGGTGACCTCGAGCCCTGTCATGCGTTCGATCGACGTGATGACGCTTCGCCGCACGGCCTGGGCCAGGTCGGCGATCGAGACCCCGTAGTCGGCGACGAGGTCCAGGTCGACGGCGGCCTGCCTCTCTCCGACCTCGACGTGAACTCCTGAGGTGGTGTCGCTGCCGCTGCCGGGGATGTACTCGCGGATGGCGCCGAACGCACGGGCCGCTCCTCCACCGACCGCGTAGACCCCTTTGACGTTGCGGGTCGCGATACCCGCGATCTTGGCGACGACCTGGTCCGCGATCGTCGTGCTGCCGTGCTCGGACGCGAGTGCCGAGACACGCTCCGGACTCTCGCGTGGTGGCCGCCCGGGGCCGTTCTCCCGTGGGCCCGGAACGGCCCCCGCGCCCGTGGCTCCCGTGGTGGGGGTGCTCTGCTCGCTCATCGGTGGCTCCTCGCGCTCGGCGTGGTCCGCCCTGGACGGGCGGTCGGCGACACTCCCCCTGATGAGGCACTCCCCCGGGGCCGACACGTCGCTCGCCTTCAGTGTGATCTGCCTCACAGGCATTCACAAGGCGGGCGTCCCAGAGGACGCCGTCCGGCACAGTGCGTCGGGAGGACTCCGTCGCCGCAGCGGCGACGTCAGGGACGCGCCGTGACGAGCCCCGACTCGTAGGCGAGGATCACCAGGTGCGCCCGGTCACGGGCGTGCACCTTCGCCATGATCCGGTTGACGTGCGTCTTGGCGGTGTGCGCGGAGATCACGAGCTCGACCGCGATCTCCTGGTTCGTCAGCCCTCCCGCGACGAGCAGGAACACCTCGCGCTCGCGCTCGGTGAGGCGGTCGAGCCCCTCGTCCTCCCATGCGCTCTCCTGCGGCGACTGTCGGCGCACGAAGCGCTGGATGAGCGCCCGCGTCGCCGCGGAGGACAGGAGCGACTCGCCCAGATGAACCGTGTGCACCGCACGAACGATGTCCTCGGGCTCGGCCCCCTTCCCGATGAAACCGCTCGCGCCCGCACGGAGGGCCGCGACGACGTACTCGTCCTCCTCGAAGGTCGTGAGGACGAGCACGCGCGTCGCGTCGCCCGCCGGTCCGGCGCAGATCTGCTCGGTCGCGGAGATCCCGTCGAGCTCGGGCATCCGGATGTCCATCAGGACGACGTCGGGAGCCAGTGCCGCGGCCGCGCGCACGGCCTCGCGACCGTTCGACGCCTCGCCCACGACGTGGACACCGCCGCTGTCGGTCAGGATGTCGCGCACCGCCTGGCGCACCAGCGGCTGGTCGTCGACCACGAGGACGGTGATCATCGCCCCTCCCCTGGTTCGGCGGGCACGGTCCTGTCGGCGGGCACGGTGACATCGAGCCGGAACTCGCCGTCCACGGTCGACGCCTCCACACGACCCCGCACCGACGCGACCCGCTCGCGCAGCCCACGCAACCCGTGGCCGCTCGGGGGTGCGTCGGCACCACCCTGCCGCACCGGGTTGGTGACCTTCAGCGCGAGCGCACCGCCACGCGTGCGGACGTCGACGACGGCCCGGTCACCGGCGCCGTGCTTGTGCGCGTTCGTGAGTCCCTCCTGGAGAGCGAGGTAGGCGACGTGGTCACAGGCCGGCGAGAGGGCGACGAGGCCCGACTCTCTCCGCAGCACGACGTCGAGGCCCACGCCCGCGAAGCGTTCGACGAGCGCGTCGAGCTGCGCCAGCCCCGCCTGCGGGTGCAGGTCGCGGTGCTCGACGTCGTCCTGCGCGCGCAGCATGGCCAAGAGGCCGCCGATGTCGGCGAGGACGGTCCGCGAGGCGCTGCGGATGGTGGTGAGGGCCTCGCGGGCCCGCTCGGGCCGGGACTCGAGCGACGACGACGCGACCCCCGCGCTCAGGCTGATCACCGAGATCTGGTGGGCGACGACGTCGTGCAGGTCACGGGCGATACGCACGCGCTCCTCGACCACGCGCCGCCGCGCCTCCTCGTCCCGCCCCTGCTCGGCGCGTTCGGCCCGCTCCGTCACGGCCGCGAGCGCCTCGCGACGTGACCTGGTGGCGTCGCCCATGGCTCCGGCGAGGACGACGAGCGTCACGAACTGCGTCGCCCCGGGGTGGAAGAGCTCACCGCCGAGCGGGACGGCGCTCACGAGGAACACGACGAAGGCGGCCGCGCCCACGCACGCGCGCCCGACCGTGCGGCGCGTCCGGTTCGTGACCGCGAAGGCCGTGATCATGACGGCGACCAGTGCAGCCGGTGCGAGGGTGCCCGCGAGCGCGACGGCGACGACGCAGACGACGCTCACCGCCAGCGCGGTGATCGGCCGTCGTCGGCGCAGCGGCATCACCGCGACCGGGACGAGCGCGATCACCATCGGCAGGCCCCGCGTGCGGAAGTCCTCGTCGGGGAACGGCAGGACTCCGAAGAGCACGACGGTGGCGATCGCGACGACGTCGCCGACGGGGACCGCTGCTGCGGCGGAGCGAGGTGACGTCACTCCCCCAGTATCCCGGTCGACCCGCGCCGGCGGATCGCCCCGCAAGGTGACGCGCGCGTACTGCGATCGCTGTACCGAGGTGACCGCGCAGGGCTGACGCGCGCGTTCTGCCGGCACACGATGCTGGACCGGAAGGCGGGGCACACCGTGTGCCGCGTAGAGAGGAACGCGTGAAGAAGCCTGTGAAGAGAGTGCTCGTGGCCGTGGCCGCGACCGGCGCCGTGGTCGCGGTGGCCCTGGCCACGACGACCGTCGTGAACGCCGTCGCGACCGCGCGCGAGAGCAACCGGATCGAGTCCTACGGCCAAACGGTGACGGTCGACGGGCGCCAGATGAACGTGCTCGTCACCGGGGCCGGCCCGGTCGACGTGGTCCTCCTGCCCGGGTTCGGGACGCCTTCTCCCGTCCTCGACTTCGAGCCGCTGGTCACGGACCTGGCCCAGGACCACCGGGTCGTCGTCGTCGAACCCTTCGGCTACGGACTGAGCGACGGCACCGACGTGGAGCGGACCACGGAGAACGTCGTGACCGAGGTGCACGAGGCGCTCCAGGCGCTCGACCTCGACCGCTACGTCCTCATGGGGCACTCGATCGCGGGCATCTACGGCATCGAGTACGCCGCACGCTACCCCGACGAGGTGATGGCGTTCGTCGGGGTCGACACGAGCGTCCCCGGGCAACCGCACACCGACACGGCGTTCCCGACGGGCCTCATGGCCGCGGCGAAGAACCTCGGCCTGGTCCGCGTCCTCACCGCGTTCGGGAGCGGCGGGCTCGACGGCTCCGTGTACTCCGACCACGCACGTGAGCAGATGACGATGTTCACCCACCGGAACTCGCTGCGCCCCACGTACCTCGACGAGATGTCGCACATCAGCACGAACTTCGAGCGTGCGCTCGGGACGACGTTCCCGGCGGACCTGCCGCTGCTGCTGTTCGTCGAGGCCGACAACGCGAACAACCCGGACTGGCTGGCGCTGCACGAGGAGCAGGCCGCGACCGTCGAGGACGGCACCGTGGTTCCTGTGCCCGGCGAGCACTACCTCCACCACACGCACGCGCCGCAGATCGCGACCGGGTTCCGGGAGTGGGCGGCGGCCCGCGAGCTGACGACGGGCTGAGGCCGGGCACGTCAGGTCGTCCCGCCCTCGCCGGAGGGCGGGACGATCGGAGCACCCGCCAGGGCGTCCCTAGGGAGCGCCGCGACGGTCTCGACGCTGGACGGCGAGGAGGACCAGGAGCGCGGCCAGGGCGGCCAGCACCTCGCCCGCGGCGAGCGCGATCCAGGTGCCGCTGGATCCGGTGGGTCCCAGGACGAGGACGAGGGGCACCTTGATCCCGACGAGCGTCCCGAGGGAGATCAGGTAGGACGGGCGAGCACGTCCCAGCGCCTGGAAGTACGCCGAGACGAGCGGGGCGACCCCGGAGACCGCGAGGCCGACGGCGAGGACGCGAAGCGCCACGGACCCGGTGCGGACGACGTCGGGCTCGTCGACGAAGAAGGTCACGAGAGGTTCCGCCAGGACCGCGAGCGCGGTCGCGGCGAGCACGCTGTAGAGCGTCGTCGCCCGGAGCGCGAGAGTGCGTGCCCTCCTGACGCGGTCCACGAGCCGTGCCCCCGCGTTGTACCCCACCACGGGTTGAAGGCCCTGGCTGATGCCGGTCTGGGGCATGGTCGCGAAGGTCTGCAGCCGGGCGCAGACGGCGAACGCCGCGAGGACGGTCGCACCACCCGTTCGAACCAGCGAGAGGTTGACGAGCACGACGAGCAGCGTCGTGCCGAGACCCGCGAGGAACGACGGCGCGCCGACGCCGAGGATCGCACCGAGGGTCGGTCCGTGCGGACGCAGGTCGGACCAGGTGATGCGATAGGGACGCCGGCGCTGGAGGAAGAAGAACCACAGGCTCATCGCTGCCGAGACCGCCTGGCCGCCGACCGTGCCGAGAGCGGCACCTCGCACGCCGAGGTCGAGCACGAAGATGAACAGGGGGTCGAGCGCGATCTGGACGGCGACCGGCACGAGCCAGAGCATCGTGGAGAAGAGCATGCGCCCCTCGGCGCGGACCAGGCTCGAGAAGCCCGTCGAGACCACCGCCCCCGCGAGGAGGACGAGCGCGTAGTCCCGTGCGTCGTCGATCGTCGGGCCCGTCGCCCCCAGCGCGGCCAGCAGCGGCTCGAGGAAGGCGATGCCGACGGCCGTGGTGGCGAGGGCCGCGGCCCAGAACATGACGAACGCGTTGCCGGCCGCACGTGCCGCGCGCGCCGGGTCGCCGGCGCCGAGGCTCCGCGAGACGACGGAGGCCGCACCGACGCCGACCGTGGTCGAGACGGCGCCCAGGGCGAGCAGCAACGGGGCCACGAGGTTCACCGCGGCCATGGCCGTCGGGCCCACGCCGCGCGCGACGAACCAGGCGTTCGTCAGGGCGTAGATGCCGTAGACGCCGACGGAGAGAGTGGTCTGCGAGCACGTGTGCCACAGGAGGCGCCCGACGGGCCGGGTCCCCAGGAGGTCGGCCGGAGCAGGTGTGGCGTGCGAGGGTGCGGTCGCCGTCACGTCGTCCGGCAGAGGAGCCCCATGGCGATGTCGAGCTGTTCGCACGCCCAGCGGTACTGCTCAGGACTCTGCTGCCGGTAGGTCGTCTCGACGAGCATGGTCACGGCGAGCCACAGCGTGTACAGGTGGCGCCTGGTCCGCTGGGAGTGGTCGAGCTCGACGAGGCCGAACCCTCGCATGAAGGGCTCCGGGTCGGGGAACGAGGGCAGGTCGAGGCCGGTCAGTCCCGCCTCCATGAGGGGGTCGCCGAACATCGCGCGCTCGTGGTCGATGATCGCGACGATGCGCCCGTCCCGCATCATCGAGTTCTTGGCCCACAGGTCGACCTCGACGAGGCGCGGTCCGGTCACGTCGTCGAGCACGTCGGCACGATCCTCGAACGCCTTGAGCACGACCTCCGGATCCCACCCGAGGTCGACCGCTGCGCGCACCCCGTCGGCCAGGACGGTACGGAACATCGTCGTGGCCGCCTCACGCCACGTGCCGAAGCCTGGACCGCGGACCGGGCCGAAGTGCGTCCCGACGATCGCGTTCAGGTCGCGGTTCAAGGACCCGAGATGCTCGAACCCCGCGTCGACGACGTGCGCGGGGAGCTGCCCTGCGTCGGCCGCGATGCCGAAGCACGTGGCGTCGACGTGCTCCATGAAGAAGTAGTCGGCGTCGCACAGCTCTCGTGACAGGTCGGCGTGGAGAAGCTCGGGTACCGGCACGGAGGACGCGCGCCGGACCAGGTCCATCGCGGCGATCTCGTTGCGCATCATGTCGTGCTCGTGGGTCAGGACCGGGACGCCGGCCGGAGGCGCGATCTTCAGGACGACCTCCTTGCCGTCGGCCAGTCGGATCCGGTACAGAGCGTTGAAGTACCCGTAGGTGAGCTCGGTGGCGAAGCCGTCGTCGTCGGGCACCTGCTGCGGTCCGAACGCCCGCTCGATCATCGTCCGCAGCGTCTCGGGCGACTGCCGGTTCTTGGTGACGCTCTCCATGGTTCAGCCTTCGTTCTCGTCGGACGGGACACTCGGATGCATGCCGCAGCTCGCCCTCAGATGGACGGTCACGGACGACGTGGTGACCGTGGGACGACGGCGCGGCGCACCGATCCGGGTCGTCAGTCGCTCGACGGCGAGCCGCCCGAGCTCCGCGGTCGGCTGCTCGACGGTCGTGATCGGCGGGACCGACGTCCTCGCCGCGTCGATGCCGTCGAAGCCTGTGAGCACGACGTCCTCGGGCACGCGCACTCCCTGCGCGACGAGCACGTCGAGCAGGCCGAGCGCCGTCTCGTCGTTGCAGCACACCAGTGCCCGCGGGAGCGACCCGGGGCCGTCGAGGAGCTCGGCCGCCAGCTCGCGGGCGCGTCGGCGAGAGAAGTCTCCGCGCGACCGCGGCTCGGCAGGCGGGTCGATGCCCTGCCCCGCCAAGGCCTCGCGGAAGCCGCGGAACCGCTCGGCGTCGTCGGGGGTACCGGCTCGCCCTGCCACGTAGGCGAGGTCGCGGATCCCGTGGTCCACGACGAGGTGCTCCACGAGCCGGGTCATGCCCGCGGCGTTGTCGACCGTCACGTGGTCGTAACGGTCGGTGACCATCGGGCCCGCGAGCACCACGAGCGGGACGCGTCGGGCGACGTGATCGAGCAGGTCGTCCGGGAGGGACTGGGCCACCACGACGAGCCCGTCGACACGACCCGCCATGGCCAGGACGCGGGCCTCGAGATCGGGCTCGCGCGCCGTCGCGACGGTGAGGGCCAGGCCCGCTTCCCAGGCCGCGTACTCGGCTCCGCGCAACACCTCACCGAAGTACAGGCCTCCCCACCCGATCTCACCGGCCGGCCGCGGGTCCAGGAGCACGCGCACCCCGGAGCCGTCGTGCGCACGACCGGCCAGGTCGTCGGGCTTCCCCGTGTCGGGCAGGCACAGCCCGATCATCCCGCTCTGCCGGGACGCGAGCCCTCGTGCAGCGGCCGACGGCACGTAGCCGAGGTCGTCGATCGCCTCGAGCACCGCGAGCCGCGCGCCGTCGCTCACGAACCCCTTGCGGTTGACGACCCTCGACACCGTCGTCGTCGAGACCTCCGCGCTCCGTGCGACGTCCTGGATCGTCGCGACACGTGACTTCATCGTTCACCCCTCTCGTGCGCCCAGTGGATCATGGAAGCGCAACCACACCGCGCGGTGCGGTCGGCTCACCACGGCTGGAGGCCGCGGAGGCACGTCGGGGACCCGACGGCGGCGGGGACTTTCGCGCGTCGCACCGGGCAACCCGGTCGCGGCACGGGGGCGGCGTCGGACGCGTCTGGACACACCTCGAACGCCGCACGGGCGGACGGTCGCCGCCGTGCAAGGACTGGGCAGAGCTCCCTAGCGCGCGGCGGTCTGGTCGAGCCTGGCGGCGAAGGCGATGTCGAGCGTGTCGACGAGCGAGACGGAGCCGTCAGCGGTGGTCCAGCTCGTCAGCGCGGAGTCGAGGCAGGCGAAAGCAGAGGACACGACGACACGAGCCGGCAGGTCCCCGAGTCTCGGGTCAGGCGCGACGTGCCCGGACATGACGGGGGTCAGCAAGGCGGACGACGTCAGGTGCTTCTCGATGTTGCGCGCTCTCAACGACGCCGTGCTGTTGATGACGCGCATGGTCCGCCGCCAGCGGACGGGGTTCGCGTCGATCTCCTCTGCTCCCTCGCGCATCGCACCGTGCAACGCGTGCCACGGAGCCTGCTCCACGATCAGCGCGGCCACCCTGTCCCTCAGGGCAGCGCCCCCGATGATCAGGTCGCCGATCACGACGTCCTCCTTGGTCGCGAAGTAGCGGAAGAAGGTGCGACCCGAGATCCCCATGGCTGCGGCGATGTCGTCGACCGTCGTCTCGTCGTACCCCTGCTCGTCGAACAGCTGGAGGGCACGGTCCGCGATCGCGGTACGCACGCTCGCCCGAGCGAGCGCGCGCAGCCCACCGGTCGCACTGGGTGTATCCGTCACGGGGACACGATGGCCCCGTGACATGTGTGTCACTCGCTGCCACCTTCGGCATGCACTGCGCTCTTGGTGCCGGAGAGAGGCGGCCGAGGAGCAGGCGCCGAGCGCCTGGTGCTGGTCGTGCTGGTCCTGTCACCGGCCCGTCTGGACCGGAGGGTTCACGCCGGGGCCGCGAGAGGACCTCGCGACCCCGGCGGAGCTGGTGCGGTCGTCAGCCGCAGGTCGTGGCCGGGTACTCGACGTCGAACGTCGTCGAGCGGGCCCCGGCCCCCGTGCCGATCGTGCCCACGACCGTCGCGGTCCCCGCGGGGACCGCAGCCGCACGGCTGTTGAACGACTGCGACGCGCTCTTGCCCGCCGCCACCGACGCGAACGTCTTGGTGCCGAACGGCGTCGTGAGCGCCACGCTCACGGCCACGTCCTCACCGTTGACCGCACGCACCGTGAGGTTCGCCCGGCCCGCGACGCACTGCGCCCTGGCCGTGACCGCGAGATCCACGGGCTCGACCTCGGCGCCGGCGACCCCGAATCGCCAGGTGTCGACGTCGAACAGGTCGCCCTCCTGGTCGCCGGCGAACGTCAGGTAGACGTCGTGGACACCGGTCGTGCGGTCGATCGTGGTCGCGAGGTCGGTCCAGGTTCCGTCACCTGCGGGCACGTCGATCGTGCCGACCAGGTTCGCGCTCGTGGACGTGTCGGGGCTGTCGAGCCGAACCTCGACGCGGCCGCCGGCGAGGGGTGCGATCGTGGTGCCGAACTCGGTCGCCCCGTCCTGACCGAAGTCGACACCGGCCAGAGCCACCCAGTCGCCGGAGTCGATGTCCGTCAGCTTGAGAGCGGGCGTCGACGTCGGGCTCGTGAGCAGCGCGGTCGTGATCCCCTTCTGGTAGCCGATCGTCTCGGCCTCGATGATCGAGTACGGGTCGAGAGGCGCGATCTGCGAGACACCGACGTAGTCGGCATCGACCTTGTTCATGGTGCCGTCGGGCTGGAACGTCACCTCGTTGATGTGGGTGCTGCGGAATCCCCTGACCTTGCTCGCGTCTCCACCGACGAGTGCGAGGTTGAGGGTCTGGGCGTGGTAGGCCATGTAGTAGGTACCGTCGAGCTCGAAGAACGACTGGTGGTTGTTCCCCCCGACACCGAACTCCTGGTACATGCCGTCGAGGACGGTGCCCTCGAACTGCTCGGGGGTCCAGGGTCCCTCTGGCGAGTCCGCCATCATGTAGGCGATCACGCCGTTGGCCGGGTAGCCCGGCGACGGAGCGACGCTGCTGAAGTTGGTCGAATAGGAGTAGTAGTACTTCCCCTCGCGCTCGAAGACATGGCTCGCCTCGAACATGCGGGGGGCGTCGACGACCTGGGCGGTCCCGACGGTGGAGACCATGTCGTCGCCGAGCTTGATCCAGCGGGTGGTCCTGGGGTTGTTGGGCGTCTCGGGCGGGTTCCCTTCGCCGCCACCGAAGTACAGGTAGCCCTGCCCCGAGTCGTCGACGACCACCGCGGGGTCGAACAGCCAGTTGCCGTTGCTCGCCGCTCCGGGCGTCTCAGGGCTGATCAGGGGCTTGCCGAGGGGGTCCGTCCAGGGGCCGAGAGGAGAATCCGCTTCCAGGACGCCGACGCTGGCCGCGTTGTTCGCGAAGTAGAGGAAGAACTTCTCCTTGCCGGCGATCGTCTTGCTGGCGAACGCCGGGGCCCACGAGTTGTTGGCCCAGGTCGCCGCGCCGGTGGGGCCCGCGACCTGGATGGGACCGTGGTCGGTCCAGTTCACGAGATCGGCCGAGCTGATCACGTTGATCTGGTTGATCTTCCCGTAGGTGTTGGGCGTGCTGATGTTGTTCTCGTCGGGTGCCCACTCCTGGGTGTCGTTGGTCGTGTAGACGTAGACCCGGCCATCGTGGGCGAACGCGTACGGGTCGGCACCGAACGCGTGGGAGACGAGCGGGTTGGTGTTTCCCGGGACCTTGCCGACGGCGTCGAACCCGCCACCGCCCGGGCTCGTGAGAGTCACCGACACGTCGTCGACCCGGAAGTCCATGAGGTGCTGTGCCGGGTCCGCCGCGGGGTCGGGCACCCAGGGCGTCTCGACGAAGACGTGCGCCTCGGCCGGTGTCGTCCCGGCGGGCAGGAGCCAGGTGCCCTGGAGCGTTCCCCACTCACCCCGGTTCAGCGTCCCGGTCGCGATGTTCGTGTAGCTGGAGCCCCCGGTGAACGCGGTCACGAAGAACTGCTTGGTCGCAGGGCCCGTGTCGTAGCGCACCTTGGCCGACACGGCATAGGACCCTCCTGCCTCGACCTTGCCGGTGAGGTCCTGCCACGGGCCGGACTGCGTGGTCTGGCGCTCGGTGACGAGGACGGAGGACGCTCCCGAGTACGCATCGTCCGAGAGCTCGAGGTCTCCCCCGTTGCGGATCACCCAGGGGGCGACGACACCGTCCTCGAACCCCGGGTTGGCGACGACGTTCGTCGAGGCGGTGTCCGCAGACCGGGCGTGGGCGGTGCCGGGCGCCGCGGAGCTGGGCACCGCGACCGCGGCCAGTCCGACGACCCCCAGCGAACCGGCCAGGATCATTGCGGTGGTGCGTTCCTTCAGTCGTCCGTGACGATGTGTCACAAGAGCCTCCTTGCTCTGTCGGTCTTCCATGGGTGGTGCTGTGCCGCCGCGACGTCGGGCCGGCACGAGTGGTGGCCTCCAGGGGCCCGGCCCCGCCCGTGAGGGCGGGGCCACGCGCCATCTACGACCCGGTCCGGCCGTAGGCGACGACACGCGAGGTCGTCAGGTCGCGCTCGTCGACCGTCCGGGTGACCGTGACGGTCGCCTCTCCTGCGGGAACCGCTGCGAGCCGGGTGGCGAACGACTGCTGGGCGCTCTTACCGGGTGAGACGGCCGTGAACGTCTTGGTCCCGTACGGCGTCGCGACGGTCACGTCCACGGGGGCGTCCTCGCCGTTGATCACCCGGACCGTGACGACGTCCTTGCCTGCGACCGGTCGGACGACGGCCTCCGCCGTGAACGCGACCTCGCTGGCGTCCCTCCTGACGAGCGATGCGAGCGAGACGGAGAGGGCGTGTGCCGGGGCATCGACCTGGTTCTGCGTGGACGGGGACGTGGTGGCCAACGCCCAGCCGAGCGCCTTCTCGACGACGGTCCAGGACTCCGGGGTGTAGCGCTGCTCGTCGAGCCCTTGCGCCTCGTCGACCGCTGCGTCGAGCGTCGTCCGGTCCGCGCCCCCGTCCGCATCGAGCACGTCACTGAGGTAGTAGTAGTCGAAGTCGACGGTTCCGCCGCTCTGCTCGGTGGCGTAGCTGAAGAGACCGAACCTGTTGGCCATGAAGTGCGACAGGCTCCAGTCCATGACGATGGGCCCCTGCGAGGGGCCGAGCGGCTGCCAGGTCCGGCCGTCGAGGCTGTAGGAGAACTGGACCCGCAGCTGCCCCGGGGTGGAGGAGAAGTCGGCGTCCGCCTTGAGCCGGACGTCGGTGCGTGACCCGAGGTCGATCGTGGTCCCAGGGACGAAGCTCTCGACCGCGGCGGCCTCGATCGACTCGTCGAAGGGCTGCAGGCGGGTCACGAGACCCAGGGTGCGAGCGCCGTCGACCTGCTTGATCCCCGCATAGGTGAAGCTGCGGCCGTAGACCGCAAGGCCGGCCACGTCGCCGTCGAGCATGGCTGACACGTCCAGTCGCGTCTCAGCCGAACCGGTGGGACCGAAGGTGCGCTGGGACAGCGTGTTGCGCGCCTCCTCGAGGTAGGTCAGGTCACGTCCGGGAGACTTGCTGTACTCGGCCTCGCCCGTCACGACGTGCCCGTTCGTGAGGCGCAACCATCCTTCGCGCTCGGTGAGCGACCAGTAGCGGTTGTCCGGGTTGTGGTTCCACTCCCAGGCCAGGTCCAGGTCGGACCCGTTGTAGGCCACCTCGTCGGCGTGGACGTGCTCGAGCTGCGGAGCCTTGCCCGTCACCGAGACGTCGTCGAGCACGTACTCGACGCTCGACGACGGCGGCTGCGGGTTCGCCCACGGTGTCTCGACGGCGAGCTTGAAGGAACGCACGTCGGCGTCGGCCGGGATCGTGTAGGTACCGGTGATCGTCGCCCACCGCCCCTTCGCGGCATCGACGCCGGCGAGCACCTTGACGCCCGTGCCCCAGTCACCCACGACGTCGAACCGCACGGTGTCGGGTCCTTCGGTGTAGCGCACGCGTGCGGAGATCTCGTAGGTGATGCCTGCCTGGATCCTGCCGTCGAGCTGCTGGTAGGGGGCAGAGCCGTTGACGGTCCGGTGGGTGACCCGCAGGGCCGCGGTCCCGGACGATGCCGTGCTCGGGTCGCGCGAGATGATCGCGCCGAACTGAGAACCCCAGGGCTCGATGCCTGCGTCCTCGAAGCCAGGGTTGTCGACGAGCTCGACCCCGAGCAGGGACTCGTCGTACTCGGGCGCCTCAGGAATCTCCCAGCGGGTGTCGCGGAAGGTCTTGTGCTCGGCGTCGTTGGCGAAGTCGTCGGACGCCACGACGGACTTGAGTCGCTCGACCCGGTCCTGCTCGGGCGTGAGCGTGATCGGCTTGGTGAACGTGTCTCCTGCGTGGACGACGCCGTCGTCACCGAAGGTCGGCCACCCGTCCTCCCACGTCGCGGGGATCAGGGCGGGGATCCGCCCGAGCGGATAGGTGTCCCGGAAGAACATGCCGTACCAGTCGGTCCCGCCGTCGGCCGAGGCGATGTCGACGAGGCCGCCCTGCGCGAACCCGTCGGAGTCCAGGCCGCTGCGCACCTCGTAGGTGTTCGTCCCGTCGACCGCCGTGTACCGACCGAGCAGCTCCTTGGAGCGGAAGAGCACGACCTGCCGGTTGCCGCCGGCCGGCCAGGTGATCGTCGTCATGTAGTAGTAGCCGTCGCGGTAGGAGACCTGGGTCCCTTCGTAGTGCATGCCGCTGGCGAGGATCGGGAAGTCGGGGAAGTCCTTCGACCCGAAGATGTCGGGGTACTCGGCGACGATCGTCGTGAGGTCGTCGCTGAGCTGCACGGCGCTCGTGCTGCCCGACCCGTGGAAGATGTAGGGAGTCCCCCCGCCGGCCTCGTCGAAGAAGAGCGACAGGTCGTGGAACCCCCGGCCGAGCGCAACCTTCTCCCAGGTTCCGTCCTCGATGTCGTCCGTGCTGTAGATGTAGGCACCACCGAGGTTGTTGGTGTTGAACGCCACGTAGAACCTGCCGTCGTGGTAGCGCAACGACGAGGCCCACTGCCCTTCGCCGTAGGAGTTCTGGCCGTTGCGCAGGGAGGGAGCGTCACCGATGCCCAGCCGGTCGTAGACGTAGTTGACCGTCTCCCAGTTCACCAGGTCGTACGACTTCATGATCGGTGCGCCCGGACTCAGGTGCATGGTCGTGCTGATCATGTAGTAGACGTCACGCCCTTCCGTGCTCTCCGCAGCGGGCACCCGCGCCACGCTGATGTCCGGCACGTCGCTGTTCAGCAGGGGAACCCCGTACGTCCCGTCGCCGTTGTCCGTCGAGGTCAGGCCCGACGGCGGCGGCGACACCTCCGCGGCGACGGCGGTGGGGACCAGCAGCCCCACGAGGAGGGTCCCTCCGACCATCGTGTGCACCCGGCGTCGTCTTGCTCCTGTCACGTCAACTCCTTTGTCGGGACGTACTTCCTGCCAGACCGGTCGATCCGGGGCTCTCCCCCGAAGATCGGGCCGTCACCGTCGACGAGGCCAGCAAGGGACTCAGCCGTGAGGCCCAGGACACCCGACGAAGGGTGCCCGCTCGCCATCGAGCGGAACTGTCGACCGCGCCTCCCCGAGCGGGTGCTCGGCGACCGGCGAGCGTGCGTCAGACTTTGCCGCACGTGACAGTGAATGACATGTTAGCGCTCACACGTACCGTGTCAACACCCTGCGGAGGTGAGTCCGACTGGTCGACACCGACCGATCCCAGCGCGTCGAACACGGGCAGGTCGCGGCCGCGCGCTCGCCGAGCACCCGCTGTCCACGCGCAGCCTGGGCCCCGTCTCCGCGCAGGACACGCAGTCAGCGACCTGCGCGCGACGGGCTTGACGCCCCGCTCCGAGCTATGGACGCGGAGCGGCCGCCGGGAAGAGGCGCTCGACGGCGCGCACCACGGCGGCCCGCTGCGCTGCGACCGAGCGGTCGTCCGAGTGCTCGCTGGCGGCAGCCGCTATCTCGGGCTGCGCCGACCAGGTCGTCGCGATCTGGTTGACCAGGGCAAGGACGTCGAACGGGTCCCAGGTGGGATCGAGCGCCCCGTCGCGCTGCGCCTGACGGAGCTGCTCGACCTTGCCGGCGATCGCGTCCTGACTCGTCCCGTCGCCCGCCGTCAGCTCGAGGCGCCCCCAGCTGATCAGCCGGTAGTGATCGGGGCGGCTGGTGAAGTAGTCGAACAGCCGCCCGGCATAGCCCGGCAGGTCGCGCGCATCGATTTGGGTGGCCTGGGCGATGACGCCGAGCTCGCGGGCCGCGGTCTGGGCGTAGAGCGCTTCCTTGCCTCGGAAGTGCGCGTAGACGCGCTCCTTGCTCGTGCGGGCCTGCTTGGCGATGCGGTCGACCCGGGCGCCGGCGATCCCGTAGCGCGCGAACTCGTCCATGGCCGCAGCCACCACTCGTTCACGCGTCCCGTCAACCCCGCCGACGGCACCCTCGGACGATGCGGGGAGGTTGGGTGCGTGATGGTCGGCCATGCGTCCAAAGTACAACCAAACCGTTCGGTTTGACTCTCGACCTCCTCGGCCTAGAGTGGAACCGAACCGTTCGGTTCGGCCGATCGGCCGGCCGCCGCACCGCCCGTCGTCGAACGAGCGTCGGAGCGAGCAGAAGAGAGGCGCCCTCATGCAGAACCGCACCCTGGGCCAGCAAGGCCTGGAGACGTCCGCGCTGGGATTCGGGGCGATGGGCATCTCCATCGCCTACGGCCCCGGCGACCAGCAGGAAGGCATCGCCACGATCCAGAGAGCTCACGACCTGGGTGTGACGTTCTTCGACACCGCTGAGCTCTACGGCTGGGGCGAGAACGAGAAGATCGTGGGCCGCGCCGTCAAGAGCTTCCGGGACGAGGTCGTCATCGCGACCAAGTTCGGGTTCACGCGCGACCACGGCCAGGACTCCCGGCCGCAACACATCCGTGAGGTCGTCCAGAACAGCCTGCGCTACCTCGGCGTCGATCACATCGACGTCCTCTATCAGCACCGGGTCGACCCGGCCGTCCCGATCGAGGACGTCGCCGGCACCGTCAAGGAGCTCATCGACGCGGGCGTGGTGAAGTACTTCGGCCTCAGCGAGGCCGGCGAGACCACGATCCGCCGCGCGCACGCCGTGCAGCCGGTCTCGGCCCTGCAGACCGAGTACTCGTTGTTCGAGCGCGACGTCGAGTCCTTGTTCCCCACCCTGTCCGAGCTCGGGATCGGCTTCGTGCCTTACTCCCCCCTCGGCCGCGGGTTCCTCACCGGCACCGCCAAGCCCGCCGACCAGTACAACAAGACCGACATGCGCCGCACCGACCCGCGCTGGCAGCCGGGGAACTTCGAGAAGAACCTCGAGGCAACCCGCCACCTGACCGCTCTCGCAGAGTCCAAGGAGGCCACGGTCGCCCAGCTGGCACTCGCCTGGCTGCTCGCACAGGGCGACCACGTCGTGCCGATCCCCGGCACACGGAGCCCGGAGCGCGTGGCCGAGAACATCACCGCGGCCGACCTGACGCTCACCGCCGAGGACCTCCGCCGCATCGCCGAGATCCTGCCTACCGGTGGCTTCGGCGCCCGCTATGCCGGTGGAAACGTCCCTACCTGGGAATAGGGAGACCCGTCGGGCCGGAGCCGCACGTCCTCGTCTCGTCCCGCGCTGGCTGGACGGCACAGCCGGACCCACCGGGCATCGGCGCCACCCGCTCGGGGTCGATGTCGCGCCCGGGCGAAGGACCGGCCACAGCGCGCAACCTGTGCACGCGGCGGCCGGTCCTTCGCCGGGATCAACCCAGCACCCGGACCTTCTGGGTCGCCAGCTCGGCATCGGTGAGCACCCCGGCGTCGCGGAGCTCGACGAGCTGCTGGAGGAGCTGGATCCGGCGCTCGACGTCCGGGATGGCGTCGAGCACAGGTGTCAGCGCCGAGCTGCCGGCCGGGTTCGATCCGGCTGCCGGACGAGCTGCCGCCACTCCGGCGCTCGCGCCCTGGTCCTCGGCGGCCCATCGCGCTCGCTGGCGTTGCTGGACCCGCCCGTGGACCGAGCTCGCGACCGCGACCTTGCTCGCTGTCCGGAAGAGGCTCATGTGCCGCTCCTCACGGGCTCGCTCTGGTCGAGCGCCAGCTCGAGGTCGCTGGGCAGGAGGGCGAAGGAGTGGACGGCCTCGACTCCGTGGCTCGCGAACCTGTCGACGACGTCGCGCATGACCAAGGACTCGTAGACCACGACGATGCCGACGGACCCGAGTGCGAGCCGGTCCGCGACGACCCGGAGGTCTTCGTCGTCGAGCAGGTCCGACGAGGACCCGACCAGCTCGATGACGGGTGGCGCAAGCCTCCAGAACCAGTCGGCGTCGTCGACCTTTCGCAGGCCGGTCCGGGTGTGCTCGACGACCTCGATGTCGAGCAGGCGGACCGCTCGCGAGTCGACCAGGTGCAGGAGCTCGACGACGCCCGGGCCGACGTTCGCGCCCGGTGGCACTTCGAGGAGGAGGCACGAGACGGGACCCCAGACCTCATCTGACGCTTCGTTCTGGTCGCGCATGACACTTCCTTGGTCGGTGGACGGATTCCCGTGCTCCACGCACCCCGTCGGGCTACCGGCGGCCACGAGCGGCCGCCTTGTGCTTGGACCTGACGCGCAGGCCGCCGGCGAGCAACCCGACGACCAGGACGATCGCGAGCACGACCCACAGCGGCGCGAAGAAGGTGGCCCACAGCAGGCTGAACGAGACCTCCTGCTGGTTCTGCGCGACGAAGACCACGGTCAGTGCGACCAGGACGATGCTCAGCCAGCGCTTGGCCAGGAAGGTCGTCCAGCGTCCCGTGCTCGCCTGCGGTGCCTGGTTCGTCATGCCGCGGCCAGGGCCACTGCCTTGAGGCGGTCGAACTCGTCGGAGGAGATCGCACCGGAGTCCAGCAGCGCCTTGGCGGCTGCGACGTCCTGGGCCGGAGACGTCGCGGCCACCTGACGGATGTAGTCGTCGGTGCGCTGGCGCGCGGCGTCGACGGCGGCGTTCTGGCGCTGTGCCATGCCACGGCCGCGGGCGATCACGTAGACGAGGGCCGTCAGGACCGGGACGAGCACGAGGAACAGGATCCAGGCCGCCTTGGCGACACCGCCGAGCCCCCGGTCACGGAAGAGGTCGGAGAGGACGTGGAACAGGATCACGAGGTAGGCCATGAAGAAGAAGATCTCCACGACGAGGAGGGCGGACTGCCAGAAGGTCATCGAGGTTCCGTTCGGTCGAGAGGGGTTTCCTAGGGAACGTAGCCCCGGGTGAGCGTTCGATCCCGGGGTATCCCCCAGTTGTGGGGGTGGGTGAAGAGGTGCTCGGCGGGTCCGGCCGTGACGGGGCACGGGGCTACGATCGACGCGACCACGACCCGGCTGCGAGGACGGCACCGATGAACCGCACGCCCCACGACCCGTCGCCCGATCCAGGTCCTCGGCGTCGCGTCGGGATCGTCGACGACCACGCAGCGGTCGGGCTGGGAGTCGAAGCCATCCTTGATCAGCACGACGACCTCGCCCTGGTCGCGCGCGCGGCGACGGTCAGCGAGCTCGTCGACGCCGCGCCGGACCTGGACCTCGTCCTTCTCGATCTCCGGCTGGCGGACCGCACGACCCCCGCGCAGAACCTGGAACGGCTTCGCCGGCTCGGGGTGACCGTCGTGGCGTACACCTCCGGTGACGACCCGGCCTTGGTCCGGCAGGCAGCAAGGTCCGGGGTGGCCGGGATGATCCGCAAGTCCGAGTCGCCTGCGACGCTGGTCGACGCGCTCCGGGCCGCGGCGCGAGGAGAGATCGTGGCCAGCGTCGACTGGGCAGCGGCGATCGACGCCGACGCAGCCGTGCAGGACGCGGGCCTGACCGCTCGCGAGAGCCAGGTGCTCGAGCTGTACGCCTCAGGCGAGAAGGCGGACCGTGTCGCTCGGATGCTCGGGATCACCCGAGAGACCGTGCTGGACCACGTCCGACGGATCCGGACCAAGTACGCGGCCGTCGATCGGCAGGCCCACACCAAGGTCGACCTCTACCGCCGCGCGGTCGAGGACGGGATGCTGGCGCCACCTCGGTGACCGGCTTCGCAGCACCTCGGGTCGCGGGGGCCTCCTCGTCGATCACCGCCGATCGTCGTGTCGGCCTGCTCATCGCGCTCGGCGGCTCCGCGCTCGTCCTGATCACCGTCCCGGTCGCGATCGAGCGGTGGGGGGACGCTGCCGGGTGGTGGAACGTCGCCGCAGTCGTCCTGGCGGCGCTGATCCTGGTGCTCGCCGCACTCGCCCGAACGGTCCCGGCGCGCGCGCTGCGCGCGTTCTGGGCGACGATCCCTGCACTGAGCCTCTCCCTCGCGCTGACATGGCCTCTCGCGGAGACGTCCGGCGCGTCCTCCGTCCCGTGGGTGTGGGAGCTCGAGCCGGTGGCGGTCTCGCTCCTCGTCCTGCTCGTGCGCTGGCAGTGGGCCCTCGTGCTGTCCCAGGCCTTCGCCCTGGCCGTTCCTGTCGCGATCTGGGCGGTCCAGGGTTCCGTGCCTCTGGACGTCGTCCTCCAGACGCCGATCCACCTGGGCAACATGGCGTTCGTCGCCGTCTTCGTCGCGCTCCGCCGCCAGCTCCAGCAGCTCGCCCGCTCGGAGCGCGATGCGGAGCGGCGTGAGCACGGGCGCCTCGAGGCCGAGGCCGCAGCGGCCGAGCAGCAGCGCTTCGTCAGCATCGTCCACGACGAGATCCTCTCGACTCTCGTGTTCGCCGGCCGAGCGGCCGAGGGGGTCGGCTCCACGCTCGTCGCCCCGGCGCGACGCGCGCTGGGGTTCCTGGGCGCGGGGGGCGGCGACCCGGTCGGTCAGGTCGACTCGATCGTGACGCTCGTCCAAGCACGTGTCGCGCAGGTCCACCCCACGGCCCGGGTGACGAGCCGGTGCGAGGCGGTCACGGTGCCGCCCCCTGTCGTGGATGCTGTCGTGTCGGCCATGGCTGAAGCGCTGCGCAACAGCCTGATCCATGCCGGGAGCGGCACCCAGGAGCAGGTCAGCGTCCACGTGACCCTCGTGTCGGACTCTTCCGGGCTGACCGTGGAAGTCATCGACGACGGCGTCGGGTTCGACCCTCACCGGGCAGGGACGGACTCCGTCGGCATCAGGACGAGCATCGTCGGCCGCATGACCGCGGTCCCCGGCGGGGACGCCGTCATCACCTCTGAGCGCGGGCGCGGCACGTGCGTGACGCTCTCCTGGAACCGCCACCTGAGCGAAGCCCTCACCCCGACCGGCCGCGCCGACGGCGGGCAGGCGCTCCCGGACGAGCGGGGCACCGGAAACCTGTCGACCGGTCGTACGCCGTGGCCCGACCTGGTGCCCTCCGGGCTCGGCACCAGGGGCGCGCGGCTCGCGCTCGCCTACGTGTGGTGCACGGTGGCGGCGCACGTGCTCCTGGGCCGGGAGGACTCCCCTGGCCCGCTCGCGCTCGTGGTCGCACTCCTCGCGCTGTTCTCCTCCCTGCTCGCACTGACGTCGCGCGGGCCCGACCACCTCTCGTCGCGCAGGGCGGCTCTCGCGCTGCTTGCTCCGCTCGCAGCGGTGATCGTCCTGACCCTGGCAGCCGACTCGTCGGGGGTCTGGACCGCGCTGGTGTACCTGGCGGGCTACCAGGTGGGGCTGGCGGCCGTGCGGGGACGGGTCCGCGGCGCGTGCGGTGCGGGCTCCGCCCTGCTTCTCGTCCTGACCGCGTGGGCCGTGGGGCAACGGCTGGACGCGCCCGAGGTGCTCGAGCTCCTGCTCAAACCGACGGCCGCGATCATCGTCGGCACGATGTGGCGACGCATGCTCGTCGGGCTCGTCGCATCGGTCACGGCGCACCGGGCCGCCGGAGCACGGGCGACCTCGCAGGCGAACGCCATGAACGCTGCCATCGAGGCCGGGCGGCAACGCCTCGAGGAGGTCGCCGAGATCGTCGGGCCCACCCTCCAGGTTCTCGCGCGCGGCCGAAGCCTCACCGACGTCCAGCGCGCCGACGCGACACTGATCGAGGCCGGGCTGCGGGACCGGCTCCGCGCTCCGGGCCTCGCCACGGCCGACATGGTGGAGGCGTGCGCACAGGCGCGCTCCAGAGGCGTCGACGTGCGTCTGCTCGACGACCGCGGGCAGCCCCTGGTCGACCCCACGACGGTTGCGGAGGCAGCCGGTCACGTCCGGGGTGCGCTCGCGGGTCAGGTCACCGTGCGTGCACTACCTCCGGGCCGAGGTGCCGAGCTGACCGTGGTGCTCGACGACGGCCGGCAGGTCGTGCGGCACGAGCTTCGTGGCACGCGAGATCACACCACGCAGACCGGTGCTGCCGAAGGACGTCGGCATCGTCGAGGACGTTGAGGACGGCCCGACCGGCCGACTCTCCGACGTCCGCAGACGCGGTCTCTGCGGCGTCAGAGAGCCAGCACGCGCGCGGTCAGACCTGGGTGATGGGCGGGAAGCCGTAGGTGCCGTCGAGCACCGTCAGCCCCGGGATGTAGAGCCGCAGGACCAGGCGGAACGCCGCGTCGGGGGCTGGGAGCCAGTTCGCGCGCGCGAGCGGGTCAGCGGGTTCTGCGTGGGAGATCGTCACGGTCAAGGTGCCGTCGTCGGCGCGCCGCGTGCCAGGCGTGCGGTCGCCGATCGAGTACCGGTCGATCGGGTTGTCGACCAGGAAGTACCGGGGGACGTCGTAGAGGGTGATCGACCAGAACGCCCCGACGGGCGGCTCGGTGTCGAAGTGCACCTCGTAGGTCGACTCGCCGCGCAGAGGTGCGCCGTCGACGTCGGTGAAGGCTTGGGCGTACACGGCCTCATAGGCGTGGTTGCCCCACAGGCCGAGGCGCGCCGCCACGGCTCGATCGAGGAATCTCTCGGCCGGGTCGGCGATCTTCCACCCGGGCGCGTCGATCGTGCCCAGCCCGAGCGCGGCGACGTTGTAGTCGAACATGTGCAGTCCGACGGTCCACCCGTTGTTGACGGGCGCGGAACCGTGGTGAGAGGCGTGCTCCACCAGGTCTCGCCCGGCCAGATACTGCTCGGCGAGCTCGCCGTCGGGGTCCTGGATCGGTGCGGTCCCGGCGAGCCCGAGCGGGTCGAACCGGGTCGCGTACCCGACGTCGGCCGGTGAGGGCGGAAGCTCCTGGGACAGCCGTCGCAGGTCCTCGAAGAAGTCAAGGCCCTCCTCCCCGGACGCCGCCTTGTCAGGCAGGCCGGCAGGCTTCGCGGTGAGGTCGAGAGGCCGGAGCAGGAACTGGTCCTGGACGGAGTTCGCCGCGCCGACGTCGTCCGGTCCTGCGCACGCGATCCGCCCGACGATGCTCACGATCCGGGTCGACGCCTGCACCACGAGGGCGTCAGCGGGCAGGTCGCCCGACCAGCCGGGTGGGACGACGACGAACCGGCCCGCCTCGTTGCCGGTGGCCCGCGTCCCGACGTACGCGATGTTGTTCGTCCAGGCGTCGACGAACTGGAGCACGTAGTAGCGCTCCCCGGTCGCCGGCACGTCCAGCACGAGCGGACCGACGGACAGGTCCAGCTGTGCCATCGAGTACAGGGTGTCGTTGTTGATCGTCACGAACGTGTCTGCGGGGCCCGCGAGGTGCCGTGCGTGCGAGAACGTGTTGAACGCCGCCGCCGGGTTCGCACCGACCCCCTCGTTCACGTAGCGCCGCACCTGGTCGACGTTGAAGACCAACGGATACCCGTACACGTACGCGTCCTTGGCCAACCCCGCCCGGTCCGTCAGCTCCGTCGCCATGCCCCACACCCTCACTCGATCACCGGCGTCCAGGTGGAGCGCCCACCCCATGCTCCACGGTCCGTTGCCTTCCGCAACTCGGCTCAGGTCCGACGTCAGCAGAGCGATGTCGCCTTGTCTCCCTATATCGAAATGTGTCAACATAGACGCATGTCGATGCACCGTCCTGGCCGACCCTGCCCTCTCATGCCCGACCGTGACCGCCACCTCCTGGAGCGAGCCATGACGTCGATCGTGGGCAGGCGCCCTCCGTGGGTGCTGGTCGCCGAGATCGAGGAGGCCCTGGCGTGAGCCGCACCGTGGCACCAGCCACCACCCCCGTGATCGCCCAGGGCGCAGGACGGTTGTCGACGCTCGACCGGTGGCTGCCGGTGTGGATCGGGCTCGCGATGGTCGCCGGACTGCTGCTGGGCCGGTTCGTCCCGGCCCTGTCGGACGTGCTGGCCTCGATCGAGGTCGGGGGGATCTCGGTGCCCATCGCGATCGGCCTGCTCGTGATGATGTACCCGGTCCTGGCCAAGGTCCGCTACGACAAGGTCGCCTCGGTCACCGGGGACAAGAAGCTCCTGGTGTCCTCCCTGGTGCTGAACTGGCTCGTGGGGCCCGCGCTGATGTTCGCGCTGGCGTGGATCTTCCTGCCCGACCTGCCCGAGTTCCGCACCGGACTGATCATCGTGGGCCTGGCCCGCTGCATCGCGATGGTCGTCATCTGGAACGACCTGGCCTGCGGGGACCGGGAGGCCGCGGCGGTCCTGATCGCGATCAACTCCGTCTTCCAGGTCCTCGCGTTCTCGCTCCTGGGCTACTTCTACCTCACGATCCTGCCCGGCTGGTTGGGCCTGGACACCGCCGGGCTCGACATCTCCATGGGACAGATCGCGCTCAACGTCCTGGTCTTCCTCGGGATCCCGCTCGTGGCCGGGTTCGCCTCGCGCCTGGTCGGGGAACGCACCAAGGGCCGGGGCTGGTACGAGGACACGTTCCTGCCCGTGATCGGCCCCTGGGCCCTGTACGGGCTGCTGTTCACGATCGTGCTGCTCTTCGCACTGCAGGGCGAGGCCGTGACCTCCAACCCGCTCGACGTGGCCCGCATCGCCCTGCCGCTGCTGGTGTACTTCGCCGTGATGTGGGGCGTGGGCATCGTCACCGGGAAGACCCTGGGCCTGGGGTACGCCAAGTCCACGACCCTGGCCTTCACCGCGGCCGGCAACAACTTCGAGCTCGCGATCGCGGTGGCGATCGCGACGTTCGGCGCAGCCTCGGGCCAAGCCCTGGCCGGTGTCGTCGGGCCGCTCATCGAGGTCCCGGTCCTGGTGGGCCTGGTCTACGTCTCCTTGTGGATCGCCCGCCGCTGGTTCGCCGTCGACCCCTACGCCACCCCGGTGGCCGAACCCGGGAAGGTGACCCCATGACCACCACTCCCCCGCCTCTGACGGTGCGCGACGCGGACTGCGGGCCGCAGATCGAGTCCCACGCCATCGGCGCCGGCATCGCCACCGTCGTCGCGACCGCGCTCAAGGCCCTGGCCGAACCCCTGCGCCTGCGCATGCTGTCCTTCATCGCCACCGCCCCGGCCGGCGAGGCCTGCGTGTGCGACCTGGCCGCCCTGACCGACGTGTCCCAGCCGACCGTCTCGCACCACCTCAAGGTGCTGCGCGACGTCGGGGTCCTCGCCTCCGAGCGGCGCGGCACCTGGGTCTGGTACCGCATCACCCCCGGCTACAAGACGGCCGTGACCACCCTGCTGGACTCCTTCGCCCCGGCAGCCCTCGAGGCATCGGTCACCCAGGAGGTGCTGCGCGGGCTCGAGGACGTCGACCCGGCCCTGGACCACCTGGCCACCGAGCTCGCGACCACGTTCCCCGGCGTGCGCTTCGACGTCGTCCAGCGGGTCGTGCGCGAGTCCTACACCGACCTGGCACGCTCGGCGAAGGTCTCCGCACACCTGATCACCCTCACCGAACGCTTCGCCCGCCAACGCCTGACCGACATCACCCGCGACCCGACGAGCCGCCCCCAGGTGCTGTTCGTGTGCGTCGCGAACGCCGGCCGCTCCCAGCTCGCCGCCGCACTGGTGCGCCACTACGCGGGCGACCGCGTCACGGTCCGCTCCGCAGGCTCCACCCCCGCCGCCGAGATCCACGCCGGGGTCCGCGAAGCCCTCGACGACCTGGGCACCGCCCAGGACGCGTTCCCCAAGCCGTTGACCGACGACGCCGTCCGCGCGGCCGACGTCGTGATCACCATGGGCTGCGGTGACGTGTGCCCGGTCCTCCCCGGCAAGCGCTACGAGGACTGGCTCGTCGGAGACCCCGCCCTGGCCTCCCCCGCGGGTGTCGCCGCGATCCGCGACGAGCTCGACACCCGGGTCCGTGCCCTGCTCGCCGACCTCTTGCCCGACCTCACCCTGCCCACCTGACCCGCACGCACCAGCCTGGAGAGACCTCATGAACGCCCAGCACGCCCCCACCGAGAAGCCGTCCGCCCTGTTCGTCTGCGTCCACAACGCGGGCCGCTCCCAGATGGCCGCCGGGTTCCTGCGCGCCCTGTCCGGTGGCGCCGTCGAGGTCCGCTCCGCCGGGTCCATGCCCGCCGACCAGATCAACCCGGTCGCGGTCGAGGCCATGCTCGAAGCCGGGATCGACATCCGCACCGAGACCCCCAAGGTCCTGACCACCGAGGCCGTCCAGGCCTCCGACGTCGTGATCACCATGGGCTGCGGCGACGTGTGCCCCGTCTTCCCCGGCAAGCGCTACGAGGACTGGAAGCTCGAGGACCCCGCCGGGCAGGGCATCGAGTCCGTGCGCCCCATCCGCGACGAGATCCGCACCCGCGTCCTGACCCTGCTCACCGAGCTCGGCGTCGACGCCGTCGAGGTCCCTGCCACCGCCTGACCCCGGACGCGACGAAGGGCCGGACGCGTGCGCGTCCGGCCCTTCCTCGTACGGGCGAAGCCCCCCGGCGGGGCTCGCTGCACGCAGGCCCAGCCTTACTCGCAGGCGCTCGCCGGCGTCGGCTCGTCGCCGGAGCGCCCGTGGACGACGCCGGTAGCAAACCCGGACCCGGACGGTGCACCGACCCCGAGCGTGACGAGCTGCGGCTCGGTGGGTGCTGTGCCGCAGCACGAGACGTCGGTCTCGTCGTCGGCCTCCAGCGCCAGGTCCGTCGAGCACACACCGGTGGCAGGCAGGTTCAGCTGGACCAGGTCGGCTGCGGCCCGGTCACCTGCCAGGGCGGCGGCGATCGAGCGGACCTGCTCGTAGCCCGTGGCGAGCAGGAACGTCGGCGCCCGCCCGTAGGACTTCATCCCGGCGAGGTAGAACCCGTCGTCGGGGTGCCGGAGCAGCTTCTCCCCGTGCGGGGGCACCGTGCCGCACGAGTGGAAGTTGGGGTCGATGAGCTCGGCCAGCCGGCTCGGGGACTCCACCACCGGGTCCAGGTCCAGGCGCACCTCGCGCAGCATGTCCAGGTCCGGGCGGAACCCGGTCGCGTTCACGATCGCATGGACCTGCAGGTCCAGCGCCTCGTCGCGCGAACGGCCCAGGACCCGCACCGTGTCCTGGCCGGGCACGAGCTGTTCGATCGAGATCCACTTCACCAACGTCAACCGGCCGGCCTCCACCGCGGCCTGCAGGCGGGTGCCCAGGAGCCCGCGCGCGGGCAGCTCGTCGTCGGTCCCGCCGCCGAACAGGCGCCGCGCCGACCCGCCGCGGATCGCCCAGGTGACCGTGGTGCCCGGCGCGGACTCCGCGAGCTCGACCAGGGACAGGAGCGTGTTCGCTGCCGAGTGGCCCATCCCGACGACGAGCGTGTGCCGGCCGGCGAACCGCTCCCGCTGCGAGCCCAGGACATCAGGCAGGGGGCCGGTGACGAAGCCCTGCGCCCGGTCCTCGCCGACGGCTTGAAGGCCGCTGGTCCCCAGCGGGTTGGACGTCGTGAACGTCCCGGACGCGTCGATCACCGCACGGGCCAGCACATCCTCGACCTGCCCGTCCGCACCCACGGTCCGCACCCGGTACGCGCGCCGCTCCCGGCCCAAGGACCGGGTCTTGTCCGCGCCGTCGCGGGCCACGGCCAGCACCCGTGTCCTGGTCCGCAACCGCGAGGCGATCGCCGGGGTCGCGGCCAGCGGCACCAGGTACTCGTCCACGAGCTCGCGACCCGTGGGCAGCTCGTTCAGGTCCGGGGCCCTCCATCCGGTGGGCTCGAGCAGTCGGCACGCGGCCTCGTCGATGTCGTAGCGCCACGGCGAGAACAACCGCACGTGTCCCCACGACGCCACCGCCGCACCCGGCCCCTCGCCCGCCTCGAGGACCACCGGCTCCAGGCCCCGCTCCAGCAGGTGAGCGGCCGCGGCCAGCCCCACCGGTCCCCCACCGATCACCACGACCGGCAGGTCAGCACGCACGACCTCGCTCATCACCACTCCTCGCATCGACAACCATCAATGAACTCCATGGCGACAACGTATCCACAAACTTCGATACGTGGCAAGATGGGCTCATGACCACGACGACGGACCTGCCCCTCGCACCAGCCGGCACCGCCGGCGCCGCCTGCTGCGCGCCGCTGGTCCGGCAGGCGGCGGACCCCCAGACCGCCCGCGCCCTCGCGCGCACCTTCAAGGCGCTGGCCGACCCCACCCGGGTCCAGCTGCTCTCGATCGTCGCCTCTCACGAGGGCGGCGAAGCCTGCGTGTGCGACCTCACCGAGCCTGTCGGCCTGTCCCAGCCGACCGTGAGCCACCACCTCAAGATCCTCGTCGACGCCGGCCTCCTCACGCGTGAGCAGCGCGGGCGCTGGGCGTACTACTCGCTCGTGCCCGGGGCCCTCACCTCGCTCGCGACGACGCTCACCGAGACCACCGCCGAGGAAGGCCGACGAGAGCCGGTCTGAACCCGCCGATCGCGGGCCCGTCAGGACTCGTGCGTGACCAGCACCGGCCACTTCGCGTGACGCAGCAGGGTCTGGCTGACCGATCCCAGGACCGGGCCCCTGACCTCGCCGTACCCCCGCGAACCGACCACGACGACGGAGGCAGCCACGGCGGCTCGCGAGATCTCGTCGGCCGGCGGCCCTTCCATGACGTGCGTCCGCACGATCAAGGACGGGGCAACGCGGCGGGCGGACTCTGCAGCCCCCTCCGCCACCTCGTGCGCTCGGCCGCGGAATGCCGCGCGCAGATCGTCGACCGACGGCGTGAGGGAGGTCACGAGCGGGTCGGCAGGGACCGTGTACGCCGCGACGACGTCGAGCGGGACGTTGCGGCGGACCGCTTCGTGGGCTGCTTCGACCGTCGCGACCTCACTCCGGGGCGATCCGTCGACGCCCACCAAGACGGGGCCTGCGGTCGAGAACGTCGCGTCGCTCGGCACCACGGCCACAGGTACCGGAGAGCGCGCTGCGAGCTGGATGCTGACGGAGCCCAGGAAGAGGGCACCGAAGGCACCGAGGCCGCGTGTGCCGACCACGACGAGCCCGGCGCCCTCGCTCGCCGCGTCCAGCAGAGCAAGGGCTGCCGGTCCCGGTCGAGCTGATGTCTCCACCTCCAGCTCGGGCTCGGCCTGTCGGGCGACGTCGACGGCGACGCGCAGCACCTCGTCGGCCTCGTCGCTCTCGGTGGCCATCGGGGGCAGGTAGAAACCTCCGGCGAACATCGGGTCGTAGGCCGGCCGGAAGCGCGAGTGCACGACGAGAAGCGGCTCGCCACGCAGGCGGGCTTCGTGGGCGGCCCAGGTCAGTACCGTGCGGCTGCTCGTCGATCCGTCGACACCGACGACGACACGAGTCTCAGACATCCTTGTCTCCTTCGTTGGACGTTCGCCGGACTACCGCTCGCGAGAGAACAGAAAGGGCGACAGCAGCGAGCTTCCACGTCGCCTCAGAACGTTCGCCCCCCAGGTCGTGCCGTCCAGTCTTTGCCCGCCCCCCAGCAACGGCAACTGGGGACCGGGGACGCTCGCCGCCCGCGCACTCGTACGGCCGCCGCCCGCCACGACGTCGCAGGTGCCAAGACACGCCGGTCGACGCGCCAGATGCACCATGCTCCACCCGGCCGGTCCGCCTCCTCCTTGAACAGCCCACGGTGGCCCACGTGATGGGGGGTGCTGCCAGCATCTCCCACGGTCACGACGACGGTCGTAGCGTCGTGGGCATGGACAGACGCGACGAGGTACGAGACTTCCTGGTCTCCCGCCGAGGCAGGGTCACGCCCGAGCAGGTCGGCCTGCCTGCAGGACTCGGGACCCGCCGGGTCACAGGGTTGCGCCGCAGCGAGGTGGCCCAGCTGGCCGGGGTGTCCGTGGAGTACTACACCCAGCTCGAGCGCGGCAACGTCCGCGGCGCGTCCGAGAGCGTCCTGGACGCCATCGCGCGCGCCCTGCAGCTCGACGAGGCCGAGCGCAGACACCTCTTCGACCTGGCCCGTGCGGAGAACACCCGCGGCGCGACGAGGCGGCGTCCGGCGCGTCACCAGGTGCGGCCGAGCGTGCAGCACGTCCTGGACGCTCAGCTGTCGCCTGCTTGGGTGTCGAACGGCCGCGGCGACATCGTCGCGATCAATCGCCTCGGGCGGGCGCTGAACGCGCCACTGTTCGAGGACCCGGCACGGCCGGTCAACTTCGCGCGGTTCCGGTTCCTGAACCCTCGGGCGTCAGACTTCTTCCGCGACTGGGAGGCAACCGCGAACGACACCGTCGCAGCCCTGAGGTCCGCGGCCGGCAAGAACCCCTACGACAGAGAGCTCACCGACCTCGTCGGTGAGCTGTCCACCCGTAGCCCCGAGTTCCGTACCCGCTGGGCCAAGCACGACGTGCGCCTGCATCAGACCGGGGTCAAACGGCTGCACCACCCCGTCGTGGGGGACCTCGACCTGACCTACGAGGGCATGCAGCTCCTCTCCGATCCCGGCCTCGTGCTGTTCGTCTACACCGCCGAGCCGGGCTCGGCTTCACGACAGGGCCTCGACCTGCTCGCCACGTGGGCCGCCACCACCGAGCGCGAGGAACGTGCGGCGAGCCAGGAGCGCACGAGCCAGGGTCCGGGCGCACCCCGGGACCTGACCGCGACCTGACCGCGACCGAAGCCGCGCCACCGACCACCCGCCGCACGACCGTCTCGTCGTGCGGCCGTCCCTCCCACGAAAGGTTCCGCCATGCCCGTACAGATCCCCTCCGTCGTCCTCAACAACGGGGTCGAGATGCCGATCCTTGGATTCGGCGTCTTCCAGGTCCCCGCCGACGAGACCGAGCGCGTCGTCACCGACGCCCTTGCTGCGGGATACCGCCACCTCGACACGGCTGCCGCCTACGGCAACGAAGAGGCCGTAGGGCGCGCCATCAGGTCCAGCGGTATCCCGCGTGACGAGCTGTTCGTCACCACCAAGCTCTGGATCCACGACGGTGCGAGGAGGGCACCAAGCGCGCGTTCGACACGTCCCTGGAGCTCCTCGGGCTCGACCGTCTGGATCTCTACCTGATCCACCAGCCCCTCGGTGACTACTACAGCTCCTGGCGGGCCATGCAGGAGCTCTACCGTCAGGGAGCCGTCCGAGCGATCGGCGTCTCGAACTTCTACCCCGACCGGCTCGTGGACCTCGTCGAGCACAACGAGATCACCCCGGCCGTGAACCAGATCGAGACCCACCCGTTCTTCCAGCGCGTCGACGACCAAGCCCTCCTGACCGAGCGCGGCGTACAGATCGAGTCCTGGGGCCCCCTCGCCGAAGGCAAGAACAACATCTTCAGCGACCCCGTCCTGACAGCCGTGGGTGCGGCGCACGGTAAGTCCGTGGCCCAGGTGACCCTGCGCTGGCTGATCCAGCGCGGTGTCGTCGCCATCCCCAAGTCGACGCGCCCCGAAAGGATGGCCGAGAACCTCGACATCTTCGACTTCGTGCTCAGCGACGACGAGATGGCACGCATCGCCACCCTCGACACCGGCACCAGCGTCGCGTTCGACCACCACGACCCCGCCATGGTCAGCCACCTCAACGCCACCTCGACCCGCTGATCGGGCCCGCCCACACCGCCCTCGCCTCGGGTCCTCACTGCCCGGGGCGAGGGCCCCAGCCGGGGCTCCGACGCTGCACCCAGCCCCGTCGCCGTCTTCAGGATCAGCCCGCGACAGGCCGTTCGACGACGGGTGACGCGGGCGTCTCGGGAAGGTCCTGGTTCATGGGGTGAAGATCTTCTCGGCGTGGTCGCGCTGGACGTGCAGGTCCCAGTACAGCGGGGAGATCTGGTCCGCGGAGGCGCTGGGTGTGCCCTCGGGGGCGCGGTCACCGATCCGGGCCCCGATGGCCACGTGCGCAGCCTGGATGCCCTCGGGTTCGAGCTCCTTGTGCAGGTTCAGCACCCAGGAGCGCAACGCGGCACCGGCCGTGTTGATGTCACCGAGCATCGGAGTGGGGTCCACCGATCCGGCCCCCGTGGTGAACAGCAGCGTGCCCGCGCCGGCTTCCCGCATCGCGGGCAGCACCACGCCGACCGCCGTGATCGCACCGTAGACGAGGTATCGCATCTGCAGGTCGACATCGGCGGCGGTGAGCCTGCTGGGCGTCAGGAACTTCGGCTCGGGTCCGCCCGGCGAGTATTCGAGCACGTCGATCCCCCCGAAGTGCTCGGCGGCGGCCTCCAGCGCGCCGGTGAGCGACTCGGTGTCCAGGACGTCAGCCACGAAGCCTCGGGCAGAGACTCCTTCGGCAGCCAGGTCGGCGACCCGGGCGTCGAGACTGCTCCGACTCCGGGAGAGCAGGGCGACGTCGAAACCGTGAGAGCCGAAGGTGCGTGCAATGGCCAGGCCCATGCCGGGCCCTGCGCCGACGACAGCGATAGTAGGCAAGAAGACTCCTTGAGAAGACGGCCTCGTCCACGGTGGTACGAGGCACAGCGGTTACTAGCCGTTCCTTGGTAACTTTGGATAACTAGACCGCCGCGGTCAAGAAGGCACCTTGAGGTGCCGTGGTTCTCTGGAGGTAACGATGCAGGTCAGTGACGAGGTCGACCCGATCTGCGGGCCGGGCGCGGAGCGGGCACGGGAGGTCCTCGACCTGGTCTCGGACAAGTGGTCCCTGTACGTCGTCGCCGCACTGGGGCACGGACCCCTGCGGTTCAACGAGGCCCGCCGAGTCGTGAGCGGGATCAGCCAGCGCATGCTCACGGTGACCCTGCGCCGCCTCGCACGCGACGGTCTCGTCACACGCACCGTCGTCCCGACGGTTCCCCCACAGGTCACCTACACGCTGACCGAGACCGGGCACACGCTGCGTCGGGCGGTCCGGCCGTTGATCGAGTGGGCCTTCGCCACCGTCGACGACATCGACGCTGCTCGCACTACCTATGACTCTCAGCCATGAGCGCCGCCCCTTCGCTGCCGGACGACGAACCGTGAGGTGGAAGGGAGCTCCGCACGGAGGCGCGGACTACGTTTCCTCTAGGGGTTGCACGCAACCAGGATCGTGTGGGTCCAGCCGACATCGGGGCGCCAGGAGTTGATGCTCCAGGCCCTCCTGACCCTTGCGTCAACTAGTGCCCGAAAACCCTCGGTGTCGCAGAACGCGGCCTAGGGGGTTCTCGCTACGGTCACGCCGGCCGGCCCCGCGGCGACGTCGTGAAGGGCGAAGGTCGCAAACCCGAGCTCGCGTCGTGCGCCGCTCAGCCAAGCGTCGCGGTTCTCCCGTGCGGCAGCGAGCGCCTGGCTGCGATCCTCGGTCGTCGGGGCCCGCCGTACGGCCCAGTCGACGAGCGACCCGGTCCAGCTGAACTGGTAGTCGTCCCACTCGGCCAACGTGCTGACGTGCCCGAACGACGGCTCGAAACCGTGCTCATGGAAGGCTCGCACGAGGCCGGCGAGGTCGGGATAGGCGTCGGCAGAGACCTCGAGCGCTGCCAGCGCAGAAGCCGACGGGGTGCTCTCCCAGATGCTGTCGCCGACCAGCGCTTGGCCGCCGGGGCGCAGGTGTCGCCGGACGGCGCCCAGCATGTCCGCCAGCCCACCGAAGGCGTGGCTCGCGCCGACGCACAGCACCACGTCGAACTCCCCGTCGCTCCAGGCGGGGGCATCCGTCTCGATCCAGCGCACCCGGTCGCTCAACCCACGCTCGGCGGAACGCCGGGCGGCAGTGGTAGGGAGCATGTGGTCAATTCCCACGCCGGTGATCCCGGGATGGTCGAGCAGCAGGTGCTGCAACCACTCGCCCTCGCCGCAGCCGAGGTCAACGGCGCGGGCCCCGTCGCTCGGGCTCAGCCAGCCGATCAGTTCGCGAAGCCGCTCGGGCGCCACCGGCGCCGCGATCGGATGTCGCTGGTGGGCGATGTCGAAGATCTCAGAGCGCTCCATCGCAGCAACGCTACAGGTGAGGCGCTCGGCCCAGACCCGAGTGGCCACGAGGGTACGTGTCCTACCCGAGGTCGGTGACGACGTCGAGGGCTATCAGAAGGACCTCGAGAACCTCGAGGTTGCCCCACTCCGGGGCGCAGCCCAACGCAGTCCAGCCCAGATCGACGGCCGCCACCCCGACAAGCGCGCCTTCCCGCAGCAACGCGGAGACGCTCACGGCATCTCCGGCGCCCGAGACCGCCACCGCTTGTCGGGCACATCTGTGTGTGCTCGAGTCGTCAGCATGAACGCCCAGCCCACTCACCTCGCCCGGTGGTCAGCGAAACTCGCGACCTTCGCGTCATGCCTGACCTCAGCCGTCGCAGCCGCGCTTCCTGTCGCGCTCCACGCGAGGAAGCGATGGGTCTGGGTCAGCGAGCCTCCCTGCTGAGCACACCTGAAACGAGAAGCTGCACGAGGACGGTGGCGTCGTACCGGGTGTCGTTCGCGGCACCGATGCAGAGGTTGCCGATGCCCTTGAGCATGTTGTAGGCATCAACGGGCTGAGCTTTGCCGGCAGACTCGAGCGCCGCCTCAAGGAGAGTGCCACACACCGGGACGAGACGGCCGACGAAGTAGGAATGCAGAGCGTCGGATCCAGCACCGTCTCCCTGCAGTGCGCTGGCGAGCCCGTGCTTGGTGACGAGAAACTCCACGAACAGGGCAACCCATGCCCGCAGCGCCGCTTCAGGCGTCGCGCTCTCCGAGAGCAATCGTGGGCCTGCTTCTGCACACGCCTCGACCTGGTGCCGGTACACCGCCACCACGAGCTCGGGTCGCGTCGGAAAGTGACGGTAGATCGTCCCTACACCGACGCCGGCCTTCGCCGCGATCTCCCGCACCGGAGCGTCGACCCCGGAGGTCACGAACACTGCTGCCGCCGCGTCGAGCAGCACCTGCTGATCTCGACGCGGACGACCCGCTTGCTGGGATCGCACACCGTGCAACTGTTCCCTCTCGGCGTCAGCCATGGCCCCATCCTCACACATCCGCCTGCCTGCGCTTGCATTACGGAGCATCGTTCCGTAACGTTCCGGAACGTTGCTCCGATAACCAGTATCGCAGAGCACAGCTCCTCGGAGAGGAACTTCTCATGACTGCATCAATCGTCAGCACGCTGGACCGCATCATCGGTGCCGGCAGCCCGGTCGTCTCTGTGGCTCCGGTCGCACTCTCTGCCCCGGACCGACCCGTCCCGCTGGAGGTGCGCGTCTCGGCGCCAGCGACTGGCACAGACCTGCCCGTCGTGGTGTTCTCCCACGGCAACGGATGGAACCTCGACGGTTACGCGCCGCTCACCGCGTTCTGGGCCTCTCGAGGGTTCGTCGTGATTCAGCCCACGCACCTCGACTCTCGTCGGAACGGCTTCGGGTTCGACCACCCCGTCTTCCCGACGATCTGGACCGAGCGGATCGTGGATCTCACACGCATCCTCGACCAGCTCGACACCATCGAGGCCGCCGTCCCCGGGCTTGCCGGGCGCGTCGACCGCAGCCGCGTTGCCGCCACGGGTCACTCCTGGGGCGGGCAGACGGCACAAACGCTCCTGGGAGCGCGGACCTTCGACGAAGCGGGCCAGGTCGGCCAAGACATGTCAGACGGCCGGGTCACCGCTGGCATCCTCTTCGCCACGACCGGTCTTGGCGGCGATGACCTGCACCCGTTCGCGCAGGCGAACTTCCCGTTCATGCGCCCCTCGTTCCAGGAGCTGACCACGCCAACCCTCGTCGTAGCGGGCGACCATGACCA
This sequence comes from Oerskovia sp. NPDC060338, assembly GCF_042726295.1. Classification (NCBI taxonomy): domain Bacteria; kingdom Bacillati; phylum Actinomycetota; class Actinomycetes; order Micrococcales; family Cellulomonadaceae; genus Oerskovia; species Oerskovia sp. NPDC060338. Next base: position 87,698 of record NZ_JBHXCQ010000011.1, read on the forward strand.
GTCCAAGATGTCCAGCCGCGGACCTGACTGGTTCACCGACGCCTACACGCACAGCCCCGGCGCCACCGACCTGCTCACCTTCTACGGCGCCGAGCACGCCCTCGGCGGGATCGTCGGATACGAGGTCGCGGAGACCACTGACGAAGACCCTGAGCGGGTCGCCGTCATCCAGCGGATGAGCACCGCCTACCTTCGCACCGCTCTGCACGTCGACGAGAACAGCTGGCCCGCCGGTCGCGCCGTCTTCAGCGCCGGTTCCGATCCCATCGGGCGCGTCGACAGCAAGTAGGGGGCGAAGAGGTTCGGCTGCCACGCCACGCACCGGTGATCACTGGGCAGGAACCCGAGTGTGGCACTCGTCGACCTGACGAACTTGTGACTGCCGTACGGAAGGACCGCCCATGAGACCCCGGCGCCGCCGCCCTACGACGAGGCCCGACGCCGCCGAGTGTTCACGGTCCGCCTTCAACCACGTCAGGTGTTGAAGGTAGGCGACGAACAGAGTCAGGTGTTCAAGGTCTGGCACTGGCTCGGTGACGAGGTGGAGACAGGCGCAGAGCGGGTGGGCGCACGTCTCGCCACCGCGGCGCCCGACGGGTTACCGGTTCTGGCCGTTCGACGGCGAGGCTCGCCCGCGCGAGAGGCACATGGAGCGCTCGCGCGGCACGGGCAGGCACGCGCCGTGGATCTGCCCAGGGTGCGGGACGCGGGCGGCGGAGGACTGCCTCGACATCGGGCGTTGGTCGCCGGCCGGGCTCACGCCTGAGCTGCGGGCCCGTGTCGCCCACGCGGGGTGATCGCTCGTCGCCCGGGCTGTGCACCTCGACCACGTCCGGATACGACGAGAGGCTAGGAATCGTTGCGATTCCTAGCCTCTCACTGTCGGGCTGACAGGATTTGAACCTGCGACCCCTTGACCCCCAGTCAAGTGCGCTACCAAGCTGCGCCACAGCCCGTGAGCCCCGGAGGGCTTCACCAGCCCTTCAGGGCCGAGAGAAACAATACCCCACTTTGGGCGTGCTCCGTGCATCGTCGCTGGTGAGTGGCCTGGATCACGCGTTCTCGGCCGGCTCCCACGGCCCGTACAGCCCGTTCCGAGCCGCCGCCCAGCGCATCGACAGCACGCCTCCAGCGGCCGGTCGGTCAACACCCAGCCCTCGCCCCAGGTCGTCACGCCACCACCACGAGCACTTCGCCGTCCCCCGACCACCCCAGACCACCCCCAGAACGCCCAGAAGGGCCGCACGCGCCTTCCGGCACGCACGGCCCTCCCGTGGATCGCTCGACGCCCCCACGCGCCCTGCTAGAGCCCGCCAGGGGCCCGCAGGACGAGCGTCAGCGCTTGCGCTTCTCGCGCACACGCACCGAGATCTCGATGGGCGTGCCGTCGAACCCGAAGGTCTCGCGCAGACGACGCTCGATGAAGCGGCGGTAGCCGGCCTCGAGGAAGCCCGTCGCGAAGATCACGAAGCGCGGCGGGCGCGTGGACGCCTGGGTCGCGAACAGGATGCGGGGCTGCTTGCCGCCGCGCAGCGGGTGCGGGTGGGCTGCGACGAGCTCGCCCAGGAACGCGTTGAGGCGTCCCGTGGGGATGCGCTTGTCCCAGGACTCGAGCGAGCGCTCGAGCGCGGGCACCAGACGGTCGGTGTGCCACCCGGTGCGGGCCGACACGTTGACGCGCGGGGCCCACTGGACCTGGACGAGGTCTTGCTCGATCTCGCGCTCGAGGAACGGACGACGGTCCTCGTCCATGAGGTCCCACTTGTTGTAGGCGATGACGAGGGCGCGGCCCGCGTCGACGACCTGGGAGATGACGCGGGTGTCCTGCTCGGTGAGCGGCACCGAGGCGTCCACGAGCACGACCGCGATCTCGGCCTTCTCGATCGCTGCCTGGGTGCGCAGCGAGGCGTAGAAGTCGGCGCCCTTGGTCTGGTGCACGCGGCGACGGATGCCCGCGGTGTCGACGAACCACCACGGGATCCCCTTGAGGAGCACGAGCTCGTCGACCGGGTCGCGCGTGGTGCCGGCGACCGAGTCGACGACGACGCGTTCCGAGCCCGCGACCTTGTTGAGGAGCGACGACTTGCCGACGTTCGGGCGCCCGACGAGCGCGACGCGGCGCGGGCCGGAGGGCAGGACGACCGCGTGCTCGGACACGAGCGGCAGCGCCTTCATGGCGGCGTCGAGCAGGTCACCCGTGCCACGGCCGTGCAGGGCCGAGACGGGGTGCGGCTCGCCGAGCCCCAGGCTCCACAGCTCGGTCGCGTCGGACTCGCCGCGCGCGCCGTCGACCTTGTTGGCGCACAGCACGACGGGCTTGCCCGACTTGCGCAGCAGGCGCACGACGCGCTCGTCCGTGGCCGTGGGGCCCACGGTCGCGTCGACGACGAACACGACGGCGTCCGAGAGCGCGATCGCGACCTCGGCCTGCTCGGCGACGCGCGCCTCGATGCCGGCGACGTCGACCTCCCAGCCGCCCGTGTCGACGAGCGTGAACTGGCGCCCGGCCCACTCGGCCGGGTAGGAGACGCGGTCGCGCGTGACGCCGGGCTTGTCCTCGGTCACGGCCTCGCGGCGGCCGAGGATGCGGTTGACGAGCGTGGACTTGCCCACGTTGGGGCGTCCGACGATCGCGAGGACGGGCAGGGGCGCCGGAGGGGCTTCGCCGTCCAGGTCCTCGCCGTCGGCGGACAGGAGCGCGAGGTCCTCGTCGCCGAGCTCGTAGTCGGCGAGGCCGGCGCGCAGCGAGCGCTCACGGCTGTCGTCGTCCTGCTCGTCGCCCTCGACGGGGACGAACGGATCGGTGGTCTCTTCAGGCTGCCCGACGACGTCGCTCGCCTGGTCGATCGTCTCACCGGGGGTCTGCGACACCTCGTCGAGGGATGCCTGGGCATCGGGCTGTGCGTGGTCGGGTGTGGTCATGGGGACCATTCTCCCAGCAACCGGGCAGTTCTCCGAACGAGGAGCCCGCGCGACACGCCCGGAGTGCACGACGTCACGTGGACGGGGCGTCTCCGCTTCCGGGCCGCTCGGGCCCGTCGACCGGCAGCGCGATGCCCGAGCGGTCCACGGCGGCCGTCACGAGCGTCGCGAGCGCCGACCGGATCTGCTCGTTCGCGGCGTCCAGGGCGGCCTTGCCGCGCACGCCGTCGGGCCTCTCGACGACGACGGGCGCTCCGAACTCGACGTACAGGCGGCGGCGGAACCCCGGGACCCGGCTCAGCCGGTCGCCCGTGCGGCGCGTGCCCAGCACCGCGACGGGCACGACAGGTGCGTGGCCGTTGAGCGCGAGCCAGGCCACGCCCGCGCGCGCCGAGGTCGCGTCGCCACGGCCGCGGTTGCCCTCGGGGAACACGCCCACTCCCCCGTCGCGGCGCAGGACCGCGAGCGCCGTCACGAGGGCTGCGCGCCCGCCGGTCCGGTCGACGGGGATCTGCCCCGCCGCGCGCAGGACCCACCCCACGGGCCCGACGAACATCTCCTCCTTGACGAGGACGTGCAGAGGGCGGGGCGCGACGCCCAGCACGAGCGGCCCGTCGACGAGCCCGGTGTGGTTGGCCGCGAGGAGCACGGGCCCGGTGGCCGGGACGAGGTCCGCCCCGACCACCCGGGTGTCCCAGATCACGCGCGCGAGGAAGCGCCCCACCCAGCGGGACCAGGCGGGCCCGGCGGGAGAGGGGACGTGCGGGGTGCTCACCGAGCGGGCCCCTCGCCCCCCGTGCCGGCGTCGGGCCCCGTCGCTGCGGTGGCCAGGACCTGCTCGACGACGTCGAGCACGGCCTGGATCGTCTGCTCGAAGTCGAGGTCGGACGAGTCGACGGTCACGACGCCGTCGGCGGCGACGTGGAACTGCGAGACGGTCGAGTCGTCGCGGTCGCGGCGCAGGACCTGGTCCTTTGTCGCCTCGACCGCGGCCGCGTCGGCGGCGCCGTGGACCTCGAGCGAGCGGCGCGCGAGGCGGGCCTCCTCGCTCGCGGTGAGGAGGATGCGGGCGTCGGCGTCGGGGGCCACGACGGTCGTGATGTCGCGGCCCTCGGCCACGATGCCGCGTCCGCCGGAGAACGACGTCCCGGCCGACTCGACCGAGGACTCGGCCGCGATGATCGCGCGCTGCAGGCGGCGCAGCTCTGCGCGCACCGCGAGGTTGGTCGCGACCGCGCTCACGGCCGTCGAGATCTCGGTGGTCCGGATCGCCTCGCCCACGTCGGTGCCGTCGACGTGCACGGTGGGCGCGGCGGGGTCGATCCCCATGACGAGCGGCATGACGTCGACGGCCGCGGCCACGGCGGCCTGGTCGGCCAGGTCCACCTGTTCCTCGAGGCACCACCAGGTCGCGGCGCGGTACATGGCGCCCGTGTCCAGGTAGGCGGTGCCGAGGCGGCGCGCGACGGCGCGCGAGACGCTCGACTTGCCCGAACCCGAGGGGCCGTCGATCGCGACGACGATCCCGTGCGAGGCGGCTCGGGTCCCGGCGCTGTCCCCGCTCACTGGGCCAGGTCCTTGCGCAGCGACGTGGCGCCGTGCAGGTACACGTGCTGGACGTCGGCCCGGGGGACATCGAGCTCGGCGTGCGCCATGAGGCGCACGACGCGGGGCAGCGCGCCGGGCACGCCGATCTCCACGGCGCACATGAGGGGCACGTCGCCGAGCCCCATCTCGCGGGCCGCCGCGGCCGGGAAGTCGGCCACGAGGTCGGGCGTGCACGTGAAGAAGATCGAGATGAGCGACGCGGTGTCGACCTCGTTGGCGTCGAGGACGGCCTGGACGAGCTCGCGCGTGCGCTCGAAGAGGTGCTCGCGCTCGTCGACGTCGAGCTGCGTGGCGCCCCGGATGGCCCGGACGGGCATGGGTACTCCTTCGTACGGGAGGGTCGGGTCGAGAGGAGGCCGACCCGGGCCCGCGTGAGGACGCGGGCTCGGGACGGCGGGAGGCGTGCTAGAGCCCGACCTCGCTCATGAGGGTGCCGAGCTCGGTGCGGCCCAGGACGCGGGTGGCGCCGGGACGCAGGTTGCCCAGGTGGATCGACCCGATGCGGGTGCGCACGAGCCGGGTCACGGGGTGGCCGATCTCCTCGAACATGCGGCGCACGATGCGGTGACGCCCCTCGTGCAGGACGACCTCGACCATGCTGGCCTGCGGGGTCGTGTCGACCACGCGGTAGCGGTCGACCTTGGCCGGCCCGTCCTCGAGCTCGATGCCGTGGAGCAGCTTGTTCGCGACGTTGCCCGCGACGCGGCCCTCGACCGAGACGAGGTAGGTCTTGGAGACCTCGTACTTGGGGTGCGAGAGACGGTTGGCGAGCTCGCCGTCGTTCGTCAGGAGCAGCAGGCCCTCGCTGTCGGCGTCGAGACGCCCGACGTGGAAGAGGCGCTCGGGGCGCGTCGCGACGAACTGCGTGAGCGCGGGGCGCCCCTCGGGGTCGTGCATCGTGGAGACGACGCCCAGCGGCTTGTTGAGCGCGATCGTCACGAGCGACTGGTCGAGCTGGATGCGCATGCCGTCGACGTGGATGACCGCGGTCTCGGGGTCCACGCGGACGCCGAGCTCGCGCACCAGGACGCCGTCGACCTCGACGCGGCCCGCGGCGATCAGGTCCTCGCACGCGCGGCGCGAGCCCAGGCCCGCGGTCGCGAGGACCTTCTGGAGGCGCACGCCGTCGGCGACGTGCACGTCCGGCTGGGGACCCTTGGGCGCGACCGGGCGGCGCGGCGGCTTGCTCTTGCCCGCCTGGGCGTCGCCGGCCCACCCGCGGCCCGCCCCGGTGCGGGGGGCCGAGGAGCGAGGTGCGCCCGACCGTCCGCCCGGTCGACCGGTGCCCGAGGTGTTCTCGGACCGCTGTCCTCGGGCGGCCGGACGGCCACCCTCGCGTGCGCTGCTCATGATGTTCCTTCGTCGTTCGTGCTGGGTCGAGCGTCGTCGGGCAGGGCCGGCGACCGCGGCTGTGCGCGGTCGCTCCCACCCTCGGACGCTCCGAGTGTGCTGTCCGCGGCGTCGAGGATGGAGTCGACGTCCGGCAGGTGCGGCGCGAGGGCGGGGAGCTCGTCGAGGGACGAGAAGCCCATGCGCTCCATGAAGTATCCCGTGGTTCCGTACAGGACCGCACCCGTCGAGGGATCCTGGCCGACCTCCGCGACGAGTCCGCGGGTCGTCAGCGTCCGTACGACGCCGTCCACGTTCACGCCGCGCACGGCCGAGATCTGGCCGCGCGTGACCGGTTGACGGTACGCGATGACGGCGAGGGTCTCCAAAGCGGCCTGCGTCAGGCGCGCGGTCTGGCCCTCGAGCAGGAAGCGCCCGACGACGTCGGCGAACACGGGCGCGGAGTAGACGCGCCACCCGCCGCCGGCCTGGCGGAGCTCGAACCCGCGGGGGCGCCCACCGAGCTCACCGCGGTACTCGGCCGCCAGCTCGGCGAGCAGGTCCTCGACCTCGCGCTGCGGGAGACCGAGCGCCGTGGCGAGCTGCACCGCGGGGATCGGCTCGTCGGCGACCATCAGGACGGCCTCGAGGGCTGCGAGCGCCCCGCCCGGGACGTGGGCGACGTCGAACGACGGCTCGTCCGGCTCGGCGCCGGGGGCAGCGGGCCCTCCGGTCGGGGATCCGGGTCCCGCGTGGTCGTCGTCCTGGTCGCCCGCGCGGGCGACCGGGGTGTCGACGGTGTCGTACGTCATGCTCTCCTCACTCATGCTGTGGTCCGGCCGTGCCTGGTCCTGCCCCGTCGTGGGGCGGTGCCGCGTGGGCGTCGAGCTCGTCGAACTCACCGCCCACCTCGTCGAGCACGGCACCGAGCACCGCGTCGGGTGCTCCGCCGTCGTCGCCGGTGGCCCCGTCGCCCGTGGCGCCGGTCCAGCGGACCGTGAGCTCGCCGAGCGCCTCGACCTGCTCGAACGCGACGAGCCCCTCGCGGAAGAGCTCGAGGAGGGCCAGGAAGCGGGCCACGACGACGATCGTCTCGCCCGCGTCGGCGACGAGCGTCCGGAAGGACGCGGCGCCCTCGCGGCGCAGGTGCCCGACGACGATCCCCGCCTGCTCGCGCACGCTCACCGCGGGCGCGTGCAGATGGGTCAACGACACCCCCGGCGGGGGCGCCTTGGGTTCGAGGGCCTTGGCCGCGAGCGCCGCGAGCTGGTCGGGCCCGAGCTTCCACACGAGCTCGGGCAGCAGGGCCGCGAGGTGGGGCTCGAGCTGGACGACGCGCGGGAAGCGTCGCCCCTCGGTCGCGAGCCGCTCGGCGATGACCGCCGAGACCTGCTTGTACGCGCGGTACTGCAGGAGGCGGGCGAACAGGAGGTCGCGGGCCTCGAGGAGCTCGAGGTCCTCGGCGCTCTCGACGTCCCCCGTGGGCAGCAGGCGCGCTGCCTTGAGGTCCAGGAGCGTCGCGGCCACGAGCAGGAACTCGCTCGCGGTGCCCAGGTCCCAGCCGGGGTGCGCGCCTCGCCCGCGCCCGCGGCGAGACGAGGCGCCTGCGGGCGAGCCGCCGTCGGGACCGTGCCCCTCCGAGCGCTCGGCGCGCGCCGCCGCCTCGGCCTCGCGCGCGAGGCGTTCGGCCGTGCGGATGTACGCGATGAAGTCGTCGGTCACCTGCGCGAGCGCGATCTCGGTGATGTCGAGCTTGTGCTTGGCGATGAGCGAGAGCAGCAGGTCGAACGGGCCCGAGAAGTTCTCGAGGTGCACCTCGAAGGCCGGGTTGCCGTACCGGTCCGTGCTCGGCGGTGGGGGCGCCGGTTGCTCCTGCGCGTGAGCAACCGGGGCGGTTGCCTGCACGGTGTCAGGCAGCGTCGCCACGGGCGACCAGCTCGCGGGCGAGCTGACGGTACGCCGTCGCCCCCGGGTGGGTCGGGGCGTACACCGTGATGGGCTCGGCGGCCACGGAGGCGTCCGGGAACTTCACGGTCCGCCCGATCACGGTGTGCAGCAGCTTGTCGCCGAAGGCCTCGTGCACGCGGGCCACGACCTCGCGCGAGTGCAGCGTGCGCGAGTCGAACATGGTCGCGAGGATGCCGTCGATCTCGAGGCGCGGGTTGAGCCGGTCGCGCACCTTCTCGATGGTCTCGACGAGCAGGGCCACGCCGCGCAGCGCGAAGAACTCGCACTCGAGCGGGATGAGCACGCCGTGCGCGGCCGTGAGCGCGTTGACCGTGAGCAGGCCCAGCGAGGGCTGGCAGTCGACGAGGATCACGTCGTACTCGTCGAGCACGGGGCGCAGGACCCGCGACAGGACGGACTCGCGCGCGACCTCGCCCACGAGCTGGACCTCGGCCGCCGACAGGTCGATGTTCGCGGGGAGCACGTCCAGGTTCTCGACGTTCGTGGGGACGATGACCTCGCGGATGTCCGCACCGCGCTCCATGAGCAGGTTGTAGACCGTGCGGTCGAGCTCGTGCGGGTTCACGCCCAGGCCCACCGAGGCGGCGCCCTGCGGGTCGAAGTCCACCAGGAGGACCCTGCGGCCGTACTCGGCCAGCGCGGCGCCCAGGTTGATGGTCGTGGTCGTCTTGCCGACCCCACCCTTCTGGTTGCACATCGCGATGATGCGGCCGGGGCCGTGCGTGGGCAGCACCTCCGGGACGGGGAAGTCGGGGACGGTGCGCCCCACGGGATCGACCCGCGGGAAGCTGTCGGGCGCGACGTCCGCACCGCCGTCGACGACCCCGGGTCCCGCACCGACGCGCGCGTCGAACGGTTCGGTGGCGTCCTGTGTCTCGCTCGGGGCCTGGCTGCTCACGTCGGCCACGCTACCCCAGCGTCCCCGCGAGGACGCGAGCACGCGCCGGAGTGGCGCGATCCGGCGCGACGTCAGCCGAGCGCGCGCGGGTGCGCCGAGGCGTACACCTCGCGCAGCGTGTCCCGGGTCACGAGCGTGTAGATCTGGGTCGTCGTCACCGAGGCGTGCCCCAGGAGCTCCTGGACCACGCGCACGTCGGCGCCGCCCGCGAGCAGGTGGGTCGCGAACGAGTGACGCAGGGTGTGCGGCGAGATGCGCTCGGGGTGCTCGAGCCCGGCGCGCTCGGCCGCGGTCCGCAGCACCGCCCACGCGCTCTGGCGGCTCAGCCGGGCACCGCGCGTGTTGAGGAAGACCGCAGGCGTGCCCCGGCCCGTCGCGGCCAGCGCGGGCCGAGACCGCACGAGGTAGGCGTCGAGCGCGCGCACCGCGTACGAGCCCACGGGCACCACGCGTTCCTTGCCCCCCTTGCCGAACAGGCGCACCGCCCCGGTCTCGAGGTCCAGGTCGTCGACGTCGAGGCTCACGGCCTCGGAGATGCGGGCGCCCGTCGAGTAGACGAGCTCGAGCAGCGCGCGGTCGCGCAGCGGCCCCGGCCCCTCCCCCGCCCCGGCGGCCTCGAGGATCGCCTCGACCTCGTCGGTGGAGATCGCCTTGGGCAGCCGCTTGCCCTGTGCGGGCGGGCGCACCTCGGCCGACGGGTCGGCGCCCGTGTGCCCCTCGAGCGCGCAGAACCGGTGCCACCCTCGCACCGCGGCCAGCGACCTCGCCGTCGACGACGGCGAGAGGAGAGCGGCGCCGTCGGACCCCGTGCGGACCGTGGTGACGTACTCCGCGACGTCCGCCGCGCTCACCTCGGCGGGCTCGGTGCGGCCGCGCGCCGCGAGGTACGCGGCGTAGCGGGCCAGGTCGCGCCGGTAGGCCGCGACCGTGTTCGGGGAGAGCCCGCGCTCGACCGTGAGGTGCGCGAGGTACTCGCGCACGGCGCGCTCGAGCGCGGCGGGCAGCGGTGGAGCCGGGGGCGTGGCGTCCGGGGCGGCAGGGGCGTGGGGACCGTCCGAGGGCCCGACGGCGAGCATGGGCTCTCCGTCGGCGACGCGCGTCATCGCGCGTCGGCTGCTCGTCGGACGGTCATCCCGTGCGTCCCGGCCCGACCGTCAGAAGGGGAGGAAGACGTCGACCGCGACGGCGACGAACAGCAGGGTCAGGTACGTGATCGAGGCGTGGAACACCTTCATGGCCCCGAGCTTGCCCTTGGTCGGGTCGTTGGCGCGGCGCAGCATGGTGATGCACAGGGCCAGGAACCAGGCGCCCAGGCCGATCGCGACCACGCCGTAGACCCACGTCATGGGGGCGAGCCACCACAGCGCGAGCGACGAGGCGATCATCGCGACGGTGTAGCCGATCATCTCGCGCGCGACCTTGCGGTTGTCGGCGACGACAGGGAGCATCGGCACGCCGGCGTTGGCGTAGTCCTTCTTGAACTTGATCGACAGCGGCCAGTAGTGCGGCGGCGTCCAGAAGAAGATCACGAGGAACAGCGCGACCGCGGACCAGCTGAGCGAACCGGTGACCGCCGACCAGCCGATGAAGACCGGCATGCAGCCCGCGATGCCGCCCCACACGATGTTCTGGGGCGTGCGGCGCTTGAGGATCATGGTGTAGCCCACGACGTAGATCGCGATGGCCGCGAACGTGAGCCAGGCCGAGGGCGCGTTGACGAGCCACGCGAACCACACGAGCGCGATCACGCCGAGCGCGGTCGCGAAGACCAGCGCAGCGCGCGGGGAGATCTCCCCGGTGACGAGCGGGCGCCGCTTGGTGCGGTTCATGAGCTCGTCGATGTCACGGTCGATGTAGCAGTTGAAGACGTTGGCGGACGCGGCCGCCAGCGTGCCGCCGACGAGCGTCTTGACGACGAGCCAGAGGTCCGGGAGCCCACCCTGGGCAAGGATCATGGTGGGCAGCGTCGTCACGAGCAGGAGCTCGATGATGCGCGGCTTCGTCAGGGCGACGTACGCGCCGATCGTGCTGCGGACCCCCGCGACGGCATGGCCGTCCGTGGAGACCCGGGCCTGCCCGGCGACCGGGGAGGTCGCGGCAGGGCGAGACGGGATACCCGTCTCGTCGATCGGTGCCTGGCTCGTGGTGTGCACGCGCTTCGGTGTTCCGTTCTGGCGAGGAATGCTGGGGGGCGTCGTCCGGCAGCCGGTGCGTGTCTGCTCCGACCCGCTGGACATCCGTCCCATGCTACGTCGCCCGTCCTCTCGGCGCCGCCCTGCCCGCCCGAACAAAAGTGTGAGATCCGACCGAAATCCACGAGATGGTCGCGCGACGTGCCCGCTCGGGGCGCACGTATAGGCTGGGCGGAGCAACCGACGGCCTGGTGCCCTGGTGCGACCCGAGGCGACCTGACCTCGCGGTGCGCACCGTCGCGACCGGCCGGTCCGCCGCTCCGCCCTCGGTCCCCCTGTGAGTCACCGGGTGCGCGCGAAGGAATAGTTCAACGGTTGATCCGAGTTGAATCGACGAAGATCCGGGGCGCAGACTCCGGACGGGAAAGAGGTCCGGTGAACGCGTTCGTTCCTGCCAACCAGCCCCTCGAGTGGTCCCCCCTGGACGACCAGGCTGTCAAGACCATCAAGGCTCTCGCGGCCGACGCCGTCGAGAAGGTCGGCAACGGCCACCCTGGGACGGCGATCTCGCTGGCTCCCGCCGCGTACCTGCTCTTCCAGAAGGTCATGCGCCACGACCCGGCCGACTCGCACTGGGTCGGTCGCGACCGCTTCGTGCTCTCCGCGGGCCACTCGTCGCTGACGATCTACCTCCAGCTCTTCCTCGCCGGCTACGGCCTGGAGATCGAGGACATCGAGGCGCTGCGCACCTGGGGCTCCAAGACCCCCGGCCACCCCGAGTACAAGCACACCAACGGTGTCGAGATCACCACGGGCCCCCTCGGCCAGGGCCTCGCCTCCTCGGTCGGCATGGCCATGGCGGCCCGCCGCGAGCGCGGCCTGCTCGACCCGTCGACCGCACCGGGCGAGAGCCCGTTCGACCACCACGTGTACGTCATCGCCTCGGACGGCGACCTGCAGGAGGGCGTGACCTCCGAGGCCTCGTCCCTCGCGGGCCACCAGCAGCTCGGCAACCTCATCGTGATCTGGGACGACAACAAGATCTCGATCGAGGACGACACCGACATCGCGTTCACCGAGGACGTCCTCGCGCGCTACGCGGCCTACGGCTGGCACACCCAGAAGGTCGACTGGACCCAGGGCGGCACGGGCTACGCGGAGAACGTCGACGAGCTCGCAGCAGCCGTCGCCGCGGCCCAGGCCGAGACCGGCAAGCCCTCGATCATCGCGCTGCGCACGATCATCGGCTGGCCCTCGCCCACCAAGCAGAACACCGGCGGCATCCACGGCTCGGCCATGGGCGCCGACGAGATCCGCGGCCTCAAGGTCGAGCTCGGCCTGGACCCGGAGAAGTCGTTCGACGTCTCGCCCGAGGTCCTCGCCTACACGCGCGCCGTCGGCGAGCGCGGTGCCGAGCTGCGCGAGCGCTGGGACACCGCGTTCGAGGCCTGGAAGATCGCGAACCCCGAGGGCAACGCCCTCCTCGAGCGCCTCACGGCCCGCGAGCTCCCGGCCGGCTGGACCGAGTCGCTCCCCACGTTCGAGGCCGGCAAGGACGTCGCGACCCGCGCGGCCTCCGGCAAGGTCCTCTCGGCGCTTGCCGACACCCTGCCCGAGCTCTGGGGCGGCTCGGCCGACCTCGCGGGCTCGAACAACACGACCATGGACGGCGAGCCGTCGTTCGTCCCGGCCGAGCACGCGACCAAGAAGTTCCCGGGCCACGAGTACGGCCGCACGCTGCACTTCGGCATCCGTGAGCACGCCATGGGCTCGATCCTCAACGGGATCGTGCTGCACGGCGGCACGCGCGCCTACGGCGGCACGTTCCTCACCTTCTCCGACTACATGCGCCCCGCGGTCCGCCTCGCGGCCCTCATGGAGATCCCGTCGACGTTCGTCTGGACGCACGACTCGATCGGTCTGGGCGAGGACGGCCCCACGCACCAGCCCATCGAGCACTTCGCCGCGCTGCGCGCTATCCCGGGCCTCGACGTCGTGCGCCCCGCGGACGCCAACGAGACCGCGTGGGCGTGGCGCACGATCCTCGAGCACGACGACCGCCCGGCGGGCCTCATCCTGACCCGTCAGAACGTCCCGACGTTCCCGCGCGGCACGGACGGCTTCGCGGACGCCTCGGGCACCGCGAAGGGCGGCTACGTGCTGCTCGACACCGAGGGCACGCCCGACGTGATCCTCATCGGCACGGGCTCCGAGGTCCAGCTCGCGGTCGAGGCGCGCGAGCAGCTCGCCGCCGACGGCATCGCGGCCCGCGTGGTCTCGCTGCCCAGCCGCGAGTGGTTCGACGCGCAGAGCCCCGAGTACCGCGAGAGCGTGCTCCCGGCGGCCGTCAAGGCCCGCGTCTCGGTCGAGGCGGGCATCGCCCAGGGCTGGCGCGACCTGGTCGGCGACGCCGGCCGTTCCGTGAGCCTCGAGCACTACGGCGCGTCCGCGGACTACAAGATCCTCTACCGCGAGTTCGGGATCACGTCGGAGGCCGTCGCCTCGGCCGCCAAGGAGTCCATCGAGGCGGCCCGTACGGGCGCCGCACCGGGTGGAGAGGCCATCCCCTCGGTCGGTGGCACTGGCGACCAGCGCTGACCATCCGTAGATTCCAGGAGGGGGCGGCTTCCGTCCGCCCCCTCCTGGGACGTCCGTGAGGACGGCCGCCAGACGACGAGAGGGAGAATCGTGTCCGTGCACCACAGCGCAGCACCAGCACCCGTCCGCGAGCTGTCGGAGGCAGGTGTCTCCATCTGGTTGGACGACCTCTCCCGAGAACGACTGCGCAGCGGTGGGCTCGCCGACCTGATCGGCTCGCGAGCCGTCGTAGGCGTCACGACGAACCCCACGATCTTCGCGGGCGCGCTCGCCAAGGGCGACGCCTACGACGCCCAGCTCGCCGAGCTGGCCGCGGCCGGGACCGACGTCGAGGCCGCGGTCGAGCGCATCACCACGGACGACGTGCGCGCTGCGGCCGACGTCCTGCGCCCGGTCTACGACGCGACCGACGGCGTCGACGGCCGGGTCTCGATCGAGGTGGACCCCCGCCTGGCGCGAGACGCCGACGCCACCGTCGCGACCGCCGTCCGCCTGTGGCAGACGGTCGACCGCCCCAACGTCCTCATCAAGATCCCCGCCACGGTCGAGGGCCTCGACGCGATCGAGCGCACCCTGGCCCAGGGCATCAGCGTCAACGTGACGCTCATCTTCTCGCTCGAGCGCTACCGCCGCGTCATGGACGCCTTCCTGTCCGGGATCGAGCAGGCGAGGTCCGCCGGGCACGACGTGACGCACATCGCGTCCGTCGCGTCCTTCTTCGTCTCGCGCGTCGACGCGGCGGTCGACACGGCGCTCACCGCGATCGGCTCGCCCGAGGCGCTCGACCTGCGCGGACGTACCGCGATCGCCAACGCGCGGCTCGCCTACGAGGCCTACGAGCAGGTCCTCCAGAGCGACCGCTGGCGTGCCCTCGCCGCGACCGGCGCCCACCCGCAGCGCCCCCTGTGGGCCTCGACGGGCGTCAAGAACCCCGAGTACCGCGACACCCTCTACGTCGACGAGCTCATCGCCCCCGACGTCGTCAACACGATGCCGCAGGCGACGCTCGACGCGTTCGCGGACCACGGTGTGGTCCTCGGGAACACCGTCGCGGGCACCTATACCGCGTCCCGCTCGGTCCTCGAGACCGTCGAGTCGTTCGGCGTCTCGCTCGCCGAGGTGACCGAGCGGCTCGAGGTCGAGGGCGTCGAGAAGTTCGAGACCAGCTGGTCCGACCTGCTGGCGACCGTCGCGGACGGGCTCGCCCGGGCCGGCGGCGCACCCGCATGACGCGGGCACGCTCCCTGCGCGCCGGGGGTGCCGGCACTGCTGTCGCGGCCCCTGCGGCACCGATCGTGGACGCCCCGCGACGGCCTCTCACGTACCACCTAGGCTTCACCTCGGTCCGCAGGACGGACCTTTCGACCATTCCAGCCCACGCCGACGAGAACGGTGACATCAGTTGAGACCGGCAAAGATCAGCGCAGAGCACAACCCGCTGCGCGACCCGCGTGACCTTCGACTCCCCCGCATCGCCGGGCCCAGCGGCCTCGTGATCTTCGGCGTCACGGGCGACCTCGCCCGCAAGAAGCTCATGCCCGCCGTGTACGACCTCGCCAACCGCGGTCTCCTGCCGCCCGGCTTCGCGCTCACGGGCTTCGCCCGCCGCGACTGGGAGGACCAGGACTTCGCCAAGGTCGTGCGGGACGCCGTCGAGCAGTACGCGCGCACCCCGTTCCGCGAGGCGACCTGGAAGCAGCTCGCCGAAGGCATCCGGTTCGTCCAGGGCGAGTTCGACGACGAGCAGGCCTTCGAGCGTCTGCGCACCACGGTCGAGGAGCTCGACAAGGAGCGCGGCACGGGCGGCAACCACGCGTTCTACCTCTCGGTCCCCCCGAGCGCGTTCCCCCTGGTCTGCGAGCAGCTCTCGCGCTCCGGGCTCTCGCGCTCGGGCGAGGACGCGTGGCGCCGCGTGGTCATCGAGAAGCCGTTCGGCCACGACCTGACGAGCGCGCGCGAGCTCAACGACGTCGTCTCCAAGGTGTTCTCGCCGGACTCGGTCTTCCGCATCGACCACTACCTGGGCAAGGAGACCGTCCAGAACATGCTGGCGCTGCGGTTCGCGAACCAGCTCTACGAACCCATCTGGAACGCGAACTACGTCGACCACGTCCAGATCACCATGGCCGAGGACATCGGCATCGGCGGCCGCGCGGGGTACTACGACGGGATCGGCGCGGCGCGCGACGTCATCCAGAACCACCTCATCCAGCTGCTCGCGCTCACCGCGATGGAGGAGCCCGTCTCGTTCGACGCCGAGTCGCTGCGCGCCGAGAAGCTCAAGGTGCTCTCGGCCGTGCGTCTTCCGCGCGACCTGGGACGCCACACCTCGCGCGGCCAGTACTCGGCCGGGTGGCAGGGCGGCGAGGAGGTCGTGGGGTACCTCGAGGAGGACGGCATCTCGCCCGAGTCCACGACCGAGACGTTCGCCGCGATCCGCGTCGACATCGACAACCGCCGCTGGGCCGGGGTGCCGTTCTACCTGCGCACGGGCAAGCGCCTGGGCCGTCGCGTCACGGAGATCGCCGTCGTGTTCAAGTCGGCGCCGCACCTGCCGTTCGAGTCGTCGGCCACGTCCGAGCTCGGCAAGAACGCGCTCGTGATCCGGGTCCAGCCCGACGAGGGCGTCACGATCCGGTTCGGCGCCAAGGTCCCCGGGACCGCGATGGAGGTCCGGGACGTCACCATGGACTTCGGCTACGGCCACGCCTTCACCGAGTCCTCCCCCGAGGCCTACGAGCGTCTGATCCTCGACGTCCTCCTGGGCGACCCGCCGCTCTTCCCGAGCCACGAGGAGGTCGAGCTGTCCTGGAAGATCCTCGACCCGATCACGGCGTTCTGGGAGTCCAAGGGCGCCCCGGAACCGTACCGCTCCGGCACGTGGGGCCCGGCCTCGGCCGACGACATGATGGCCCGCGACGGTCGCACGTGGCGGCGTCCGTGACCGCGACCGCACCGATCTCCCGCCTGCCCCGGACCTCCGCCCGGACCTCGAACTGGAGCCCCACCTCATGATCATCGATCTCCCCGAGACGACGACCAATGCGGTCAACAAGCGCCTCGTGAAGCTGCGTGACGAGGGTGGCGCGGTCGCCCTCGGGCGTGTCCTGACCCTCGTGGTCCTGGCCGAGGAGGCCGACGTCGAGGACGCGGTCGCCGCCGCCAACGGCGCCTCGCGCGAGCACCCCTGCCGCGTCGTGGTCGTCGCGCCGGCCAACAAGCGCTCGACGGCGCGCCTCGACGCCCAGATCCGCATCGGCGGTGACGCGGGGGCCAGCGAGGTCATCATCCTGCGCCCCTCGGGCCCGCTCGTCGCGCACACCGACACCCTCGTGATGCCGCTCCTGCTCCCCGACGCCCCGATCGTCGCCTGGTGGCCCCGCGAGACGCCCGACAACCCCTCGGCGGACCCCGTCGGCCAGATGGCCCACCGTCGCATCACCGACGCCGTCAACGCGGGCAAGTCCCTCCAGACGCTCCAGCACCTGAGCAAGAGCCATCACCCGGGAGACACCGACCTCGCGTGGACGCGCGTGACCCTGTGGCGCGGGCTCATCGCGGCCGCGCTCGACCAGCCGCCCTACGAGTCCGTGACGGCCGTGGAGGTCGAGGGCGAGGAGCACCACCCCTCGGTCGACATCCTCGCGGCGTGGCTGGCCCAGCAGCTCCGGTGCCCGGTCCGGCTCGTCCGTCGGCGCGGGGTCGAGGGGATCACGAAGGTGACCCTCGAGCGCAAGGGCGGCGCCGTCGTCCTGTCCCGACCGGACGGGCGCATCGTGACCCTGACGCAGCCCGGCCAGCCGGACCGGCGCATCTCGCTGCCGCTGCGCCAGCTCGAGGAGTGCCTCACCGAGGAGCTGCGCCGGCTGGACCCGGACGAGGTCTACGGCGAGGTCCTCACCAAGGGCCTGGCAAGGATCGGCGAATGACGACCGACGCGGGGACCGAGGCCCGCGCGCACGGGGCGCGCCTCGTCGTCGTGCACCCCGACGCGGGCGTGCTCGCCGAGGCCGTCGCCTCGCGCCTGCTGACCCGCATCCTCGACATCCAGTCCGTGCGCACGCCCGTCCACGTCGTCCTCACGGGCGGGACGGTCGGCATCCGTTCGCTCGCGGCCGTCGCCGCGCACCCCGTGCGCGACGCGGTCGACTGGACCGGCGTGCACGTGTGGTGGGGCGACGAGCGCTTCCTGCCGACGGGCGACCCCGAGCGCAACGAGACGCAGGCACGCGAGGCCCTCCTCGACCACCTGCCGACCCTTCCCGCGCAGAACGTGCACGTCATGGCTGCGCCGGGCGAGGGCGTCGGGTCCCCCGAGGAGTCGGCGGCGCTCTACGCCGACGAGCTCTCGCGCTTCACGCCCGACGGCTCCGCACACCTCGCGTTCGACGTCCTCCTGCTGGGCATGGGGCCGGACGGGCACGTGGCGTCGCTCTTCCCGGGCAACGCAGGGCTCGCAGCCGAGGGAGCCGCGACGGGAGTCCACGACTCCCCCAAGCCGCCGCCCGAGCGCGTGTCCCTGACGTTCTCCGCGATCCAGGCAGCGCAGGAGGTCTGGGTCGTCGCCGCGGGCGCCGAGAAGGCCCCTGCCGTCGCGTCCGCCCTGGCCGGGGATCCCGTCGAGACCACGCCGGCTGCTGGCGCGGTCGGTACGCAGCGCACGCTGTGGCTGGTCGACCTGGCAGCGAGCAGCACCATCTCCTGAGGGCCGGGACCGTCGAGCGCTGGCCCGGCGGTCCCGGCCCCGGTCAGCACAGCACAGCGGGGCCCGTCCGATGATCGGACGGGCCCCGCTGTGCTGTGCTGACCGGCTGCGGCGAGCGCTAGCGGCGGCTACGACGGGCGCGGAGAGCGGCGAGCGCCTCGTCGAGGAGCGCCACACCGTCCTCGTCGCTGCGACGCTCCTTCACGTACGCGAGGTGCGTCTTGTACGGCTCGTTGCGCAGCGCGCTCGGCGGGTTCGCCTGGTCCTGCCCGCCGGGCAGCCCGCAGCGCGGGCAGTCCCAGGTCTCGGGCGTGACGATCTCCACCTCGGAGGAGAAGCTGGGGCGCGTCTCGTGTCCGTTGGCACACCAGTAGGAAACCCAGATGCGCGGGGCGACGTCGCCCCGTTCCGTCTCTCCGAGCGGGCCTGCCCCGACGCGAGACCCCTTGATAGCACTGCCACCAGCCACGACTTCACTCCCCCGACTTCCGACCGGGCCGCGAGCCGGACCGGTTCCACTTCCCTGCCGCCGTGGCGGCGAGGGTCAGCTGACCTTCTGGATGAGCCCCAGGAGGATGATCACGACGGTCCAGGTGATGGCGAACGTGATCGTGATGCGGTTCAGGTTGCGCTCGGCCACGCCGGAGCTGCCGGCGCTGCTCGAGATGCCGCCACCGAACATGTCCGAGAGGCCGCCGCCCTTGCCCTTGTGCATGAGCACGAGCAGGGTCAAGAAGCCGCTGGTGATGACCAGCAGGATCTGAAGAATGATGCGCAGCGCGTCCACGAGTACGTCCTTGGCTCTTTGGGTCCACGTCGAGAAGTCGAGAGGGACCGCACGGGTGTCCTGGACCGACCTGCGGGTGCAGGTGCGGCACAGAGGACAAGGGTAGGTGACGAGGGGCCGTTCCGACGAACCGTTCCGCACTGCGGGCCACGTCGCCCGGTCCAGCGGGGAACCGACGCCGGTCCGCCCGGCCGCGACCACCGCACGAGCGGTGGCCGCGCTGCCGGGTCGCGCGTGCGGCGCGACCCGGCAGCAGGGGGAATCAGGCCCCGGTCTGGTGCGACTGGAAGCGCGCGATCTTCGCGAACTCCTCGGGGTCGAGGCTCGCGCCACCGACCAGTGCACCGTCGACGTCCTGCTCCTTCATGAGCTCGGCGATCGACGACGACTTGACCGAACCGCCGTACAGGACGCGCACGGCGTCGGCGACCTCGGTCGAGTAGAGCTCCGCGAGACGGGCACGGATCGCGCCCGCGACCTCCTGCGCGTCCTGCGGGGTGGCGACCTCGCCCGTGCCGATGGCCCAGACGGGCTCGTACGCGATGACGACCTTGGCGGCGTCCTCGGCCGAGAGGCCCTCGAGCGCGCCGTCGACCTGCGCGAGCGTGTAGGAGACCTGCTCGCCCGCCTTGCGGATCTCGAGCGCCTCGCCGACGCAGATGATCGGGATCAGGCCGTGAGCAAGGGCCGCCTTCGACTTGGCGTTGACGAGCGCGTCGTCCTCGCCGTGGTACTGACGACGCTCCGAGTGGCCGATCGCCACGTAGGTCACGCCCAGCTTGCTCAGGAACACGGGCGAGATCTCGCCCGTGTAGGCACCCGAGACGTGCTGGGAGACGTCCTGCGCGCCGTAGGTCAGCTCGAGCTTGTCGGCGTCGACCAGCGTCTGGACGCTGCGCAGGTCCGTGTACGGCGCGAGCACCGTGACCTCGACGGCCGAGAAGTCGTGCTTGGCGTCCTTGAGGGCCCAGGCGAGCTTCTGGACCGTGTGGATGGCCTCCTGGTGGTCCAGGTTCATCTTCCAGTTGCCCGCGATGAGCGGGGTACGTGCATCAGTCATGGTGTGTCTACCTTCTGTGAGCCGTGAGGCTGCGGTGGTGGGGTCAGGCCTCGAGGACTGCGAGCCCCGGGAGGGACTTGCCCTCGAGGAACTCCAGGCTCGCGCCGCCACCGGTCGAGATGTGGCTGAATCCGGCCTCGTCGAAGCCGAGGATGCGCACGGCCGCGGCGGAGTCGCCGCCACCGACGATCGTGAACGCGCCGTTCGCGGTCGCGTCGACCAGGGCCTGCGCCACGGCACGCGTACCGCCCGAGAACGCCTCGAACTCGAAGACGCCCGCAGGGCCGTTCCAGACGACCGTCTTGGCGTCGACGATCTTGCTCGCGAAGAGCTTGGCCGACTCGGGGCCGATGTCCAGGCCGATCTTGCCGTCCGGGATCGCGTCCGCGGGCACGACCTCGTAGGGCGAGTCGGCGGCGAACGAGTCCGCGGCGAGGATGTCGGTCGGCAGGACGATCTCGACGCCCGCCTTCTCGGCGTCCGCGAGGTAGCCCTTGACCGTCTCGATCTGGTCCGTCTCGAGGAGCGAGTTGCCCACCGAGTAGCCCTTGGCCGCGAGGAAGGTGAAGACCATGCCGCCACCGATGAGCAGGCGGTCCGCCTTGGTCAGCAGGTTGGCGATGACACCGAGCTTGTCGGAGACCTTCGAGCCGCCGAGCACGACGACGTAGGGGCGGGCCGGGTCCTCGGTCGCCTTCTTCAGGGAGTCGACCTCCTTGAGGACGAGCTCGCCGACCGCGGACGGCAGCACCTTGGCGATGTCGTAGACCGAGGCCTGCTTGCGGTGCACGACGCCGAACCCGTCCGACACGTACGCGTCCGCGAGGGCTGCGAGGTCCGCGGCGAGCGACTCGCGCTCGGCGTCGACCTTCGAGGTCTCACGGGGGTCGAAGCGGATGTTCTCGAGCAGCGCGACCTCGCCGTCGCCGAGGGCGGCGACCGTGGCACGGGCGGACTCGCCGACGGTGTCGGCAGCGAGCGTCACCGGCGCGCCGAGGAGCTCGCCGAGGCGGGCTGCGACGGGGGCGAGGGAGTACTTGGCGTCCGGCTCACCCTTGGGACGCCCGAGGTGCGCGGTCACGACGACCTTCGCACCGGCGTCGGTCAGACGCTTGAGCGTGGGGAGCGCGGCGCGGATGCGGCCGTCGTCCGTGATGGTCGTCCCGTCGAGGGGGACGTTGAAGTCCGAGCGGACGAGCACGCGCTTGCCGCGCAGGTCGCCGAGGGAGTCGATGGTCTTCATGAGCACACTCCTGGTCTGAACAGGTCGAAACAGGTCACGTCACACATGACTGCGTCCGCGTGCATGGGCGGCCAACCGGGCCGGCCACGCACGCGGACGCAGAATTCACCTCACGTCGAAGAGACGGAGATCAGAGACGCACACCCACGTACTGCGTGAGGGCGACGAGGCTGTTCGAGTAGCCCCACTCGTTGTCGTACCAGGAGACGACCTTGACCTGGTTGCCCGAGACCTTGGTCAGCTTCGAGTCGAAGATGCTCTGGTGCGGGTTGGTCACGATGTCCGAGGACACGATCTCGTCCTCGACGTACTCGAGAACACCCTTGAGCGCGCCCTCGGCAGCAGCCTTGACCGCGGCGTTGACCTCCTCGACCGTGACCTCCTTCGAGGCGACGAAGGTGAGGTCCGTGGCCGAGCCCGTGATGACGGGGACGCGGAGCGCGTAGCCGTCGAGCTTGCCCTTGAGCTCGGGGAGCACGAGGGAGACGGCCTTGGCCGCACCGGTCGAGGTGGGGACGATGTTCTGCGCGGCCGCACGGGCGCGACGCAGGTCCTTGTGGGGGCCGTCCTGCAGGTTCTGGTCACCCGTGTACGCGTGGATCGTGGTCATGAGACCGTTCTCGATCCCGATCGCGTCGTTGAGCGCCTTGGCCAGCGGGGCGAGGCAGTTCGTGGTGCACGACGCGTTGGAGATGATGTGCTGCGTCGCGGGGTCGTACTGCTCGTGGTTCACGCCGACGACGAACGTGCCGTCCTCGTTCTTCGCCGGAGCGGAGATGATGACCTTCTTGGCGCCGGCCTCGAGGTGAGCCTTGGCCTTGGTCGCGTCGGTGAAGAAACCGGTCGACTCGATGACGATGTCCGCACCGAGCTCGGCCCAGGGCAGGTTCGCCGGGTCGCGCTCTTCGAGGGCGCGGATGGCCTTGCCGTTGACGATGATGTTGTTGTCGTCGAAGTCGACGCTCAGCGGGAAACGACCCAGGACGGTGTCGTACTTCAGCAGGTGCGCGAGCGTCTTGTTGTCCGTGAGGTCGTTGACACCCACGATCTCGATGTCAGCCCCCGACGCAATGATGGCGCGGAAGAAGTTACGTCCGATACGACCGAAGCCGTTGATACCGACGCGGATGGTCACAATGCCCTCCTCAGGGCGCGCCGGTGTTCCCGACGCACACGGTTGATGCCGAACGATCACGTACTACGGCGTACGTAGGTGGTGAACGGCGAAGTACTCCCCCACTGAATGCCTGACGGCGTGATCCCGGGAACTCGGAGCCTCAGCGACAGCTGCGACTCAAAGGGTCCCGAAGACCTCAGTGAAGGAGCACGTCTTTGTCACCTGACATCCCCGAGCCTATACCCAAAGCGGCCCGACACGTGACCTGAGACCTGATCTGAGACGACCTTGCACGAAGCGTGGGAACGTGATGGAGGCCCGAGACGCACGTCACACCAGCGTCATCACACCGCCCGGACCGCACTCCACGGCGTGCGAGGCGCTCGGCGCACGACGAGGGGCGCGCACCGTCCGGTGCGCGCCCCTCGTCCACCCACGGGTGGGTGCTCAGACGTCGAGCAGGTCCGGGCTCAGACCGGCCTCGGTGTCGGGGATGCCCAGCTCCGCAGCCCGCTTGTCCGCGGTCGAGAGGAGGCGTCGGATGCGGCCCGCGACGGCGTCCTTGGTCAACGGCGGCTCGGCCAGCTGACCCAGCTCCTCGAGCGACGCCTGCTTGTGCGCGAGGCGCAGCTCGCCGGCCTCGCGCAGGTGGTCGGGCAGGTCCGGTCCGAGGATCTCGAAGGCCCGCTCGACACGGGCCCCGGCCGCGACCGCCGCGCGTGCCGAGCGCCGCAGGTTGGCGTCGTCGAAGTTCGCGAGCCGGTTGGCCGTGCCACGCACCTCGCGCCGCTGGCGCCGCTCCTCCCAGACGACCACGGTCTCGTGGGCCCCCAGCCGCGTGAGCATCGCGCTGATGGCCTCGCCGTCGCGGATGACCACACGGTCCACCCCGCGGACCTCGCGCGCCTTGGCCGAGATGCCCAGGCGTCGGGCAGCGCCGACCAGGGCGAGGGCGGCCTCCGGCCCCGGGCACGTGACCTCGAGAGCGGACGAGCGCCCCGGCTCCGTCAGCGAACCGTGCGCGAGGAACGCGCCGCGCCACGCGGCCTCGGCCTCGCCGACCCCGGCCGACACCACCTGCGGCGGCAACCCGCGCACGGGCCGACCACGGTTGTCGAGCAGGCCCGTCTGACGCGCGAGCGACTCGCCGTCCTTGACGACCCGCACCACGTACCGGCTCCCCCGGCGCAAGCCGCCGGCCGAGACCACGATCAGCTCGCTCGTGTGCCCGTACACGTCGCTGATCGTCTGCCGGAGCCGACGCGCGGCGATCGCCGTGTCCAGCTCGGCCTCGATCACGATGCGACCGGAGATGATGTGCAACCCACCGGAGAATCGCAGCATGGCCGAGACCTCCGCCTTGCGGCAGGAGGTCTTGTCCACCTTGAGTCGCGCGAGCTCGTCCTTCACCTGTGCCGTCAACGCCATGGCGACATCCTCCCATCAACGGGCAACGATCGTGACCGCACTCCCCCACGCGGGCGACGGTCAGCGCGTCGTCGTCCCCACGTCGCCGAGGAACCCGTCGAAGACGTCCCGCAGAGCCGCGGCGAGGCGCAGCGCGTCGTGCCGCGGGGTCCCGTCGGAGCGCCCGACCTGACGGAGCAGGAGGCGTGCACCCATGCGCGCCGACTCGTCGGCCAGCAGCCCGATGTCCTCGACCGCGCTCGGGTCGGCGACCACGGCGTCGATCCGCAGCCCGGGCGCGTGCTTGTGCAGCGCCTCCAGGTGGTCGGTCGCCGTGAGGCCGTAGGTCTCGCCCGTGTCGCTCGAGAGGTTGAGCACGACGCAGCGGCGGGCCGCGGTCTCGTGCAGCGCGTGCGCGAGGTCGGGGACGAGCAGATGTGGCATGACCGACGAGTACCAGGAGCCCGGACCGAGGATCACCCAGTCCGCGGACCGCACGGCCTCCACGGCCTCGGGGCAGGCGGGCGGGTCGGGAGGGACCAGGCGCAGCTGCTCGATGCGTGCGTGCGTCACGGCGACCTGGCTCTGGCCCACGATCGTCGACAGCCCGTCCCCGGTGCGCACGTCCGCCTCGATGCCGAGCGGCACGGCGGCCATGGGCAGCACCCGGCCGCGGGCCCCGAGCAGCTTGCCCACCCAGTCGAGCCCTGCCACGGGGTCGTCCAGGAGCTCCCAGAGGGCCACGATGAGCAGATTCCCGACCGCGTGCTGGTCGAGGTCGCCGCTCGAGGAGAACCGGTGCTGCAGGACCGAGCTCCAGGTACGCCCCCACTCGGAGTCGTCGCACAGGGCCGCGAGCGCCATCCTGAGGTCGCCCGGCGGCAGCACGCCGAGCTCGGAACGCAGCCTCCCGGAGGAGCCACCGTCGTCCGCGACGGTCACGACCGCGGTGATGCGGTCCGTCATGAGCCGCAGCGAGGACAGCGTCGCCGACAGGCCGTGGCCTCCGCCGAGCGCCACGACCGCGGGGTTGCTGAGAGTCACGCCTACTCCTTGCCGAGGTCTCGGGCGGTCACCGTCACGCGCTGGCCCTGTGCCCGGAGCTTCTTGGCGAGCTCCTCCGAGACCGCGACCGAGCGGTGCTTGCCACCCGTGCAACCGACCGCGATGGTCACGTAGCGCTTCTCCTCGGCGAGGTAGCCGGACAGGACGGGCTCGAGCGCGCTCACGTACCGGTCGATGAACTCGAGGGCTCCCGGGCGCGCCAGGACGTAGTCGCGCACGGGCTTGTCGCGGCCGGTCAGGTGACGCAGCTCGGTGATCCAGTAGGGGTTCGCGAGGAACCGCATGTCGACGACGTGGTCCGCGTCGAGCGGGATCCCGTACTTGAAGCCGAACGAGACGATGTTGATCCGCAGCGCGTCCGGTGTGCCCTCGGCCACGGCTGCGCGGACCTCCCGCGCCAGGTCGTGGACGTTGAGGTCCGAGGTGTCGATGACGACGTCGGCGCGCTCCTCGACGCTCGCGACGAGGCGTCGCTCCTCGGCGATCCCGTCGAGGATCCGGCCCCCTCCCTGGAGGGGGTGCGGACGACGGACCTGCTCGTAGCGTCGGACGAGCACCTCGTCGGACGCGTCGAGGAACAGGATGCGGTAGAAGACGCCGGCGTCGCGCAGGTGCTTGAGGACGTCGAGCAGGTCGGTGAAGAACCCGCCGCCGCGGACGTCGACAACCGCGGCGATGCGCTGGACGCTCGACCCCGCGCGCGTCATCATGTCGACGAGCGGCACGAGCATCTTGGGTGGCATGTTGTCCACGACGTACCAGTCGAGGTCCTCGAGGACCGCGGCAGCACGCGTTCGCCCCGCCCCGGACATGCCCGTGATGACGAGGACCTCGGCGTCCGAGCGCTCGGGCGCCGGGGTGGTCGCCTCGATCGCGGGGATTCCCTGGGGGACGGTCGTCGGCGAGGGTTCGGTGCTCATGCTCCCAGCATGCCAGCCGGTCACGCGGGGACGGCCCCGCTCACGGTGGGGGGCGCCCCGGGCGTGTCCGCCCTGGACGATTCACCCGGCCCGACGGCGTCGCTCGCCGACGCGGTGTCGCTCACCGTGGTCGTGGTCGTGGCGGCGGGCGGGTCGTCGGTGCGTACGCCCGTCTCCTCGGGAGCGGGCGGGGCCGGCGGCTGGTCGGGGCCGAGCGCGGCGACCACGGCCGCGGCCGTCGCGGCCCCCATGCCGGGCACGGTCGCGATCTCCTCGGCGGACGCGGCCCGCAGCCGCTTGAGCGAGCCGAAGTGCGTGAGGAGGGCCTTCTTGCGAGCGGGCCCGAGACCGGGCACGTCGTCCAGGACCGAGACGGTCATGGCCTTGCCCCGCTTCTTGCGGTGGTAGGAGATCGCGAAGCGGTGCGCCTCGTCGCGGACGCGCTGGAGCAGGTAGAGGCCCTCGGAGCTGCGCTGCAGGATCACGGGGTAGTCCTCACCGGGCAGCCACACCTCCTCGAGGCGCTTCGCGAGCCCGCACAGCGCGACGTCGTCGATGCCGAGCTCGGCGAGCGCCCTGGCCGCGGCCGCGACCTGGGGCGGGCCGCCGTCGACCACCACGAGGTTCGGCGGGTAGGCGAAGCGTGCTGCGCGCCCGGCCGGGGCGTCGGCCCCGACCTCGCCCGACCGCGGGACGTACCCCGCGGCCTGGGCGTCCGCGTCCCGCGCGGTGTCGTCGTCGGCGCCCAGGTCCATCTCCACGTCGCTGGCCTGCGACCGGTCCGCGAGGTAGCGCTTGAAGCGGCGCGTGATGACCTCGTGCATCGCGGCCGTGTCGTCACGGGCGCCCAGGCCCTCGGGCCCACGGATCGCGAAGTGGCGGTACTCGCTCTTGCGCGCGAGCCCGTCCTCGAACACGACCATCGACGCGACCTGGTGGGTCCCCTGCGTCGTGGACACGTCGTAGCACTCGATGCGCAGCGGCGCGGTCTCGAGGCCCAGGGCCTCCTGGATCTCGCGGAGCGCCTGGCTGCGCGTCGTCAGGTCGCCCGCGCGGCGCGTGCGGTGCAGCGCGAGCGCGTGCTCGGCGTTCTTGTGCACCGTGGCGGCGAGCTCGCGCTTGTCTCCGCGCTGGGGCACGCGGACGTCGACCTTGGCGCCGCGCAGCCCGGTGAGCCAGGACACGACCTGCTCGGTGTCGGGCGGAAGGACCGGCACGAGCACCTCGCGGGGCACGATGCTCGACGACGGCGTCGAGGAGTCGCCCAAGGACTCGTCGACCGAACCGTAGACCTGCTGGAGGAGGTGCTCGACGAGCTCGGCGTCGGTCACGTCCTCGACCTTCTCGACGATCCAGCCGCGCTGACCGCGGATGCGCCCTCCACGCACGTGGAAGACCTGGACCGCAGCCTCGAGCTCGTCGCCGGCCAGGGCGAAGATGTCCGCGTCGGTCGCGTCGCCGAGCACCACGGCGTTCTTCTCCATGGCGCGCTCGAGCGCGAGGATGTCGTCACGCAGGCGCGCCGCCTGCTCGTACTCCATCGCGGCAGCGGCCTCCTTCATCTTCGCCTCGACCCGGCGGATGAACTTGGCCGTGTCACCGGCCATGAAGTCGCAGAAGTCCTCGGCGAGCGCGTGATGGTCCTCCGGGCTGATACGTCCCACGCAGGGTGCCGAGCACTTGTCGATGTAGCCGAGCAGGCACGGGCGTCCGGTCTGCCGCGCCCTCTTGAAGACGCCCGCGGAGCACGTGCGCACGGGAAAGACCCGCAGCAGCAGGTCGAGGGTCTCGCGGATCGCCCAGGCGTGCCCGTAGGGGCCGAAGTACCGGGTCCCGGGACGCTTGGCGCCACGCATGACCTGCGCCCGGGGGAACTGCTCGCCCAGGGTCACGGCCAGGTACGGGTAGGACTTGTCGTCCCGGTACTTGACGTTGAAGCGCGGGTCGAACTCCTTGATCCACGAGTACTCGAGCGCGAGCGCCTCGACCTC
Organism: Oerskovia sp. NPDC060338; assembly: GCF_042726295.1. Lineage (NCBI taxonomy): Bacteria > Bacillati > Actinomycetota > Actinomycetes > Micrococcales > Cellulomonadaceae > Oerskovia > Oerskovia sp. NPDC060338. Next base: position 115,448 of record NZ_JBHXCQ010000011.1, read on the forward strand.
GGTCCCGACGACCGTCCACTCGACCGACGCGGCCGTGGTCACCATGGTCTGGGTCCGGTAGTGGAGGTTCGTGAGGTCCTGGAAGTAGCTCCCGAGACGCGCCCGCAGGTTCTTGGCCTTGCCCACGTAGATCACACGGCCGTGCTCGTCACGGAACCGGTAGACACCGGGCGACGTGGGGATCTCTCCCGGGGCGGGGCGGTACGAGGACGGATCTGCCATGTCCGTCAGCCTAGGTCAGCCCACCCACACCCCGGGTGACCTGCGACCGCACCCGCTCACCGTGACGCCCGTCACACGCCCGGGGCCTCGGGCCGCTAGGGTGACCGCATGGGCGCCCTTCACTCCTATGCCGCGACCGTCCGCTGGACCGGCGCAGGCCAGACCGGAACCACCACCTACACCGCGTACAGCCGTGACCACGAGATCGACCTCGCCGGCCGTCCGCTGCTGCCCGGGTCCGCCGACCCGGCGTTCCGGGGGGACCCCGGCCGGTACAGCCCCGAGGAGCTGTTCGTCGCGAGCCTCTCGCAGTGCCACATGCTGTGGTTCCTGCACCTCGCGTCGGCTGCGGGGATCGTCGTGCGCGAGTACTCGGACGAGGTCACCGGGACCATGCGGGTCGAGTCGGCGGGCGCAGGTCAGTTCACGGACGTCACGCTGCATCCGCACGTCGTCGTCGACGACGGCCCCGAGGTCACCGACGAGGCGGTCGCCGAGGTCCACCGCCGGGCCCACGACCACTGCTTCCTGGCCCGGTCCGTGAACTTCCCCGTGCTGCTCGAACCCGTTCCGCTGCGCACGCACGCGGCCTGACCGCCCACGGCGGGTCGCTGGGTACCCACGCGGTCCGGCCCCACCCACCGCCCGTACGACGCGACCTGCTTCGCGCCGTGCTGTCCGGCCGTCCACCCGGCAACCTGACCGCCGGGCCTTCCCGCCTACTCGCCGGCGTGGGGGCCCCCCCGGGGGGGGGGGGGGCCCCCCCGGGGGGGGGGGGGGGGGGCCCCCCGCGGCGGGCCCGCGAGGCCCCCCACC